>JALWLW010000016.1 GCA_027081065.1 Campylobacteraceae bacterium
ATTAATTAAAGTTCGTAACGCTTCATTTACAGACTTAGCATCAGGAAAAAATTTCATTACATCTGTATCTAATTTTACAATATTAACACCCTCTTTATAAGCTTGTGCATACTTGCCTCTAATACCATTAGAAAAATCATATTCTTCTAACATTTCATCTTTTTGATTCATGATTAATACTCCTCATAAAATTTTTGTTCATGTTTTGTTGCTTTTCTTGCTGAAATAATTCGTAGGGTTTCTCTTCGTTCAACATGAATAACAACTAAAGTTTTAAATTGCTTAGATTGACCAATCAAAATGAGTCTATCTTCATCATCACTATGTAGAGGGTCATCAATTGTAATTGAAAGTTCATCAGCAAATGCTGTTGTTGCCTCTTCAAACGATATACCATGCTTACGTTTATTTATTTTAGCTTTTTTTTCATCCCATTCAAACTGTAAAGCCATGTTTATCCTTCTTTTTTATTATAGCGAAAAAAGATTATTAAGCCTTTTGACATATTTATGGAATATATTCCATTATTTTAACAAATATATGGAATACATTCCGAAACAATGGATAGTCTTTACAAATCCACCACTAAAAACCCCTCAACCATCTTAACCGAAGATCCAAAATAGTGGTCAAGGTTAGAAGCATGAAAAAATGCTTTTGAGCTTCCCAAAAAGTCAATCTCTCCTTCTTTTATGAACATGACATCGTAACCAAGCTTATAGGCTAAGTTTAGGTCGTGGGTGATGATGATTTTACTTTGAAAAAGATGGCTTTTTAAAAGTGAATAGGTGTCTCTGCTTTTTTGTGGGTCAAGGTTGGCTGTGGGCTCGTCAAATATGGTTACTTTGGCATTGTGTAAAATAGCTGTGGCTAACATGGTGAGTTGTTGTTCACCTGAGCTTAGTTGTTGACAGGGTTTGTTTTTTAGATGTTCTAGGCTTAAGAGTTTAAGCATATTTTTAGAAGCTAAAAGGGTGTGTAAACGGCTGAGGTTTAAATACTCATCTAAGGTGATGTACTCGTCAAATATCTCTAGTTTGGCAGGTACATAGTTAATGAGTTTGGTTCGCTCTTTGTTTGAGTAGGTATTTAAGGGTTTGTCATTGACTAAAAGAGTTGAGGGGGTGATGCCACAAAGAACTTTGGCAAGGGTTGATTTACCTGCACCGTTTGAGCCTAAGATGATGAGGTTTTGGTTTTGAGCCAAAGTGAAATGGATGTTTTTTAAAATACCATCAGAGTAGTTACTTAGTTTTAGCACGGTAGTCCTCTAACATGGCTCTAAAATCTTCTAAAAACAGTGCTAAACGGTCACTGGGAATTCCTGCATAGATATGAGAATTGATATAAATGGCTTTGCTCTTAGCTGCATTAATGGGTAGCTCTAACCAAGGTTTAATGAGTGCTTCATTGTTGAGTCCATCGGCTTGACAGCGTGCTAAAAGCAGGACAATGTCAGGATTACACGCGATGATGTTCTCCATGTTTAAGATGGGTTGACCTTTTCGTGTTGACTGTAAGGCATTGGTGTTGTTACTCTCGTTGATAATCTCATCGTAGTAGAGGTTTTGTCCTGCTACAAAAATCTGTTTACTAAGGTCGGTGTTTCGTCCAAAGACAATGAGAATCTTTTTACCATTAACAATATTTTGAAGTTTTTTACGTTCATTGTCTATTTGCTTTACAATCTCTTTGGCTTTTTCTTCTTTTTTTAGTATTTTCCCAATTTCTAAAATGGCTTGGCTGATGCTTTGAAGCTTGTCAATTTTGATGATGTGACTCTTAATGCCTAATCGTTTGAGTTTAACACTTAGTTTTTGGTTGTTGTCTTGCATGATGACCAACGTAGGTTTGAGTGCCACAATCTTTTCTAAACTAGGGGAGAAGTAACCACCTACTTTTGGAAGTGCTATGGAGGCTTTTGGGTAGAGTGAGTATTGGGTGTTGGCAACAATTTGTTTCTCAGCACCTAAGGCAAAAATAATCTCATTGATAGCAGGACTAAGAGCGATGATGCGTTCGTTAGAAAAGAGGGAAAGGGGTATAAATAGTAGTAAAAACAGTTGTTTCATCTTAAATCTTTGTGGGCAAAATATTGCCCACATTATAACAAAATATGTTAGATTAGTAGGTGAGTTTCATCCCTGCATAAAATGCTCTTGGAGAAGAAGTGTAGCCATAAACAGTCTGATAATATTTGTCAGCGATATTGTCTACTTTCCCATAAACACTCATATGCTTGTCAACTTCATAGTTGGCGACAAAGTTTGCAACGGTATAGTTTCCTGTACTAACTTGTGCAAAAGTAGCAAAATCAGTATCATCTCGGTCTCCAATGTACTCACCATTAAGCCCTAAATGTAAGTTTTCAACTCCATAATAGTCAAGACCAAACTTTAAAGACTCTTTGGCTCTTCTTGCTAAATCTTTCCCATCTTTATCTGTTGCGTCTAACTTACTGTATCCAAGGGTTAAGGCTACAATATCATCAAAAGTTGTGTTGTAACTAATTTCATAACCTTTAAGTGTAGAAGTTCCAGCGACATTGGCATATTTACTAGTAGCAAAATCATAGTCAATAATGTCATCAATCTCATTTTTAAAATAAGTAATAGAAATATCTTTATATCCAATGGTTGCATCAAAACTTTTAATATTTTCAGCTTTCATGTTAGGGTTTCCATAGAAAGAGTAGAGTTGAAATGATGAGGGTACATTGTAAGCTGTTCCATAGTTAAGAGAGGTACTTAATCCCTCTATGGTATTGTTAGTGTATTTTACTCCTATTTTACCTGTTGTTTTATTGTCAAAATTATTAAAGCTATCATGTCGTAAAGACTCAGTAATAATGGTTGTTCCATCGAGAAACTTTTCAAATTTATTGTTATTGGTTAAAAATAGGGCTTTATTTGTAAAGGCTTTATTCACCGTGTCTTTATGCTCAAACTTTTTATAGTCTCCTCCTACAACAACAAAACTATCCTCTAAATAATCAATTTTAGATTTTAATCCATACTCTTTTACTTCTCCTTCGTAAAGTGGTGTAAAATCTTGTGGATAAGTTCTTTTAAATTTAGATTGTTTTGCATAGACATCTAATTCATTAAAACTGTCTACATGATTAAAGTTAATAGAAGAAAAAGTACTTTTATTGTTGGATGTAGCAATGCTATTAGCTGAAGCGACTCGGTTAAGAACAGAGTCTGGGTATTCTCCCTCATAAACTGAATTGTCATAGTTAGAATCAGCATCAATAATGGTATGAGAAACATCTATTTTGTTTGTTGGAGTAATGTTGAAACCAGCCTTTAGATTGGTTGTTTTGTTATTGTATCCATCATCTTCAAAATCATTTAACTCTGAACCATAAGGTGCTTGTGCAGAGAAACTACGGCTATTGACAATATTGTGCGATGCCTTAATGTATCCAGTATCATTTCTGTAAGAGGCAACCATATTACTGTTTGATGTTTCAAAACTACCAAAATCTTGTGATGCTGAAAAATTTAAGCCTTTTTTTGCACCCTTTGTAATGATGTTAATGACCCCAGCAGCAGCGTCAGCTCCCCAAATACCAGATTGAGCCCCTTTAATAACTTCAATACTTTCAATATCTGAAATCATAAGGTGTGCAAAACTAGCCCCTGAACTGTTTGTAATGTCATTGTAACGAATACCATCAATCATTACCAGTGTTTTTTGTGGGTCAAACCCTCGTACTCTCACACTTGATGTTGTACCAAGACCACCATTTGAGGTAAAATTAACACCAGGAAGTGAGTTTAAAGCTTCGGTAATTGTTGTATAGTGTCTCTCTTCAATCTCTTGGGCTGTAATAACATTGACATTAGAGGTAACATCTTTAATGTTTTGAGAGGTTTTTGTAGCTGTAGTAATAGTAATATCTTCTAATTTCTCCTCTGCAAATAGGTTGTTGCTTAATAATAGCGTCGTAATTAGACTGAGTTTTATTGTTGTGTTCACTTGAATCCTTTGAAATATAGTAAGAAAAGTTACTAGTTGTAGTAACTAAAATTTAATCATGTTGTTATTTGTTATAATGTGTAATGTACCCATAGATAGGGTGGTGAGGTTTTGTACTCTTGGTATTCAAAAGTATGCTTATGGTATTGGTAATTTGTGTCAATAGCACATAATTTGAACAGCGTTGAATACATTGCAATAACTGCTAATGAAAAATAACGTTGTTTGTATCCTCGTAGGTGTTTCATTGGCGAATTTTACTTAAATAGGCTTAGAGTTATATATTTATACTTTTAGCTTTTAGTTTGCATAAGTTATAATAATCATAATTGACAGAGGAGTTTTTTTGAGGAACAATGTTTTTATGAGGATTGGAATAATTTTTTTATTGTTTTCAATGTTCACATTTGCTGCTAAAGTACAATATTCAATGTGGAAAAAAGGACTTGCTTTTGAGCAGTATTTACAAAACAACAATATTTCAAAAAAAATTTTAGAGACTTTAGATAAAGATGATTTAAAGCTTATTGATGAAATTGGGTATAGTCATCGTTATTTTGAATTGATAGCTTCTAATGGTGTATTGCTTCAGACCTTATTACCTATTGGTGATGAGCTTCAGGTACATCTCTTTAGAACACATACTGGATATCAATTAGAAATTTTACCAATTTCGTACCAAAAAGATACCTATGTCACACTACTTGAAGTAGATAAATCTCCTCATTCGGACATTGTTAATAAAGTTAAAAACAAGCGTTTAGCCAATGAATTTACACGAGTTTTAAAGCATTCTGTAAACTTTAGAGGCATTCAAAAAAAGGATAAAATAGCCATTGTTTATGACCAAAAAATGCGTCTAGGACAACCTTTAGGCTTACCTGATATTAAAGTAGCCATGCTTGAATCGCATGGTAAAAAGAATTATGTTTTTAAGCATACAGATGGAAAGTACTATAATGAAAAAGGTAAAGTACTTATTCAGAAATATATGCGTAAACCTATTAATCATGTACGCATCACTTCTCATTTTACAAATAGACGTTTTCACCCTGTATTAAAACGTTGGAAAGCACATCATGGAACAGACTTTGGGGCGAAAAGAGGAACACCTATTTTAGCTGCAGCTGATGGAACAGTAATTTTTTCAGGAATAAAAGGGGGCTATGGTAAGGTAGTTAAAATTCAACATAAAGATGGGTATGTTACTTTATATGCACACCAAAGTCGTATAAAAGCTAAAAAAGGAAAGTATGTAAAATCTGGAGAAATTATTGGTTATGTAGGAAGTACAGGACGGAGTACTGGACCTCATTTGCATTTTGGACTTTATAAAAATGGACGTGCTATTAACCCTATGAGAATGGTGAAGTTTTCTAAAGAAGGCTTAACCGGCAAAGGTCGAAGAGCTTTTTTAACTAGACAAAAAAAGTATACAAAAATTATCAATAAAATCTCTAAAGAAAATTTACCATCTTATGTTTGGAATACAGTTGATACAATTTCTGTTTTACCTTCTATGAAAAAATATTATCAAAATAGAGGTTGGTAGTGCCAAATATTGTTGAAGAGTTTAAGTTAGAGCCTTTGCATCAAGCAAAGTTTGTTAAGACAGCCTTAGCTACCTACAAACAAAATGGCATCAAAAAATCATGGGAGATTGTAGAATCACATGACTCTGTAGCTATTCTACTTTATCATAAAGAAAAAGATGCTTTTATCTTAGTAAAACAGTTTAGACCCCCTGTTTACCATCGTAATGGAGATGGCATGACAGTTGAGCTGTGTGCTGGACTGATTGACAAAGAGAAGTCTTTAGCACAAATCGTCAAAGAAGAGATAGAAGAGGAGTGTGGTTTTAATGTTTCTCTTGAAAAGATAGAACGTATTACGAAAGTTTTAACTTCTGTTGGTACTTCAGGGAGTTTTCAAGTTATCTATTATGCAGAGGTCGATGAAAGCCTAAGAATTGGTCAAGGTGGTGGCATTGAAGAGGAACAGATAGAAGTGATTGAACTACCCATTAAAGAAGCTAAAACATTTATGTATGATGAGTCAATAGGTAAGTCTGTTGGATTAATGTTTGCTTTTATGTGGTGGTTTGATAAATATTCGTAGGGTATTTTAGAAGAAACACCCTACAAATTATTTCTTTAAAGCCTCAGCAACCAACTCTAATGGATTTTTAAAAATTGTCTCAACTTCTGCATGGTTCATAGCTTCACTTAACTGCATACGACAAGCAGAACATTCAGCAGATACATAATGAGCTTTGGTATCTCTAATCATGGCTGCTTTTGGTTTACCAGCAGCTTCTGCAAAATGAAACTTCTCTGTTTGCATGGTAACTCCACCAAAGCCACAACATCGGTCGGAGTCACTCATCTCTACCATGGGGTAGTTAGGAGCTAAAAGATTTCTTGGTTGTTGGTAGATACCTTGTACTTTTTTAGCGTGACAAGGGTCGTGGTAAGTAACAGACTCATCAAATGTTCCATGTGTTTTAAGTATGGCTTGGAGTTCTGTGTTGTCATCTAGCCATGCTGTTGCCATGTGAATCTTTTCAGTGACCTTTTTCGCTCGTTCTTCCCACTCTGGCATGTTATGGTTTTTGAAAAATACTTGCCAATCATGTTTGACCATCGCCGAACAAGTAGCTTCTGGAATGAGCATGGCATCACAATCATCCATAAAACTCTCAAAATATTCTATGTTTTTTTTTGTCATGTACTCTACTGAATGGACATCACCTGTAAAGTAAGCAGGGGCAGAACAGCAAAGTTGCTCTTTTGGAATGAAGATGTCAATGTTTAACTCTTTGAGTATTTCTACCAAAGAGTCTCCAATTCCTGTATAGTTATAGTTGGCTAGACACCCTATGAAGAGTGCTACGCGTTGATTTTTTTGCTCTTGCTTAGGTGCTGGTATCTCTTCTGGGTAAGAATTCAAAAAGCTTGTTTTTACCATAGAGGGTAGTAATCTACCTTTTTTAATCATAGGTAATGAAAATCTAGCTCGAAGACCTCGGTCTTTGTTGTCTTGGGCTAAGGCACAGGTCTTAAACATGAAGCCCATTTTCATGACAAAGTCCATAATCTTACGATGACGTAAAAGGAAAAAGAATCCACGTTTAAACCATGCAATGCCAAATTTATCAGCAATATCAGCACGTACTTCTTCTATGACCATGTCAGTGGCTAAGTCATTAGGGCAAACATCGACACAGTTGGTACAAAGAAAACAGCTTTCAAAAATGTTTTTGGCATTTTTGTCCAGTTCTAGATTTCCTTGTTGGTACTGTGCTAAAAGGTCAATGAATCCTCTAGGAGAGGTTACTTCATCGGCATTGACTTGGTGAATGGTACAAACGGGTATACACTTTCCACATTTTACACAGGCATCAGCTGTCTCTTGAAAGTTAAAAATATCTTCTAATTTTTTGCTCATATCTCTCTCTATTTTTCTCGGTGTTGGTCTAGCCACACCATAATGCCTTTTTGGGCATGGAGTCTATTCTCAGCTTCTGTAAAAATCTCGTCAGCGTGTTTCTCAAATATGGCTTCACTTACCTCATAGTCTCTGTATGCTGGAAGACAATGCAAGAAAATAGCATCTTTTTGTGTGAATGACATTAAAGCCTCATCGACAATATAGCCATCAAAAGCTTTCATTCTTTCTTCTTTCTCATCTTCTTGACCCATGGAGACCCAAGTGTCTGTAGTGACTACATTTGCACCCTGTACAGCTATTTTAGGGTCATTTGAAAAGCTGATTTTTGCTCCAGACTCTTTTGCTATGCTTAGAGCTTCTTCTATAATCTTAGTATTACATTCATACCCTTTAGGGGTAGCAACTCTTAGCTCAAACCCAAGTTTTGCTGCTAGCATTAGCCAAGAGTGAGTCATGTTGTTACCATCTCCAACATAGGCTACAACAGGCTCTGTTATGCCAAACTCTAACATGGTTAGGTAGTCTGTCATAAGTTGTACCGGATGGTAGGCATCGGTAAGCCCATTAATCACAGGTACTTGGGAGTACTTTGCAAACTCTTCAAGTTTAGATTGCTCAAAAGTACGAATCATCACCATATCAACCATACGGCTAATAACTCGTGAAGTATCTTTCATTGGTTCACCACGACCTAATTGAATGTCGTTAGACGATAAAAACAGACCAACTCCCCCAAGTTGATAGATACCTGTCTCAAAGCTTACACGGGTTCTTGTCGAGCTTTTTTCAAAAATCATACCAAGCGTTTGTTTTTCTAAATAAGGTACAAAGTTTTTGGCTTTTGTCTCTTTTTTAATTTTTTGTGCTAAAGTTATCATTTCTAAGATTTCATCTTTTGTAAAATCTTTTAAGCTTAAAAAATGTCTCATGGGAGTTCCTCTTACTCTATATTTAAAGTAGGTTCAATTATAATTAAGGGAAGCATTCTACCATAAAGAGTTTAAGATTAAAAATCAAAAAGTAGGTTGTAGTTTTGTGAACCTTGGGTTTGTTTATGTTCAAAAGGTACAGAATCAAAGCTAAGTTGATTTTTTTTGATAATGGCACAGCTTAAATGGTTACCATAGATGGCTGAGGTATCAATGCAAATTTTGTTTTTGTAGTGGCGAATATTGGGCTGCGAAAGGTGACCAAATATATGATAATGTCTATTATCTTTAGCCTCTTCATGGGTATAAGGAATGAGTTCATCTAAAGGCATTTTAGGGTTTTTAGAACGTGAAGTACACTTAATCATTTTTTTTCTCTCAACGCCTAAATGAGCTTCAGGACATGGGGCATGAGTGAGTGTTACTGAAAAGTTTTTATCATAGATATATTTTAACCAAACATCACAGGCTTCATAAAGTTCTAGAAAAAGTTTTTTAAGGGAAGAATTTTTTTCTAAAAGTGCTACAGTATTATAGTACTTTTCTTTATTGGCAATGGTTTTAGCATTAACAATAAGTGTTGAATCATTAATAATGTATCTATAGACCATATCTTCATGATTGCCCTCAATAAGGTAAAAACGCTTTCTTTTTTTATTTAAGTGTTTGTAGTTTTTATGAATAAACTCAATGGTTTCAGCAAGTTTAACTTCACTTCCTTTGTCAATAAAGTCACCTAGTAAAACAATAGATCGATGTTCATTATCTTCAGTAACTTGAAGTAAGTCTTCTTGATTTGTTTGGAAGCCTTGTTTTTTTAAAAGGCTTTTTAGTTCATCAATGCAACCATGTACATCACCTATAACGATGTATTCATTGTCAGAAGGAAGTAGCATTAACCTAAGATACCCCCACCATTGACATTAATATCTCTTCTTGCAGCATTAAGTTCGATAATAAAGCCACCAGTAGCATCAATAAGTGACATCATTCCTAAAATTAAAAAGGTTGCATTTTGTGCCCATGAAACCATGAAGAACATCACAATAAAAATCATAGAGACAATAAAACTAAGTAAAGTCTCTGATGCACCAAATTTACTAGCTGTCGCAGCTTTGGCTATTTCGACAAATAGGGCAAGAGAACCTACAATTAAGAAAACTTCTCTTCCTCTTAAGATGAAATCTTGATTCATACTAATATGATGGGTTAGTACAGGGTATTCTAAAAGTGTACTAATATTCTCTTTTTTAAGAAGCTCTTGTAGAGGAGCAATGTGTTCTTGTCCTAAATGTAATCCAATATAGGCTATTAAGACCCATGTAAATGTAGACATTCCTGTAATAAAAAACATTGTTTTTCCTTATTTTTTAGTTTTTTTCATTGCTTGTGACATATATTCTGCATTCATGACCTTATCCATGGGTTGCTGAACATCTGAAGGGTAGAGGACAAATTTAGAATTACTAGAAGAGGAGAGTTCTCTCATTGAATCAATATAGGCATTAGAGGTTAGAAATTGCATGATTTTTTCATCTGAAAGCTCAGGCATTAGATGTTTTAGTTTTTCAATAGCATTACGTGTAGCTTCAGCACGTTGTTCAATTAAAACACCTTCTGATTTAGCATTAAGTGTCATAACTTCATGTTTCCCTTTTGCTTCAATAACAGCTGCTTCTCTTTCACGTTCTGCAATAATTTTTTTCTGTTCTGCTTCTACTAATTCTTTTGGTAAAGTTAAACTTTGAAAACTCATCTCCATCATTTCAATTCCCCAACGCTCTGAAGTAATACTTGCATGTTTTTTAATCTCATTAAGAAGAGGTATTGTATTTTTTTGAATATCTTCAAAGTTTTGTCCAGCTAAAATAGTATAGGTACTATTTTCAATGACTGTTTTTAGTTTTTCTTTATAGTTCTCTACCTCTTTGACAGCTTTCATCGGTTTAATGATTTTAAAAGTTGCATACATATCAACTTCAATATTAATGTTATCTTTAGTTGTAATGGTTTGTGGATCGGGGTCACTCTCTTGTTCTTTTAAGTCAAGTTTATCTTCTTCTTCAACTTTATCAAGTCCTGGTACAATACGGTTAATACCCTCACAGGCAACACGATCAACCCCATGTCTATCAATAATCCATGCTTGTTCTGAGGGAACGACTTGTAGGAAAAAAAATCTTCCTAATCCTATCATAACAATAAAAGATTCCCATTTTCTTTGAGTTCTTTCAAAAATATTAAGATTACTTAAGTCAATTTGACAACATTCCATTTCCATATCCATGTTATCGATGATTTGTTTGTCAAGTGAGTCTTTTTTATTTTGTAAAGAAGCGTAGAGGTAGAATGCAGGTATTGCAATAATTGTAAAAATAAAAATAAACCAAATAAATGATTCCATAACTAAACCTTTATTTTAAGAAACATTAACTATTTTTGAATGTTAATAATTTAAGTAATTATAGCTAAAAAAATGGTTAATGTGACAAAAAAAAGTCTTTAAAAGTTATCTTAGTTGATTTTATGCTAGAATTGTCAAGAATTAGTATTTTAAAGGAATAAGTTGTTCGATAATAAAAAAGATAATGAGACTGATTTTTGTGAGTCTTATAAGTCTCAAATATTAGGTGTTAGTGTTGATGAACCTAAACCTTCCTTGTTTAGTACATTTATAAAGCTATTAACAATTTTAATTTTATTAGTTATTATTGTAGCTGTATCTTTTTATGGTTACAATTATTATAGAAGTCATCAAATGGTAGATGAGTTAAGTTTACCTCCTATCTCTGTTCAAGTTTCAGATGATGACCTTGTGGTTGAAGATGAAGAACCACAGATTGAAGAAGTTGAAAAGCTTATTGAAGTAGAAGAAAAAAACATGACGATAATGACTACTAGTTTACCTGAAAAAGAAGAAGAATTGGATATTGAACAAATTGCCAATGATGTTAAAGTCGCTATTGCTCAAAGTGAAACAGATGAAGAAGCGTTAACCGAGTTACTTGTCGCTGAGTTGTCTGAAGTTGAAGTAGAAAGTGCAGAAGTAATTCAAGAAGAGAACGTCACTAATATTTCTGTGGAAGAAAATATTAGTACGAATATTACAATAGAGCCAGAAGTTAAAAGTTTGGAAGTACCAACATTATCTCCGGAAGCGAAGTATTTAGAAGAGTTAGCAGACCTGTCTAAAGAGATAGACAAGGAAAGAAAAAAATAATTTTATATCTCTTTTTTAGCCTGTAGAATGAGAGCATTGACTTGCTCTTCATATTGTTTAGCTAAGGCTTCATTATTTGATTCAAAACGTGTTACAAGTACAGGCGTTGTGTTACTAGCACGTACCAATCCCCAACCATGTTCAAAATTAATTCGTACACCATCAACATCAATAATATCTTTAATGACAGGAAAGTCAGCTGGTGGATTTTGAAGTAAGGTTTTTATTTTGCTTATGATTTTAAATTTTTCTTCTTCTGTGGTCTCTACTTTTAACTCTTCAGTTGAAAAAACTTGCGGAAGAGCATTAAGCTCGGCATCTAAATCAATGCCATCGTGTAGGAGTTCTAACATACGAAGAGTTGCATAAATAGCATCATCGTAACCAAAGTAGCGATGTTTAAAGAAAATATGACCACTGACTTCACAAGCTAAATCTGCACCTGTTTCTCTCATTTTAACTTTTAAGTTTGAATGCCCTGTTTTATACATAATGGCTGTTGCACCACGACGTTTTAGTTCATCATACATTACTTGTGAACATTTTACTTCACCAATAACAATAGGATTTTCCATTTTCATAGCATATAGCAGTGCCATTTGGTCACCTTTGATATTGTAGTTATGTGTTAACACAGCAATTCTATCAGCATCTCCATCATAGGCAAATGCAATCTCTCCTTCTTTTTGTAATAATGCTTTAATATCTACTAAATTTTCTTCTACTGAAGGGTCAGGGTGATGGTTAGGAAATGTTCCATCAGGCTCTAAATAGATACCTTTATAATTTAACTTTAGTGCTTTAAAAATATCGGTAATAACAGTATCAACGACACCATTACCTCCATCTAAAACGATTTTTTTCTCAAATCCTTTTAAATGCTCAAATGCATTAATCATATAGTTAATATAAGGGGTTTTAACATCAATGAGGGTTGTTTGAGGATTATTCTCTATGCTTATCTCTTGATTAGCAATGATTTCATCAGCCAGAGCATAAATCTCTTCTCCAAAAAATGGGGCTTTGTCTAAAGTAATTTTAAACCCATTGTAATTACTTGGATTATGTGAACCAGTAATCATAATAGAAGCATCAGTAGTGATACCTCCCTCATGTTCAATGTAGTTAGAAAAATAGTTTACAGGGGTTGCAACAAGTCCCATATCTAAAACGGTACATCCTGCTGCATTAAGCCCTGATGCTAAATAGTCTCGTAATTGTGGTGAATGGGAACGGGCATCAAAACCAATGGCTACAACTTTTTTACCTTTAACTTTTTGTCCAAAAAAATATCCAATAAGCTTAACACTCTTTTCATGTAGCTCTTTTTCAAAAATTCCTCTTATATCATATTCTCTAAATATTGTTTTTAAAATTTGCATATTTTACCTTTATCTTTTTTATTGGTTTTATCGTTTGTTATTTCTTTAAAAGTTCAGCTACCTCTTTAGCATGATAGCTGATGATAATATCAGCTCCAGCTCGTTTAAAGCCTATCATCGTCTCCATCATGACACGCTCATAATCAATTACTCCAGCTTTAGCAGCCATTTTTAACATGCTGTATTCACCACTTACATTATAAATAGCAAGAGGAAGAGAAGAGTTTTCTTTAATGTCTCGTACTACATCTAAGTAAGCAAGGGCAGGTTTTACCATTAAAATATCAGCCCCCTCAGCCTCATCAGCTAAACTCTCTAAAATAGCCTCTTTTCTGTTGGCTGGGTTCATTTGGTATGAACGTCGGTCACCAAAACTTGGGCTACTCTCAGCCACATCTCTAAATGGACCATAATAAGCAGAAGAAAACTTAGTAGAGTAAGACATAATAGGCAAATGAGAAAAATTAGCCTCATCAAGTCCTTCTCTGATGGCTGTAATCATACCATCCATCATGCCACTTGGAGCAATCATATCTGCTCCTGCTTGGGCATGGACTACAGCTTGTTTTTGTAGGTTAGTTAAAGTAATGTCATTATCTACAGTTTCTAATATAGGGTCAAGAACACCACAATGCCCATGGTCAGTGTACTCACAAAAACAGAGGTCGGTTACCACAAACATATCAGGATGTACTTTTTTGATTTCTCTTATAGATGAAGCAATAATCCCATGTTCACACATTGCATCACTTCCTACAGAATCTTTAGTCTCAGGAATTCCAAAAAGAATGATGGAGTAGATACCAAGAGCTTTAAGAGTTTCACACTCTTTTAATATTTCATCAATGCTCATTTGAAAAACGCCTGGCATTGAATCTACTTCAATTTTTAAACCTTTTCCACTTTTAATAAAAAGAGGGTAAATAAAATCATTAGTACTTATCTGTGTCTCTTGAAGTAAATCTCTTAGTACTGGGTTAAGTCTTTTTCGTCTGAATCGCGTAAACATCTCATATCCTTTTTTATTTTGAAACATTTTAACACCATAACATTTATAATTGATTAATAAATAGATATAATCTTGACCATGAGAGAGATTGATATATCAGAAGTCGCAAAATTACCAACCAAGTATGGAACTTTTAACATTCAGACCTTTAAAGAGTTTGGCAAAGAGCACTTGGCTATTTTTACAGATAATTTAGATGAAAACCCTATTATAAGAGTACATTCCGAATGTTTAACAGGTGATGCTTTAGGGTCTAAAAAGTGTGACTGTGGAGAGCAGTTGGCTTTTTCACAAACTTTAATAGCTGCTAAGGGTGGTATGATTATTTATCACCGTCAAGAGGGAAGAAACATAGGCTTATTAGGAAAAGTAAATGCTTATGCTTTACAAGACAAAGGTTTGGACACCGTAGAAGCAAATCATCAATTAGGTTTTAAAGCCGATGAGCGAACTTATGAAATTGTTGAGTATATTTTAGATTACTTTAAAATAAAAAAGATTCAACTCCTAACCAATAATCCTAAAAAAATAGAATCACTTAAAAATGTAGAGATTAGTAAAAGAATACCTATTTTAATTGATGCTAACCCTTATAATAAAGAGTATTTAGAGGTTAAAAAAACACAAATGGGGCATTTACTGTAAATGAAAAATAAATTAAATAAATTTACTGAATTGTTGTTAGAGTGGAATAAAGTTCATAATTTAACAGGTGCAAAAACACCTTTAGAGGTTGAAAAAAATATTGAAGACTCTATTTTTCCCAGTACATTTATAAAAGAGCCTAGTTCTATTTTAGATGTGGGAACAGGAGCTGGTTTTCCAGGCTTAATTTTGGCAATAGCATATCCTCATGTACCTACTGTACTGTGTGAACCAAGAAAAAAACGAGCCATGTTTTTAAAATATGTCGCCATGGAACTAAAGCTTTCAAACGTTAAAGTGGTTAAAAAACGTGTTGAAGAGTATGAAGCTGATGCTTTTGGACTCATAAGCTCACGTGCTGTGACTGATACGAAAATGCTTTTGGACTTAACAGCACATCTACAAGATGAACAAACTGAATTTCTTTTTTACAAAGGTGAAAAAGTTTTTTCTGAATTGGAACTGGTTGAGCAACAATTAGATTATGATATAATCGAAAAAAATCAAAGAAACTATCTTTATATAAAGGCATAAAATGTGGTTAAAAGTTATTTTTATAGGAATTGTTTTGGTATTTGTTTATCGTCTTTTTGGAGGTAAAATTCCTTTTATAGATAAACCAGAGAGTCCTAAGGAGGGTGAGCATGATTTTGGAAAGATTGAAGCAACTTCCGAATGTGTTGCTTGTGGTACGTACATGACAGAAGAAGATGCTTTGATTTATCAAAAAAAAGCCTATTGCTCTGTTGATTGTTTAAAGAAAGTAAAGTAGTTCCATGAAAATATTTGAGCATGAATGGATTGAAAATGAAGCGTTTTATAAGGTCTCTTCTGTAGAAGAGATTGCTAATACTCCTGCTAATTCATTATTACAATTAGAACCTTTAGAGAAGACTTTGAAACTTGCCAAACATTGTCAAAAAAATGCTTTACGTTATGCTTTAGAGATAAATAGCCTTGAAGAGGCAATATTTGCTAATCTTTTAAATGCAACCTATGTAGTGTGTGATAAAGAATTAGCCAAAGAGCTTATGCCCATTGCTCAAAATTATCTATTTGATACACAGATTTTAGCTACTATTAAAAAAGATGAGATTGAAGAGATGGCTAAGTTTGGGGTTGATGGGGTAATAATTGGGTAGGGTGCTTTCTTATGAAAAGACCCTACAGAACCTTATCTAACCCCAATAATAAAACAATGGTTAACAACCCACCTGCAATTCCTGCTAAAATATCATCACCCATGACACCTAATCCACCTTTTACTTTACGGTCAATTGTCCCAATGGTGGAAGGTTTCCAAATGTCAAAGAGTCTAAATGCAGCAAAGCTTCCAGCAATAGCGATTTCATAGGCATAGGCATAATTTATTTTCTCAGCTGTAGCAATGGCGAACATAAGGGCTATCCACATACCTGCTACTTCATCAATGACAATACTTTTGTCATCATGAGAATTGGTTGTTTTTTCATATTTGTTAATCTCAAAAATACCGATGATGCTAATGGCTAAGGTTAACATGAAAAGCGTTTGCATGGGAACTACTTGTAAAAGGGCAACTCCCACAATAAGAGCAGCTAGTGAACCAGCTGTTCCTGGTGCTTTGGGGGCTAAGCCAGTACCTAAAAAGGTAATAAAGAGTCTGTTTAAAGTCATCTGTTTTTCCTATGCCTTATGTTAATGAGGTAGTTTGGTAAAGCCCCATGAGCTTAATGTAAAAGTCCTCTTCAGAGTGTTCTTCTATGAGTCCATCATTGGGCATGAGTGCATCGTAAAGCTCTTGCAAATGTTTAAAACGCTCAGGATATAAGGTACTAAGAATATTTGCTGAAACTTCTCTTCTAACCAATACAGAAGGTGGCATCATTCCTGCATCAATAAGTTTTAGAATTGATGGTGAATGGTAATGAATGTGATGGTGTTGCCCATGAGGACAGGTTTTTGTACTGACAAGTGTACGACATTTATTACAATAGACATATTGTTCAATTGTAATAACGTTAATCTCAATATCTTTAGTTACATCGAAAATAGAGTTGAGCTTATCATGGTCATAAAAGAGTCCGAGTCCTGCATGGTTTTTACCAATAAGTAAATTGTGACAACCATAATTTTTAGCAACCAAAGCATCTAAAATAAGTTCGTTATATCCAGCAAAAAAGTATGAGTTTTCTAATGGTACAACCAAAACTTTATTTGCAGGTAAAAAGCTTTCAATGAAGGTTAACATGGCATCATATCGGATATCATAACGTAAGCCACTTGAGCTAAATGGTTTAAGTAGAAAAATAATCACCAAATCAGATTGATCCATGGCTTGTCTTATCATACGTTCATGTGCTCTATTTAATGGATTAGCAGCTAAAATTAAGGCTGAAACATTGTGTGCATTTGTCTCTTTGATTGTCTTTTGAACCATTTGTTTAGATGCTTTAATTAGAGGGTAGTCTACATGGTACTCACCTGTAACAGCAATACTTCCTAATCTTTTTTCCGTACTTTTTACACCAGGGTGAGAGCTATCATCTGTTCCATAAATACATTTTAAACGCTCTTTGGGGTCAATATGAAAAGTATCATCAACAGTCAGTTCCCCAATAACTTTGTTTTGATGTACAAGTTCTACCACATCACCTTGTTTTAAAGATTCTAAACAAGTTCTATTTTTTTCACCAGAGGGAGTTAAAAGAAAAGGAAAAGGGAAGGATACTCCCTTATACATTTTTGTTTCACGTACAGTAATGGCTTCTTGTTCACTCATGAGCTTTGTTACAGGGTAAATTAGCCCTTCTTGAACTAATGCCATGGTTGATAATGCTTCAGCATCAATATGTAACTGATTATTTCTTTTTGAAGATTCCATATTTTTTCCTTTTTTCCCACAAACTTTTTCTTGAAATACCTAGTTTTTTAGAGAGTTCAGTGTCTGGATATTGGTATTGAAAATTATTGACAATAAATTTAACATAATCATCAATGGTTAAAATTTCATTTTGGTCATATAGTTTGTTGTCCGTATTAATCTCAATACTTTTATAAGGTGTTTCAATTTCTGAAGTTGTTGAGATAATAAAGTCACGTCCTTGGAGTATATCAAAAAGTTGTTCCCGTTCAGCCTTTTTAAGGATCTGTAAGTCTGAAATGTAAAGTAAGTGTTTCACATTCGCTTTATCTATCTTAGATTTCCACTCTTTATTTGCTAGAGGAATAAAATTTAATACCCTCTCTTTTTGTTTAGCGTAGGTAAATGCCAACTTATCAACCATCTTTACATAGTTGGTTAAAACAACTAAAGGTGAAGAAATTTTGTCAATATCATTGTCAATATTAATATCTTGAAGTAAGTATTCATTGTATTCTCTATAGAGAGTTTTATACCTTTTTAGTGTTTGGTACTCTTTATAGTGTTCAATTTTACGTTTAAGTTCTTCAATAATAAATGGCTTGACAATATAGTCATTAGCTCCTAGTTTAAGAGGTGCTGCAACAGTATCATTATTGATATATGAAACCATTAAAATAATAATCTTCTCTTTATATTTGCTAATAAGAGAGTTAAAGTTTTGACCTGGTAAGTTTGTTGAAAGTAGGTAAGCATCACCTGTGCTTGTCATCATCGCTTCTTTTACCGAAGAGTAAACTTCTGTATCATATCCTGCCTGTCCAAGTTTAGAAGCAATACTTTGTGCTAAGTAAAGTTCATTCTCAATTATGGTAATTTTCATTTTTAGTCCAATCATAATAGTATAGGGTGGCAACAGCTTCAACAGCTACGCCTTCTTTTCGTCCAATCCAACCCAGTTTTTCAGCTGTAGTAGCTTTTATGTTAACAAGGTTAGGGTTTAAGTTTAATAAACTAGCAAGTTTAAATCGCATCATCTTTTTATAATTTAAAAGTCTTGGTGTCTGAGCAATAATAGCTAAGTCTACATTGCCAATGACATAACCAAAGCTGTTGAGTCTTTTGACTGTGTCAAGTAATAACTCTTTGGAGTCAGCACCTTTGTATGTTTCTGAAGTATCAGGGTAAAATTCACCAATATCTCCAAGACCTGCAGCACCTAGCAATGCATCAATAAGTGAATGAATGGCAACATCTCCATCGCTATGGGCTTTAAAACCAAAAGGTGAGTCAATCTCTACTCCACAAAGTACCATATCTTTTCCCTCTTCAAAAGGATGGATATCAATACCAAAACCAGTCATTGCACGTGTTGAGGGTCGCTCTAAACAGGTCATTTTAGAAAGGTCCTCAACGGTTGTAAGTTTATGTGCTTTATTTGAGCCCTCTACAAAAACAACTTTCCCACCCATTGAAGCTACAGCAGAGGAGTCATCGGTAAACTCTTTGTCTGAATTTAAAGCTTTTTGTAGCGTTTGAGTACAAGAAAGCTGAGGTGTTTGAATGATTTTTGTGTTTTCTCTGTCAATGGGTTTATTGTCAAAGTAGAGCGTATCTACAATTTTAAGTACAGGAACTACACAAGTTTTATTCTCTTTTTTTACAATGACACGTTGTATCATTGCTTGGTCTAAACAGCATCGTGCAATATCTGAAACCAACACATAGGGAGTCTTTACATCTTTAAGAGCATTTTTGAGTGATTGTTGACGGCTTGAACCACCTTCAATAAAGTTATATTCTGCAAAATTTGACATGCTATTAATATCATCTTTTGATGATACAATTATTGTTTTTTTGAAGTTATAAATTTCTTGAAAATTATCAGTAACGTTAAGCCATAATGGTTTATTCCCTATCCATAACCATTGTTTTTTAGGGGGTAGGGCAAAGCGAGAAGCTGACCCAGCACCTAAAAGAATAAGCGTTATATCACTCAATACTATTTCCTTTTTTAAAGTGTAACCTAATTATACATAGGTAACCTTTGGTAACACTTTAATGAGATTATCTGTAACAAATTATTTGAATTTTAATGTAAAAAAAATAGTTTTAGTAGTTTTTTTGTTTTTATTTCTGATATTTTATTATTTTCTAATACTTCTGAAATCATTGCAATCCCATCGACAGTAGGAATTGTGATAATATCTTCAATATTTTCTAAATTAATACCCCCAATAGCCACAATAGGGTAAGCCACATTAGCTGACCACTTTTTTAACTCTTCTATGCCCACAGTATCATAGTTGACTACCTTTGAACGCGTCTCAAAAATAGGTCCTATCGCCAAATAAGAAGGCTCAATCTCCAATGCCATCTCTATCTCTTTAGTGGTATGAGTACTCACTCCCAAGCGTATGTCTGCTTCATGTATGGCATTTAAGTCTGCACCTACCAAATCTTCTTGTCCTAAGTGTATGCCATAGGCTTTATGTTTAATGGCAAGTTCCCAAAAGTCATTAATGAAAAGACGAGCGTTATAGTTGTTTGAAATTTCGATGGCTTTGATTACCTCATCTTCTAAAGTTTTTTCTTTTAAGTCTTTAACTCTTAACTGAGCTGTCGTAATGCCTAGTGAAAAGAGTGTCTCTAGTTTCTCAGCACGGTCTACTAAAGGGTAAATACCTAAGGGGGTGTTTCCACAGTTTAAAAATTTCATGGGTTTCCTTTGTGTTATTTTATCATTATGTTTCTTGTGGATTGAATTTAAAAAATATAAGTTATCTACATAATTATCTAAAAAGGAATAGTATATGATAGAGTTTATGACTCCATATGATGTCATGGAACAGTTTGCCAATATGATTGAAAAAGAGCGAATTAGAAAAGAGATGACGCAAAAAGATTTATATAAAGCCTCGGGTATGTCAGCAAGTGCCTATCGTTCTTTTTTAGATAGCAAAAATACCAAGTTTGAAAACATTATCAATCTACTCTTTGCCTTAGACTTAACTTTTAAAATCGAGGAGTTAATAAAAGTAGAAGCGTTCATCTCTTTAGAGGAGATTAGAGCTGAAAAAAAACAGAAGGTTAGAAAAAGAGTGAGACAGAGTAAAAAGGCTAAAAATGACTGAAATCAATGTGTATATTTATGAGCAAAAGCTAGGTACGTTTTTTGAGTATGATAAATTGGTTTTTTGTTCTAAAATGAAAATCTGATGCTAAAAAGTAATCTTAAATAAATCAAATAATTATATTTATAATTATATAAAAAATACCAAAAACTATATATAGATATATAATAATAGTATTTTTATTCTAATAAAGCTATAATATTACTTATAAATTATATATGGAGATATAATAATGATTGACAAGCTTAGAATCTACCAACGAGAATTTTTAAAACGTACAAAACAAACCTATAAGCGTTATATCTTTAACGAGATTAATTTTCAAAATAGACTCATAGGAATTATTGGGGCAAGGGGTGTTGGTAAAACGACTTTTTTATTACAATACCTCAAAGAGTCTCCTCTTCCATTTCAAGAGAAACTCTATGTAAGTGCTGACGTTTTAGGGGTTGATTCTATTTTTGATATAGCCTATCAGTTTCATCGAGAAGGTGGAAAACTTCTTATTTTTGATGAGATACATAAGTATGCAAACTTTGAACAAGAGCTAAAAAACATTTATGATATGTTGGATTTAAAAGTAATCTTTTCAGGAAGTAGTGCTTTAAAAATTGACCACTCTAAAGGTGATTTGAGTCGTAGAGTCATGATGTATGAGATGCAAGGCTTGTCTTTTCGAGAGTTTTTAGAGATAAAACACTCACTTACATTACCTACCTTTACAGTAGAAACTCTACTTAATGACCATATCAACATTGCCAATGAACTATTGGTTGAGTTTAATTTTTACACAGAGTGGAAAGCGTATCTTCAATATGGGTACTATCCTTTCTATTTTGAGAATCAAGAGGATTATTTGATTAAGCTCACACAGACAGTAAATACCGTAATAGAGAGTGATATACCCTCTATTTTTTCAATGGAATACAGCAATGTAACTCTACTTAAAAAATTGGTTGAGCTGGTCTGTCTCTCTAATCCGTATAAACCAAATATTAAAAATTTACTTGAAAAAATGGATATGAAAAATGATTATAATCGACTCTATAAATACTTATACTACCTCCATAAAGCTAAAATCTTAACCTTAGTTAGTGCAAAAACAAGGGGAGATAGTATCTTTACTAAGCCTGAAAAGATATATTTGAACAATACAAATCTGCACTATGCCTACTGTAGCAATGCAGAGATAGGAACAGTACGAGAGGTATTTTTTAGAGCGATGCTTTTTAACCATACTCTATCCGTTCCTCAAAAAGGTGATTTTTTAGTAGATGAAAAATATCTGTTCGAGATTGGTGGTCAAAATAAAAGCTTTAAACAGATAAAAGACGTACCAAACTCTTTTGTTGTAGCTGATGAGATAGAGATAGGAAGTAAGGGGAAAATCCCTCTTTGGTTGTTTGGGTTTTTGTATTAGAGTTGCACTTGCCCATAAAATTATTGATAGGTATCTTGACGTTGTTAGATGTTTTGAGGAAAGAGCTAAAAGTTTAGGGCTTGAAGCTGAGGATATTGAATTGTATATTGGGGATATGGAGGGGCAGATTGGACTCTTGGCATAAAAATAATTTTGAAATTTTATGCCTAATATTTACGAAAACTGATGCCAAAAAGGAGTCCCCACTGTTGGCGTTGATGGACTAGCAAACTCACGTTTTTGCATGGTTCCTGCTTCGTAACCTAAACGTCCTGCAATGGTGGCGTACTTAAATGCTTGTGCCATTTTTACAGGGTCTTGGGCTAGGGCAATGGCTGAGTTTAGTAAGATGCCGTCGTAACCTAACTGCATGGCTTCTACTGCGTCGCTTGGTTTTCCAATTCCTGCGTCTACTATGAGTTTTAGTTCAGGGAACTGTTTTCGTATCGCTTTTAGGTTGCTTGGGTTCATGAGTCCTTGACCTGAACCAATCGGTGAACCCCAAGGCATGAGAATTTTACATCCTACATTGGCTAAACGTTTTGCTACAACTAAATCATCAGTTGTATAAGGAAAGACTTCAAATCCCTCTTTTACAAGTATTTCAGCTGCTTTTACCGTTTCAAATGGGTCAGGTTGTAGGTTGTATTGGTCGCCTATGACTTCAAGTTTTATCCAGTTTGTTCCAAATACTTCTCTTGCCATTTGGGCTGTGGTTATCGCCTCTTTGGCTGAGTGACATCCTGCTGTGTTGGGGAGTACGTTGATGTTTAACTCTTTGATGATGTCCCAAAAGTTGTTTCCTCCACCTTCACCTGCTGATTGACGACGAAGTGCAACAGTAACAATTTCAGCTTCACTCTCTTTGATGGCATCTTCCATATTAGCAGGGCTAGGGTAGAGTGCTGAACCGATGAGCATTCTACTTTTTAGGGTTTTACCACCTATTTCCCATGTATCGTTGTTCATGTTATCCTCCTTGGACGGGTGCTAAAATATCTATGGTGTCACCGTCGTTAATGATGGTCTCTTCATAGCTTTTAATTGAAACAAAAGTTGTGTTTACAGCTACTGCGAAGCCTTTTGTTTTGTAGTTTAGTGCTTCTATCATTTGAGAAACATTTAAACCCTTTGGGAGTTCTTTTATTTCGCCGTTTACTGAAACTTTTATCATGCGTTTATTCCTTCTTTTAAAGCTTTTTCTACAATGGCAGGAGCTAACAAGTACCCATGTCTATAAAGCCCATTAATTCTTGTTAACTTTTCATCTTGTTCAATATTTGGTAAATTGTCTTTAAGTGTAGGACGACAATTTGTTAACATTCTTACTATTCTTGCTTCTGCAAACCCCGTATGCATAGAGTAGACAGCTGAAAGAAGTTCTAAAGAAGAACGTACTGAAACTTCACTTCTATCTTCGCTTTCTATTTCGGTCGCTCCAATAACATAACGGTTGTTTTGTCGTGGCACAATGTAAATTTTGTAGCGTGGGTGCAACATACGTGTGGGTCTAGTGATGTTTACTTCAGGGGCATCAAGCCAAATAACTTCACCTCGTACACCACGTAAGTTTTTAACTTGCTCATTTGCACCTAAACCTCGACTGTCAAAGACCCAGTCAAATTCTTCTGTTACATCATTGAATGAAACAGCACCTTCTGAGACACAATCTACCTTTGTATTGTCATGCCAAGTAACTGACTTGTGTGCTAAAAGGTATTGTGTTGAGCGTTGCATAAAGCGTTGGGCATCAACTTGACCTTCATGAGGAATGTAAAATGCTTTATTGTGTTGCTCAAGGTCAGGTTCAAGAGCAACTATTCCAGCTCTATCAAGAAGCTGAATATCTTGGGCTTCTTCTACTTTTGACTTTAATGTAGCAATAAATTGGTCAAGCTCCGAGTAGTCTTGAGGATGAGCTGTAATGATGCTTCCTTTAAGTTGGTAAGCATCTTCAAGGTCAATGGATTTTAAAAGAGGTAACCATAGTTCAATGGAGCGTTTTCCATGCTCAAATATGACCGACTCAGCCGTTTCTAGTTCTGCAAAAGCAGCGAGCATACCAGCAGCTGTCATACCAGCTGCTTTTTCACCATCGTTTTTATCTTCATCGAAAAGGGTTAGTGTGTGACCTTGTGCTAAGAGATTTAATGCTAAAACTCTTCCTACTAAACCTGCACCTGCTATTGCTATGTTCATTTTTTCCCATTTCCTTTTTTAATTGATTACCAAAACAGTTCTGAACTTTCAGGGTTGACTTTAAGTCGTTCTATAAATTCTTCAGCGTACATAATGGCTTTTTCTTTGAATTTACTAGAGATTTCTGGTACATATATGCTATCAGCAGACTGAGAAAAGAGTTTTACCCATTGTGTAAAATCTTCTTTTGTCAAACCGACAATTGTAAAATGTGGTCCATAAGGGTCAGAGTTATAAAGAGGGTCATCTAAAAAGACTTTAGCCCAAAAATCGACTAAAATATCAATATGTTTTACCCACTCATAGTTTGTGATATCTTCACCTAGTTCGAGTAAAAAATAGTGACCTATTTGCTCATCGTCCATTGCACCATGATAAAATAACCTGACCAATGTCTCAATATTTTCTCTTGTTATAGATGTTTGAAGTTCCAATTGTTATCCTTTTGAAATAATAATTATTATAACAAAAGCCTATTGGTTTTTAAGGTGTAGTTTTTGACTACACCTTGCGTAATTATGATTTTGTTACTTTATCAGCTTCTACGTAAACTTCGCTTCCCATCTCTTGGAACTTCATAGACATTTC
This sequence comes from Campylobacteraceae bacterium, assembly GCA_027081065.1. The sequence continues at coordinate 24,803 of JALWLW010000016.1, forward strand.
GCCCATTCCAACTTGTTTTGCTGTTTCAACATCTGTTCCTAAATTATCAGCATATTCTCTAACATCAGCAGAAATTTTCATAGAACAGAACTTTGGTCCACACATTGAACAGAAATGTGCAACTTTAGCAGCTTCCATAGGCATTGTTTCATCGTGGTAATCTCTAGCACGTTCAGGGTCTAGTCCAATGTTGAACTGGTCAACCCATCTAAACTCAAATCTAGCTAAAGACATTGCATCATCTCTTGCTCTTGCACCTGGGTGACCTTTGGCAACGTCGGCAGCGTGAGCAGCAATTTTGTAGGTAATAAGTCCCTCTTTAACATCTTCTCTGTTTGGAAGACCAAGGTGCTCTTTTGGTGTAACATAACAAAGCATCGCACATCCGTACCAACCAATCATCGCTGCCCCAATTCCTGAAGTGAAGTGATCATACCCTGGAGCAATATCAGT
>JALWLW010000017.1 GCA_027081065.1 Campylobacteraceae bacterium
CGTTTTCCTTTAAGACTTTTAAGGTCAGATATTTTACGCCCTTTATAAAAAATCCAAATAGGTTCTAGCATAATATTAGCTAAAGCATAAATACCCTTCTCTTCTGTGCCACCTTGCACAAAAGCAAAGTCAACTTCCCCTTTAAGCAACTTCTCTTGTGCTTCAACTGAACCTTTGGTCTCTACTAACTTTAACGTCACTCCCTCTTTTTGAAACTCTTTGGCATACTGTTTGGCATATTGACTATAGGCATCTACCTTTGCACCAATAGCAATACTAATCTCTTTTTTATGCTCATGACTATCTATGGCAACATAAAGTATAGGCAATAATACTAAAATAATAAATACAAGCAACAGTTTTAATGTTTTCATGAGCTCAATTTCCCTTTTAACCCAAAATATTAATAAACTATTATATCAGAAAAAAAGCCTTAGTTTGATATACTTCCAACAGGTATGACAGGTAGTTGCTGGTGACTTAGGTCACGAGAGGAAAGTCCGTGCTACACATGAGATAGGACTCCATCTAACGGATGGCCAGAGTAATCTGAGGGCAAGTGCAACAGAGAGTAGACAGCCCATATTATTGGGTGATGGTGAAAGGGTGAGGTAAGAGCTCACCAGTGTTTATGGTAACATAGGCAGCTAGGTAAACCCTGTCCGTAGCAAGAAGCAATGGTATTAAATCTCATTAGGTCATTGGATTGACAAAACTGCTTCGCTCGAGCGTATTGGCAACAATACGCCTAGATAAATAACTACCCACGACAGAACACGGCTTATCGTCATACCTAATTTCTAAACTATTTCTCGTTATAATCCTTAAAATCCATCAAAAGAGTTTATATATGAGATATCTATTTTTACTTCTAAGTCCCCTATTTATTTTTGCAAAAGTTCACTATGCAAAAGTTGAACCTTATGAAAAAATCACCATGAAAGCTGCCGTAGCAGGAGAAGTAACTAAAGCACCCATTGCCCTAGAGGGAACAATGGTCAATGGTAAAGTAATACAACTTGATGATAAACTCGAACAGATAAAATTGACTTCAAGCCATGATTCATTAAAACTTATAAACAGTATGATTAAAATCAATCAAAATATTTTAGCTACACTAAAAGAGTCATTAAATAAACAAAAAGCTTATCATCAACGTATTAATACTATAAGCTCTGCTTCTAAGACGCAAAAAGATAATGCTTTTTATGCTTATAGTAATGCAAAAACTCAATATTTTTCTACTCAAGAGAAAATAGATAATTTAAAAAAACAAAAACTTGATTTAAAATATGAAATAGCACGACTTAAAGATAATATCTCTAAAAAGAGTATAAAACTAAACAAACAGTTTCTTTACAAGCTAATGGTTAATAAAGGTGATTTTGTTAATATGGGAACACCCTTAGCACAAGTGCAAGACCTAAGTAAAGGGAAACTCGTTCTTTTTTTAGAAGAACAGGAACTAAGAGATATAAAGTCTAAGAGCATTTATATAGATGGTCAAGTTTCAAAACTTAAAATCTCAAAAATTTGGCAAGTGGCTGATGAGAAATTTATCTCTTCTTATAGAACTGAGATTCTCCTTAACAACCCTCAAAATAACTTTTCTAAACTCTTGAAAATTGAATTTAAGTAAGTGCATATAATTTTTTATAATATTAAGTATAAATTAAACTAATGATAATTATAATGTCAACAACAAATTAAATATTAAAGGTCTAAACAATGAAAAAAATTATTTTAACAGCAGCTTTAACAGCAACAATGATGACAACAGCAAGTGCTGACTTCTTTATGACAGACATCATGACAGATATGACAGATAGCTTCAGAGATACAGTTAAAAATGAAGATGGTACAAAATCAACTTCTAAATTTCCTTTTGCTGACATGATGACAGATATGAAAGATGTTATGACAGACATGACTGACTCTATGAGAGATGCAGTTAAAGATGAAGATGGTAAAGAGACAACTTCTTCTAAATTTCCAATGAGTGACATCATGACTGACATGACTGATACGATGAAAGACATGAGTGACTCTATGAGAGATGTAATGACTGAAGTAAAAGATGCAATCACTGATTCAGTAGATGATATTAAAGACTCTGCAACAGACCTTAAAGATACTGCAACTGACACAGCCAAAGAGACTTCTAAAGAAGCTTCAAACGCAACTCCTGTAAAATAGTTTCTACCCTAAGAGTTACTTTCATTGTAACTCTTAATCCTCTTCTTAATTTAAATATCCAAATAACAAATAACATAACGAAGCCAGAAAAGCTCCTATAAGTGCATAAGGCATCTGCGTCCGTACATGTTCTATGTGGTCACAACCTGTTGCCATAGAACTTATGATGGTTGTATCTGAAATGGGTGAGACATGGTCTCCAAAAATTCCTCCTGAGATAACTGCTCCTATCATTAAGGCTATATTTAAATCAAATGTTCCTGCTAACCCTAAGGCTATGGGCATCATAATTGAAAAAGTTCCCCAAGATGTCCCTGTAGAAAAAGCTGTAAGTGCTGCGACTAAAAAGACCAACAAAGGCAAAAAAGTAATGGGAAGAGCTGATGCTTTTACTTGCGTAGCAATATAGTTAGCAGTTCCTAATTCTTTAATGATATCTCCTATAAAGAATGCCAAAAGTAAAATGAGTACAATAGGAATCATATCAGAGATTCCCTCATAGAAACTAGAAAAATACTCTTTGTGTTTCATGTAGCCTTTAGGGACATAATAAACATAGATAAACAGTAACGTCCCTATGGTCGCATAAAAAATAGAAGTTGAACCAGAACCCTTTAAGATGTCTCCCTCACCTGTATAATAAAGCGAAAGAGGGACTAAAAAGATGAGTACCAAAAGAGGTAAAAGCATCACCCAAACAGAACGATGACTCCCCTCTTCTAGCTCTTTTTCAACATAAGGAACAGGCTTTGCATGTTTCATCGCTCCAATATTGATGTCAAATACAATGGTTAAAAAGACAATCACTAAAATAATAAGTGAATAGAAATTATATAAAATAGATTCAAGAAGTAAAGGCACACCCTCTCCTGCTATGACCTTGTCATTTAATGCCACAACAATCAAGCCTAAAAGTAAAGCACCCCAAGCATTAAAAGGAAAAAGTGAACAAACAGGAGCAGAAGTAGCGTCACAAATAAATGCCAGTCTCGCTCTACTCACACCATTTTTATCACAAAGTGGTTTAGCTACTGTACCAGCTACCAGTGCTGTAATGGAAGACTCTATAAAAATAATAATGCCAATAAAGTAAGCTAAAAATTGAGCTCCTTTAGGTGAGTCTATGGCTTTTTGTTTCGTACTCAAATAGTTCACAAAACCATCTACTCCACCTGAATGTGAAATAAGCTTAATAATTGCTCCGACTAAAAGTGCAAAAATAAGTGTTTTGCTTATCCAACCTTCAGCAAACAATTTAACAATACCTTCTAAAAGTTCAATTAAAGCAACAAAAGGGTTAAAGTGATGAAGTACCAATTCTCCAAAAAAAATGCCTAAAAGTAATGATACCACGACATCTTTTGTTATAATTGCCATCAGAATGATGAAAAGTGGAATGAGTACTGAGAAAAATCCTAAGTCTTCCATGTTTTGTCCTCTATATTATAAATTATAAAAAAGGATTATATCATAATGAAAAAGCTCAGCATTTTATCTTTAACTCTTCTTCTCTTTACAGCATGTAACAGTTCAGAAATTAGCCCTACAATAAAAGAAGAGACAATTCAGCTAAAAAATATAATAATTCCAAAAGACTCTTCTCAACTATTAGTGGTCACAACTGATAATTGGTCTACCAAAAATGGAACACTACAACGTTATGAAAAAACCAATAATCATTGGCAAAAAATGGGTAAAGCCCTTAAGGTTGTCATAGGACGCAATGGTTTAGGTTGGGGAAAGGGTTTACACACAACGCCCAAAGATGCCAAATACATTAAAAAAGAGGGTGATGGAAAAGCACCAGCTGGACTTTTTTCTTTACAGAATGCCTTTGGTTATAGCAAAAATAATTTTAAAATGAACTTTCCTTATGCTATCTATAAAACAACTGACCATTGTGTAGATGACTCTAATTCGATTTGGTATAATCAAATTGTTGACTCTAACACAGTCATAAAAGATTACAAAAGTTTTGAACATATGAAACTAAGAAACAATCTTTACAAATATGGTATCACCGTCAATCATAATCCTAACAAAATAGCCCAAGCTGGTTCTTGTATCTTCATACATATAAAAAGCAAAAGTGGAAAAGGTACAGCTGGTTGTACAGCCATGATTGAAGATGAAATTGTGAGCATATTAAAGTGGCTTAAAAAAGAGAAAAAGCCACTTTTGTTACAGTTACCTAAAGCTGAGATGCTAAAAGTAAAATTAAACTAAAAGACCATTTTGTTTAAGAAATGGTCTTAAATCTAAAGATATTTCTGAAAATTTAGAAATTAATACATTTAAAGTTTTATCTTTAGAAACCCACTCAACAAGGTGGTCTGTACAATATTTTTTTTCACCAGAAGTTAGTCCATCATAACTATTTAAAGCTTGTTGAATCACATACACTTGATTTAATTCTCTATCTTGTCCCATTTTATAGCCTTTTTCAATAATTTAATTACACTGAAACTTATACTAACCAAATATAACAAAAAAGAAAGAATGTTATTTTTTTTACTATATTATTTTAAATATATTTTAAATTATTATAAATATAAAATAATAAAAATTAACTGTTACTTAGTATACTATATTAAACTATTTCTATATCATAATATATTATAATTATTCATTCAAATAATATTATAAAGGAAGCTGAAGTTATGTTTAAGGGAAATCAGAAATCATCAGAAGCAACAGTAACAGGAAAGAACCATACATTTATTGCCAAAGAAATTGAAATGACAGGAAATCTTAAAGGAGAAGGGTCTATTCAAGTAGAGGGAATAGTACATGGTGATATTACAATAACATCAGTTGTTATTGGTGAAAATGGTACAGTCAATGGCACTATTACAGCTTCCAATGTCATTGTCAATGGGAAACTAAATGGTTCAATTTTTTGTGACACTTTAGAAGTTATGTCCAATGGTAAAGTTATCAATAAAATTAAAGTCAAACAACTTCTAGTCTCTGGAAAAGTCAATGGTGATGTTGAGGCTAAAGAAGAAATTAGAATTGATAATACAGGCTCTGTTAATGCCAGTAATATGGAGAGTAAAAACATCCTCATTAATGGTCTATTTAAAGGGAATATTACAGCTTCTGAACTTCTTGAAATAGAGACTACAGGTTCAGTTGAAGGTGAAATTACAGTTAAAAATATCAAAACCCATGAAGGTGGAAAACTTTTAGGTTCACTAAATAACTATGTGGCTGAGACAGAAACTGAGCTTTTTACTGAAATTGGTCAAGCCTAATCCTCTAAATCAACGCCATCCCAAAACTCATTATAGTCAAGGTTCGTAGCATTTTGCTCCTTGACAATGAGTTTCTCTTCCTCTTCTATAAAATAACGTTCCAAAGCTTCATCTAGCATAGTATTTATATCTTTATTTAACAACTTTGCGTAATGTTTTAAATTCTCTAACTTATCTAATTTTAGTTCTATTTTAATATGCTCTTCCATTTTTTCTCCTACTTTCCAAATAAATAAATCAAATCAGGAAATAATACTATAATTAATAAGGCTAAAAGCTGTAAACCAATAAAAAGTAATACGCCTCTATATATCTGCCCTGTTGTCACCAAATTTCCAGCTGCTCCTTTTAGGTAAAAAAGAGCAAAACCAAAGGGAGGTGTTAAAAATGAGGCTTGTAAATTTAAAGCAATGAGTATAGCAAACCAAATAGGGTCTATGCCAAAAGCGTGTGCAATGGGTACTAAAATAGGTACTACCACAAAGGCAATTTCTATAAAGTCTATAAAAAAGCCTAAAAAGAAAATAATCAACATCGCCAAAAGAATAAACATCCATTTATCACCCACGTCGTCTTGAAAAAACTGCATCGCCATCACATCACCACCAAGCTCGTTAAAAACCAATGAAAATGCTGTTGCTCCAATGAGTATCATAAATATCATTGAGGTTAATTTAACAGCTTCACTAGAAGCATAACGTAATAAGCCAAAAGAAAACTCCCCATTAAAAAATGCCAAAGCCAAAGCACCCAAAACCCCAATGGCTGCCGATTCAGTGGGAGAGGCAATTCCAGCAAAGATAGAACCCAACACAGCCACAATAAGTAGCAAAGGTGGGCTAATGACTTTTAAGGCTTCTTTTACAACTTTTCCATAAGGCTCATCATTGGGAATGGCAGGTGCTACTTCTTCGTTAAAATAGGCATAAATAAGTATGTATATTATATACAAACCAATCAAAATAAGCCCAGGAACGACAGCTGCTTTAAACAAATCACCCACAGAGAGATGCATCTGATCACCCAAAATAATTAACACAATAGAGGGAGGAATAATCTGCCCCAATGTCCCCGAAGCTGCAATAGAACCAGTAGCCAATTGAGGCGAATAATTATGCTTTAACATCAACGGCAAAGCAATTAACGACATCATTACCACCGATGCCCCAACAATACCTGTTGAAGCTGCTAATATTGCCCCCACAACAACCACCGAAATAGCCAAGCCACCACGAACAACCCCAAACAATTTTCCCATAGAGAGTAAAAGGTTTTCTGCCATTTTAGACTTTTCTAAAATCAAGCCCATCAAAATAAATAGAGGCACAGACATAAGTGTAATATTCCCCATAATTCCATAAACACGGTAAGGTAACATATCTAAAACATGTGTTCCAAGCTCATCAGATATAAGTGCAAAAAATAACGCCACACCAGCAAACACAAATGCCACATGGAAACCTGTCATCAGTAACACAAGGGTCAATAAAAACATAAGCCATAAAGGGTCAATAAGAAAAGCCATATCAAGAAAAGAAAAGGCTAAAAAAGAAAAAATAACCACCAAGCCTATGAGTAAATGTTTCTTACTTTTTAGTTCTCCATAAGCCTTAATAATTTCAGAAATAGCTTGTAACACTAAAAGCACAAACGCTAAAAACAACACACCTTTAATAATAAAACGATAAGCTAACCCACCTGGATCAGAAGAGATTTCATTTTGTACATAAGACTGAAGTGTCATCTCATAACAGCCATGTAAAAAATAGAGCGAAAAAGGAATAAGTAAAAACAACATAGAAAAAATCTGTATGATCGCTTTAGTTTCTGTAGAATAAGAAGAAAAAAAGATATCTACACGCACATGTTTATCATGTTTTAGAGCGTAAGAGAGTCCAAAAAGAAAAACAATATCAAAAATATGCCATTCAAGCTCTTGTAGAGCAATTGATCCTGCTGAAAAAAGATAACGTGCCATGGCATCGTAACCTATTAATAGGGCTAGGACTAAAACTAATATTGCTGATAGATAACCTATTTTTTTTGTTAGGGTATTTGTAAAAGAAACTAACATCTAGTTATCGTTTCGGAATATTTTTTTATCATATAGTTTTCCTATTATTAATCATCTTAATCATCTACAACACTTCAAAAAAACCTATATCTTTTCTTGATAAAATCGTAGAACCAATAATTTGCAGCTAACTATATCATATTTTATATTTCTCTTTTCCCTACCATACACAAAGCCTTACATTTAATAATTTTCATGTAAAATACGCAACAATAACCCTCTAAAGGATATCTTATTTTAGTTCATATTTGCTGTGCTGTTGATAGCCACTATTTCTTACAAAAACTTCAAGCCCAATATCCAAATGAAACATTGGTAGGATACTTTTATGACCCCAATATTCACCCCTATTCTGAATATCAATTACGTCTACTTGATGTTAAACGTTCTTGTCAAATGTTAGGTATCACATTAATAGAAGGTGAATACGATGTCGACAATTGGCTAAAAGCTGTTCGTGGTTTTGAAAATGAACCTGAAAAAGGAGAGAGGTGTGCCATCTGTTTTGATAGACGTTTTGAAGTAACAGCCAAACAAGCAGCACAAATGGGTGAAAAAACTTTTACCTCTACCCTATTAACTTCTCCTAAAAAGTCACTCGAACAACTCAAAACTGCTGGTGATGCTTTGGCTAAAAAGTTTAACATTACTTTTGTTGCTCCTGACTACAGAAAAGCTTCAGGTACACAAGAACAAAATATTATGGCAAAAGAAGATGCTCTCTATCGTCAAGACTATTGTGGTTGTCTTTTTGCACTCAACATTCAACGTGATCAACAAAAAAAACTTGCCGATGAACTTTTTTCTCCTATTTCACAACAAATACAACCAGAGTCCATTGAAGCAAGAATTAAACTCTATGAAAAGCGTTGGAAGCTAGAAGATGAAAAAATTAACTACAAAATAGTTAAAGAACGTTTCTTAAATTGGCGACAAATTCATGGACATTTACGCATAAAAAAGCAAACTGTTCCAGCACATTTTTTACCTTTTTCTACCATAAGAAATGAATATTCAAGAGGAAAAGTTGATTTACAAATAGATATCTTACATTATATGAATAGAGATGAAATTAAGTTTATTACCCTATCAAACTACAATACGTTATCTAAAAAAAACTATAAAAATATTCAAGAGCTTATTTACTCTAGTCCTAGCTTTGAAGAAGAACTTAAGATTAGAAGAGAACTTATTCCTAACCCTTATGATTTATCTGCCATTTTAGTTGTAGAAGAAATTCCTACTCAAAAAGTCGAAATCATTTATAAGAGCCATATATATGAGGATGTTAGAGAAGTTCTGTTAGAAATTTCTTAACCTTTTTAGTTATTTTTAGATAAGATATTTAAAATTATTCTACTAAAGGCTAAATTCATGCTATATGATGTCGTTGAAATTCAAAAAATCTTACCTCATAGGTATCCATTTTTGTTGGTTGACCGTGTTATCGAACTTGAAAAAGGAGTAAGCATAGAAGCTTATAAAAATGTTTCGATTTCTGAACCAATTTTCCAAGGACACTTTCCTGGTCATCCTATTTACCCAGGAGTTATGATTATTGAAGGTATGGCTCAAGCTGGTGGGGTATTAGCTTTTCAAAGTTCAAGTGCAGAAAACCAAGAAGAGATGAAAAATAAAGTTGTCTACTTTATGAGTATTGACAAAGCAAAGTTTCGTGCACCTGTAACCCCTGGTGATAAGCTTGTCTATAAACTCACTGTTATTAAACAAAGAGGTGCTGTTTGGCAACTTGATGCCAAAGCTTATGTTGATGATAAACTTGTAGCCCAAGCTGAATTAAAAGCAATGATTGTAGATAAAGATAAATAAGGACAAACTTGTCAAATATACATAAAACAGCTATTATTGAAGATGGGGCTAAAATTGGGAATAATGTCACAATTGGACCGTTTGTTACCATCTCATCACAATCTAGCATTGGAGATGACACCATTATTGATGCCCATGCTGTCATTGATGGTAAAACAACCTTAGGTAAAGGAAATCATATTTTCTCTCATGCTGTAATTGGCTCTATTCCTCAAGATTTAAAATTTAATGGAGAGGATGTTGAGCTTATTATTGGTGATTACAATAAAATTCGTGAATTTACCCTACTCAATCCGGGAACCAAAGGGGGTGGCTCAATTACTAAAATTGGAAATAACAATTTATTAATGGGTTACGTTCATTTAGGTCACGATGTTATTATGGGAAACAATTGTATTTTAGCAAATGGAGCAACCTTAGCTGGACACGTTGAACTAGGAGATAATGTTGTTATTGGTGGATTTACTCCTGTACATCAGTTTGTACATATAGGAGATTATGCTATGATAGCTGGAGCATCAGCCTTAAGTCAAGATGTACCTCCTTATTGTTTGGCTGAGGGAAATAGAGCCTATTTAAGAGGACTAAATCTGACAGGATTAAGAAGAGCACTTCCAAGAGAAGATATCAATGAATTAAAAATAGCATATAGAGAACTTTTTGAAAGTGTAAATGCACTCCAAGAAACAGCAGAAGATTTACAAACAAAAAGTTCTTCAGAACATGTAAAAAAATTAGTAGAGTTTATCACAAAATCAAAACGTGGTATCCCATATACAAGGAAATAAGAATGGCTAAAAAAGAGTGTAGTTTTTGTGGCACAAGTGAAAAAGAAAATAATCCATTTATTGCAGGTAACGGTGCTTATGTTTGTTCAAATTGTGTCACTTCAGCTTATAAAATTCTTTTTGGAGAAGAAGAGAATTTCAGTGAAAATACAGAACCTCAAACACTGTTAATTCCAAAAGAGATTCATAAAATGCTTAATGACTATGTTATTGGACAAGAGTCAGCTAAAAAGACCTTAGCAGTTGCTGTATACAACCACTATAAACGAATCTTTAAAAATCAACAAAATAATGATATTAATATTGAGAAATCAAATATTTTACTCATCGGTCCTACAGGGTCTGGTAAAACACTATTGGCACAAACTATTGCTAAGTTTTTAGATGTTCCTCTGGCCATTACTGACGCTACTAACTTAACAGAAGCTGGTTATGTTGGTGAAGATGTTGAAAATATTTTAACCAAACTTCTTCAAGCAGCTGGAGATGATGTTAAAAAAGCTGAACGAGGTATTATATTTATCGATGAAATGGATAAAATTGCCCGTATGGGTGAGAATCGTTCCATAACGCGTGATGTATCAGGTGAAGGGGTGCAACAAGCACTACTTAAGATTATTGAGGGTTCTGTTGTAAATATTCCTCCAAAAGGTGGACGAAAACACCCTAACCAAGATTTTTTACAAATTGACACTTCAAATATATTGTTTATTTGTGGTGGAGCATTTGATGGAGTAGAAGAGATTATTCAGCGACGTTTAGGAGCAAACCAGCTTGGATTTGGACAAACAAAAAGATCAAGTAAAGATAATGAAGATGTAATGCATCTTATTGAGTCTGCTGACTTGGTACAATTTGGAATTATTCCAGAACTTATTGGACGACTTCACGTAACAGCAACACTTGAACCAATTACACTCAAAGCTATGATACGTATCTTAACTGAACCTAAAAACTCTGTTACAAAACAGTATCAAAAACTCTTTGAAATTGACAATGTTGTCTTAACTTTTGAAGAGTCTGCGTTACAAGCTGTTGCAAAGAAAGCAATTAATCGGAAAACAGGGGCGAGAGGCTTACGTTCAATCATGGAAGAAGCATTATTAGATATAATGTATGAACTTCCAGAACTTGAAGGATATGAGGTAGTCATAACAGAAGAAGTAATTAATGATGGTGTAAAACCACTCTATATTAAAAATTCTAAAATAGCATAAAATAAAGAGACAAAAACAAAGAGACAAAGGAATATAAAATGTTAAAAAAAATATTGGGAGTTTTTTCAAACGATTTAGCAATAGATTTAGGAACGGCAAACACATTGGTACTAGTAAAAGGCAAAGGTATTAGTATTAATGAACCATCAGTTGTAGCCATTCAGTATGATAAAAGAGGTCGAGAACATATCTTAGCAGTAGGTCAAGAAGCTAAAGATATGGTAGGTAAAACACCAGGAAATATTAAAGCCATTCGTCCAATGAGAGATGGTGTTATTGCTGATTTTAATATTACAGAGATGATGATTCGATACTTTATTGAAAAAGTACATAATCGAAAAGGTCTCTTCTCTCCAAGAATAATTATCTGTGTTCCATTTGGCTTAACACAAGTAGAGCGTAAGGCTGTAAAAGAGTCTGCAATGTCAGCAGGGGCAAGAGAAGTTCACCTTATTGAAGAACCAATGGCAGCTGCCATTGGTTCAGGAATTCCTGTAAAAGATCCAAATGGTAACTTAGTGGTTGATATTGGTGGAGGAACTACTGAAATTGGTGTTATTTCACTTGGAGGTCTTGTACTTTCTAAATCTATTAGAACAGCTGGTGATAAGCTAGATAAATCCATCATTGATTACATGAAAAAGAACTTTAACCTTCTTATTGGTGATCGAGTTGCTGAAGAGATTAAAATTGCCATTGGTACAGCTGTACAACTTGAAGAAGAATTGGTCATGCAAGTAAAAGGTCGTGATCAAGTTGCTGGACTACTAACTTCTATTGAAGTCAACTCTGAGCATATGAGAGAAGCTATGAAAGAGCCTATCAGAGAAATTGCTGAAGCCCTTAAACTTGTCTTAGAACAAACTCCTCCCGATTTAGCTGGAGATATTGTTGAAAATGGAATTGTGCTAACAGGTGGTGGTGCATTAATTAGAGGTTTAGATAAATATTTATCAAACATGATTAAATTACCCGTATATGTAGCTGAAGACCCACTCTTAGCTGTTGCAAAGGGTACAGGAAAAGCACTTGAAGAGATAGATATTTTACAACAATCCACCTATGAAGACTAGTCGACTAATTATACTTTTTATCTTTGTGGCCCTTACAATTTTCCTCTTAAGAAAAGAGGAGAGCTTCCAAGATAATTTTGCACTGCTTACTTTACCCATTAAAGAGAGTTATTTAGATATCGTTAACTCATTAAAGCATTCTAAAGAACAATACCTACAACAAGCTGAAGCAATTAAATCTTTAAAAAAAGAAAATATTTTACTTCGTAAATATCTTTATCAGCAAAAAATCAACTTAATCGAACTAAAACAACTTAACCAATATAGTGAAACCAAATTCAATAACTTTAAAAATATTTTACGTGTTCAAACTATCTCCTATAAAAAACTAAATGATTTTTCACAAATCTATCTAACCAATGGTGAAGAGCTAGGAGAAGATAAAATATATGGACTCATTCAAAGAAATGTTGTTGCTGGTATTGCACTTAAACAAAATGGACCACTGAAAGGTATTTTACTTTCAAACCCTATTTGTCAATTTTCTACTTTTATTGGAGAGAAAAAAACCCCTGGAATCGCGAAAGGAATTGATGCTGAAAGCATAGAGGTAAACTTCATACCAAAGTGGTCGAAAATAGAAGTAGGCGATAAAGTTTTAACTTCAGGATTAGACAATATTTTTTTACCCGATATTCCTGTAGGTGTAGTCACTAATATACTTACAAGAAGTACTTATAAAACAGCCATTGTCAAAACTTATGCTGATGTTTTACACCCAAACTTTTTTTACTTAGTAAAAGAAGTTCTGCATAAACCTGAAGACCTCAATATAACAAAACTCAAATTAGAACACAACGCTAGTAAGGAAATATAATGAACCATCAACAATACTCAAATACCCCCTGTTTTATCAACTACCTACTTTTAGCACTTTTTGGAACACTCTTTTTTATCATTATTCTACTAGGTTACTTTAATTTTATTCCCTTAAAAGTCAACTTACACTCTGTTATTATCATCGGTACTATTTATTTAGTTTACCTCTTTTTTATCAGACATAATGCCAACTTTGTTGTTTGTAAAATGCGTAAAGAGTATGTTAATCTACAAAAAGATTTACAGCAAACCATCAAAGACAACTCATTAACAATTTTCTCAGAGACAAAGTCTACCATTAATATTTCAGAATTTATTACTAACTATTATCAAACATTTAGAAATGACAATTATGCTTCCATTGCTTCTTCACTTTTTCCAATGTTAGGTATTTTAGGAACATTTACAGCTATTGCTATTTCCATGCCAGACTTTTCTTCTTCAAATGAAGCTACACTTGATCATGAAATTTCTCTTTTACTTTCTGGAATTGGTACAGCTTTTTATGCTTCAATTTATGGTATTTTCTTATCTATCATTTGGTCATTTTTTGAAAAAAGAGGTCTTTCAAAAGTTGATGCAGATTCCCACCAACTCCATCAAGTTTATACCTCTTATATTTGGTCTCCAAGTGAACTAAAACGCCATGAGCATATGCAACATGAAATGCGTGACCAAAAAATGATACAAGCACTTAAAGAGACCTTTAACTTAGAGTTTATTCAACTTCTAAATGAGAAACATTTAGATAATTTTCAAACTATTATTGGTGAAACCAATAAAAACTTTACGAACATTGCTAATCATCTAAAAATGGTATCAACTGATTTAAAAGATACCATCGCTAAAATTGAAACTTCAAAATCTGCCTTAACAGCAAGTCAAAAAATTGAACAAAACATTCAGGAATTTACACAAGTAACAGCATCACTCAACCATACACTTAGCCAATTTGATGCAACACTTGAGAAATCACTCAACATGACTTTTTCAAAAATAGACAATGAGGTAGGTGAAATTGTAATGAAACTTGCAAACTTTGCCCATAGTACAGCTGAACAAAATAAAATTTTACAGCGTACCATTACTGAGTACCACAATAATATTTCTCAACTTAGTGTAAAATAGCATTATGTTTAATAAAAAGTCAAATACCTCAGAGACAAATTTTTGGATTTCTTATGCCGATTTAATGGCTGGTCTTCTTTTTGTATTTATCTTGCTTATTGGTGCGATTGTTGTCAAGTCCAGTGTTATTCGAAATCAACTCAATAAAAAAGAAGAAGTTTTAATTCAACAAGAAGAAGTTTTAACCAATCAAGAAAATATACTAACAGAACAAGAAAATACACTTGATGAGCAATCTGATCGGCTCATTGACCTTTCTCAAAATATTGCCATTCAAAATGAAGAGATTAGAAAATTAAAAAATCTTTTAGCCAAGCGTGAAGCAAACTTAGAAGAGAGTAACAGTAAACTTATACTCTCTTCTAATGCACTTAAATTAAAAAGCGAAGAACTCTCTAATTTAAATCAATTACTTTTAGCACAAAATACAAAAATAGACAACTATTCAAAGCATATTGTTCTATTACAAAATTTAAATGAAGAGCAAAACAAGACCATTAACTCTAAAACTCAAAAATTAGACTCTTATGAAAATAAAATTATTTTACTCTCTAATTCATTAACCAAAAAAGATGAAGCACTTAAACTCAATGAAGAAAAACTTTTAAAATTACTCCAAGCCGTTGAAGATAAAAAAACGAAATATGATGAACTCTTAACTAAACTTCAAGCACAAAAAGCAAAAATAAAATCGCTTACAGGAATTAAACTCAAAGTCATTACTGAATTAAAATCTTCTCTTGGTAATAAAATCAATATTGATAAAGAAAGTGGTTCTTTACGTTTAGCCTCAAACATACTTTTCGATAAAGGTTCAGCAATACTAAAAGAGAGTGCGAAAGCTGAACTTGAAGCCAATTTTATAGAATATATCTCTGCTTTAATTGGTAATAAAAACATTGCTCAACATATTGATAAAATCATTATAGAAGGTCACTCAGACAGTGATGGATCATACTTATATAACCTTAATCTCTCTCAACAACGTGCCTTCGCTGTTATGCACCACCTTTTAACCATTGATTATATTAAGAAAAATCATATTCAATCAAAATTGGTTGCTAGTGGACGTTCCTATTTAGATACTATTAAAGTCAATGGTATTGAAGACAAAGATGCAAGTCGTAGAATTGAAGTGAAATTTAGACTTAAAAATGAAGATGCCATGTATGAAATAGAAAGAATTTTAGATGCAAATTAATTTCAAAGCTAAAAAATTAAAAGAAGCTAATGCCTATGTTAGTTTATTGAACCCCATCAAAACAGAAAAGACAAAGGAAATAAAGAGGGGAGAAGGCTTTTCTTTAAAAAAAGTCTTCAACTTTTTATTTAGATAACTCCCGTTGACAACGTTCTAAAAAACAATTAAAGTTCTCTAATAGATAAGTACCTTCTCTTTGCTTATTTCCCCACATTGGTTCGGGGAAATAAGAATCTTCTTCAAAACGTGCCATAATATGCCAATGTACATGAGGAACATAATTTCCAAAAGAAGCAATGTTTATTTTTTTGGGATTAAAAATACTCAGCATCTCTTTTTCAATAATATCTAAAACTCGAAAAATTTCTAATTTTACTTCAATAGGTGTGTAAGAAAACTCTTTATATGCCTTTTGTGTAAAAATTTTTAACCATGGAATCTCACTCTTTTCAATTTCAACCCTTAGTAATTCATTTTCATATACTACAGTCATTTCAGCCCTTTTCTAAAAAACATTACAATTTGACATATTTTTAGATAAATTATTTTTGCTATGATATAATGAATTAACTTAAGATAAAAGGCTAATTTAAATGCAAGGAAAAATAATGGTAACCTACTCCCTCATCTGTGAAAATGACAACTATCTAGAAGTTTCAATTAAAGAAATTTTAAAAAATGAAAAAATAGTAAAATTACTTAAAAGTGAATTTTTAAAAGGTGTTCGAAATCTTAATGTAGAAAGCTCAGATTATGAAACAAAAATCATTTTAAGTACACAAAAAGAGATTTACAGTTTTGAAGCAGAAAAAAAAGATTTTGCAGACCTCATTGAGTTAGCAGAAGAAAACGCTAAAGAACGTAAGCTATTCAAAAAAGGTTGTGAGGCTATTAACCTTATTGACTTTGTAACACTCTAAAGGTTACAAAGCACTAATGGCATCATACGCTGTATCTATCATTTTGTCTATCTCTTCATACATAATAATATAAGGAGGCATAAAATAGATAATATGCCCCAAAGGTCGCAACAGTACCCCATTGTCTAAACCATATTGGTAAACCTTTAACCCAATACGCTCTTTCGTACGATAACCTTTCAATTCTACAGCTGCAATCATCCCTGTTTGACGAATCTCTTTTACATTTTTTAAAGATTTAAACTTTTGTAGTTTTTCCAAAATATAAGCAGACTTTTTTTCATTTTCACCTAAAATATCTGTCGATTCAAAAATCTCAATGGTTGCCAATGCTGCAGTACATGCCAAAGGGTTACCTGTATAAGAATGAGAATGTAAAAATGCTTTATATTCGTTGTAGTCACAATAAAAAGCATTATATACATCTAAGGTCGTCATGGTAATCGCTAGGGGCAAATAGCCCCCTGTAAGCCCTTTAGAAATTGTCATAAAATCAGGTGTCACCTCTGCTTGTTCACAAGCAAACATTGTTCCTGTTCGTCCAAACCCTGTCATGATTTCATCAGCTATTAAATGTACCCCATATTGAGAACAAAGCTCTTTTGCTACACTAATGTACAAAGGATGATACATATGCATGTATCCAGCCCCCTGAACAAGTGGTTCAATAATAAAAGCAGAGATTTCACTACCTCGTTCTTCTAAAATTTGTTTTAAAGCTTTAGCTGCTGCTTGCGCAGCCTCTTCACTTTGATTGAAGGGTACAGGTGTTTGTATACATGAAATAAGCAATGGAGCATAGGTCTCCTTATAAAGCTCAACATCTCCCACACTTAAAGCTCCTATGGTCTCACCATGATAAGAGTTTGTCAACGACAAAAAAAGAGGTCTTGTCTCTCCTTTATTTCGATGATAATGGAAACTCATCTTAAGTGCTACTTCTACTGCACTTGAACCATTATCTGCAAAAAATACTTTATCTAATCCCTTAGGGGTTAAATTCACAAGCTTTTCAGCTAAGTTGACGGCTGGTTTATGTGTAAATCCAGCTAATAAAACATGTTCGAGTGTATCTAACTGTTCTTTCACTTTATTTGATATATGTTCATTTACATGCCCAAAGATATTAACCCACCAAGATGAAATAGCATCAATATAAGCATTATCATTAAAGTCATATAAATAAACTCCTTTACCTCTTTGAATAGGAATCAAAGGTAAAGTCTCATGATCTTTCATTTGTGTACATGGGTGCCAAATATTCTTTAAATCTTCTGTTACAATCTGCGTATTATTATTCATCATCATTTCCATTAAACTTTATAAAGGGAATATACACTTTATATAGTAATTATTTCATTAATAATTAAACACAAGTAGACTAAAATTGTGCAAATTTTAAATTAAGGTAATAAATCATGATAAGTTGGATGCAAAACAACAACAAATTTACAGTTATCGTTATGTGGATAGCTGCACTTTCCTTTATACTTGCAGGAGCAGTTGGTGGCTCAATGGGTATAAAAAGCAACTCTATAGGTAAAGTAGGAGAGATAGAACTAAAAAAAGATAAGTTTCAAATGGAATACTCAAACCTATTTAATAGATACAACCAAATGTTACAAGGTAAATTTGATGATGCACAAGCAAAACAGATGGGATTACAAGACCAAGTTATTAGAAATATGGCATCTCAAGCAAGAATTTTAAACCTTGCTAAAGAATTTGGTATTATTGTAACAGAAGAAGAAACAGCACAAAGACTAGCCTCTTACCCCTCTTTTCAAAATAATGGAACATTTGACCGTAAAGCCTACGATACTTATATTTTAAATTCTGGTTTAACTAATGAAACATTTGAAAATAATCTAAAAGATCAATTAATTATTGAAAAAACCTTATCTCTGCTTAGTAGTAAAGGGCAAGATGCTGAATACAAAGCTTTCCAAATAGCATTTGAAGTAGCTGATAAATTAAAATACACTCTGGTTACAAAAGATGATGTCAATATTACAATAAATGATGAAGCATTAAAAAAATTCTGGCAACCAAGACAAGAAGAATTTAAAACAGCGAAACAATATACCTTAGAAATTCAATGGACCGAAACTAAAGATACAACAGTAACAGAAGAAGAGATTAAAGCATATTATGATGATAACCGATTTAACTATACTGATAAAGATGGGAAGATAGCAAACTTTGAAGATGTTAAAGAGTGGGTTAAAGAGGCCACACAAGTTGCGAAAAGTAAAAAGAATGCTTTAAAACGTTATGTGCAACTTAAAAAAGGTGAATTATCTTCAGATGAGACGCTTACCTTGGACATTAATAGTCCTAAACTTTCAAAAGAGTTATGGAGTGAAATAGAAAAAAATAAAATAAATGACTTACTTAAGCCTAAAGTAGTAGGAAATCAATACGCTTCTGTAAAAATTATTAATATAATTGAACCTGTAACCAAAACTTTTTCAGAAGTTAAGGAAGAAATTTTACCTCTATATCAAGCTGAAGCTAAAAAAGAAGCAATCTCTCTTTTAGCAGAAGAAAAATTGACAAAAATTGACAACTTAGAGTTAAATGTGTCAACTTTTATCACACTAAGCAACGCTGAAAAACAAAAACTGGGTATTAATAAACAAGAAATAGCAACTTTCACCTCTAAACTCTTTACTTCTGAGCAAGAAAAAGGTATTATACCTATAGGAAGTAAAGTAATGGTATACAAAATTCTTGAACAAAAACTTATTTCTCTTGAAAATAATGAAACGGATGTTATGCATAAGAATGCTGACGAAGTGAAGAATCAAGACTTTCAAGCGAACTTAATGAAAAGTTTATCTCAAAAATATCCCATTACACTTTACTAGTCAATAATATTTTGACAAAGTGATTGACATAAAAAGGATGGAACTCGTGAACAGACCAATTTTAGCCATTGATATCGGCTCAACCAAAATATGTGCAATTATTGGTGAGCTTAAAGATGGTCAAATAGAAATTGCTGGACATGGTATTAGTAAATCGCAAGGAATTAAAAAAGGTGCGATTTCAAATATTGAATTAGCATCACGATCTATTAAAAATGCTGTTGATGATGCTAAGCGTGTTGCAGGTATTAACCCAACAAGTGCAACCATCTCTATCTCTGGTGCTTATGTAAAAAGTTTAAAGTCTACAGGTGTTGTTAATATTCCAAACCAAGAAATTTCTATTAATGAAATTAATCGTGTTATGCAAACAGCTCTTTATAATGCAAATATTCCCAATGAGTTTGAAGTTTTACACGTCTTACCTTATAAATTTAAAATAGATGAACAAGACTTTATTGAAGACCCTAATGGTATGAATGCAAGTAGAATGAAAGTTAGTGCTCATATTGTGATGACCAGTAAATCAAATCTTGGAAACCTTAAAAAAGCTGTCAATGCAGCGGGTATTGAAATTTCAAAAATTGTACTTTCAGGTTATGCTTCTGCTCTAGCTGTCTTGTCAGAGAATGATAAGGAAAGAGGTGTTGCTGTGATTGATTTAGGTGGACAAACATCTAACTTAGTCATACATTTGGGGAATGCAATTCAATATAATAATTATCTGGCTGTAGGTTCAAACCATATCACAAATGACTTATCAATTGCACTTCATACCCCTTTAGATGTGGCTGAAGAATTAAAAATTGCTAAAGCTAGCTTACTTGAAAGTGATGGAGGAGAAGTCCAACTTTCAATTATTGGTGATGAGCATAATTTAAACCTTGTCTCGTTAGAAATTGTACAAAGTATTGTTTACAGTCGTATGGAAGAGACCCTAACCATCTTAATAGACTTACTTAACAAAAGTAACTTAAGAGATCAACTTGGTTCAGGAATCATTTTAACAGGGGGAATGACCCTTATTGAAGGAACAAGAGAATTAGCACAGGCACTTATCCCTAATATGCCTATTAGGATTGGTAAACCGTCAAATATTGCTAATATTGAAGACTTAAACTCTCCAGAATTTTCTACAGCAATTGGACTTATTCAATATGAATCAGGTAAACATACAGAATATGAACTAGAAGGTAGTAATAAGACTATGTTGCATTCAAAAGACTACATAGCAAAAGATTCATTACAAGACATTGCAGGAATCCAAAAAATAAATTCGATGGGTAAACCTAAAATTTCAGTTTCAACCCCATCATTTGATGATGACAAAAATAATAGCAATGACCTATTTAAAGACTTAAGTCAAGAGTCTAAGAAAAATCAAAATAATCCATTAGATAACTTTATGGATTGGGCAAAAAAAATCTTTTAAGAGGAGGATAAAATGGAAGAGTTTAACATAACAGAATCAACTGCTGGTGTACATGGTGCAAAGATAAAAGCAATCGGTGTAGGTGGTGGTGGTGGAAACATGATTAACCACATGATTAGAGAGGGTATTAAAGGTATTGACCTTATTGTAGCCAATACAGATGCACAAGCTTTAGCAGCTTCAATTGCTCCATATAAGATGCAATTAGGTATCAACTCAACCAAAGGTCTTGGTGCTGGAATGAAACCAGAAATTGGAGCAGAAGCTGCAATGGAAAGTTTTGACAGTCTTAAAACCATGCTTGAAGGTGCTGATTTAGTCTTTATCTCTGCTGGTTTAGGTGGAGGGACAGGAACAGGTGCTGCACCTGTAATTGCACAGGCAGCAAAAGAGGTCGGTGCATTGACCGTATCTATTGTCACCAGTCCTTTTAAATTTGAAGGTCGAAAAAGAGAAAAATTAGCTAAAGCTGGTCTTGAAGAACTAAAAAAAGAGTCTGACTCTATTATTGTTGTTCCAAATGAAAGATTACTTTCTATCGTAGAAAAGAACCTTGGTATGAGAGATAGTTTTAGATTGGTTGACAATGTTCTATCTCAAGCTGTTGGAGGAATCTCTAATGTAATTCTCTCACATGGTGCAAATGACATTAACCTTGACTTTGCCGATGTTAAAACAGTCATGAGTCACAGAGGTTTAGCCCTTATGGGTGTAGGTGAAAGTCAAGGAAATTCAGCAGCTTATGATGCAGCTAAAACAGCTATTGAATCTCCATTACTTGATAACTTATCAATTGATGGTGCAATGGGAATATTGGTTCATTTTGATATTCATCCAGATTATCCATTAGCTGAAATTTCTGAAGCAATGGACATTGTAGAAGAGAATGCTGATGAAGATGCAAATATTATCTTTGGAACAACTACCTCAGAAGATATTCCTTTGGATCAAGTAAAATTAACCATTATTGCAACTGGTTTTGAAGATCCAAATGATCTTGAACTTACCAATAAACCTAAAGAGACAACAATTACAAATAATATTGCAACACTAAGACAACCAACACAAGGTTCAGTACTTCACAATATGAACTCAGCCAAAGTTGTAGGTGGATATAATGATTCAGATGACAACTATTTAGATACACCTACATTTTTACGTAAACAAATGGATTAAAAAATAGTAATGACAAAAGTTTTCCTCCTCCTCTTTCTACTTTTGTCTCCTTATCTACTTTTAGCTGATGGACATATTTTTGTCTATCATCGTTTTGATGATACACGTTACCCTACAACTAATATTTCAACCAAAGAGTTGCGTAAGGAATTTAACTATCTTAAAAAAAATGGCTATAAAGTTGTACCTCTTATAGAGATAATCAATAAAGTAAATAACAATGAAGAAGTCCCAAGTAAATGGGTAGCCTTTACCATAGATGATGGATTTAAAAGTTTTTATACCCATGGTCTATCTGTTTTTAAAGAATACAATTACCCTTTTACCCTTTTTATTGCTGTAAAATATACTGAAAAAAAATATAAAGATTATGTCTCTTGGAAGCAACTACAAACCATTGCTAAATATGGTTCAGTAGAGTTTCATAGTTATGGACATGGACACTTTGGACAAATGAGTGATGAAGCCATAAAGGCTGATATGGATAAAGGTTTAGCACTGATGAAAAAGCATCTAAACTACGAACCCAACCTCTTTGTTTACCCTTATGGTGAATATGATGAGAGGGTTGCTTCAGTCATTGAACCTTATGGGTTTAAAGCAGTTTTCAATCAAAATATAGGTGCTGTACATGGAGTTTGTTCTGATGCCAATGACATTGACCGGGCAGCAGTTGTTGGATCCAATGCCCATGATTTCAAACTTTACCTTAGATTCCAAGAGCTTTGTGGGGTAAATTTTAAACAACCTTCTGTCTATCCTAAAAATAAAATTGTTAAAACAGTTGAAGTCACCTTAGATGACAAAAGCATAAAATCAGCTGATATTTTCATTTCAAACAATGGTTGGACAAAGGTCAAAGTAAACAATGGAAAGATTTTATGGCATGCCAATAAAAAAGTGAGACTCAATCGTATTAAAATAGGTGTAAAAGTTAAGAGTAAAATTAAGCTAATGGTTTTATCTAAATAGTTATACTTATAAAAATTTATAATCTTGGGAGATAAACCATGAACAAAAAACTTTTAACACTTGCTCTACTTGCACCTTTACTTTATACAGCTTGTAATAGCACTACCAACAAGCCTAGCACAGCTGTAGCAAAAACACAAACAACTACTATGCCTCAAAAAAGCCAAACAGTAGTAAATACACCTACAACTATGTCAACTAATTCAAATGAAGTAACGGTGACTTATGCTAATGATAAAAAAATGATTAAAGACCAAGGAATGATGCATATTGAAAGCTTTATGGAAACACTTCAACCTACATTGATGGGACTTATGAAAAGTGATGCAACGCATAAAACAGCCATGGGTGGTTGTACTTCAATGGCACAAGGTATGACAAATGACTACAATGCTATTTCACCTGATACAAAAATTAGAAGAACAGCATTAAAATATAGAAATGAAAAAAATAAACCAGATGCTACCGATACTGTTGTCATGGAACGCTTTGTAGCTTCAAAAAGTTTCAAAGAACCATTAGTTGTTGAGATGCCAAACCAATATCGTGTTTACAAAGCTTTAAAGATAAAACAACCATGTCTTGCCTGTCATGGAAGTAATATCTCTGAAGATTTAGGAAAAATGTTAGAAAAAAGCTATCCAAAAGATATGGCAACAGACTTCAAACTTGGTGAATTTAGAGGCGTAGTAGTAGCTGAAATAAAAAAATAAAGATATAATACTCCCAAAATTATAGGGTGTAGTCCCCGACTACACCGTCAAATAAAATAATGGGATTACAAATGCAAGATGTAGTAAAATGGCTAAATGAAAACGACAACTTAAAAGTCATAGATGAAGCCCTAGATGTAGAGCTCGAAATTCCCCACATCGCTTATATTGAAGTAAAAAAAGACGACTCTCGCCCTATCCTCTTTACCAACCCCATTAATAAAAAGAAAAATATTCAATATGAGATGCCTGTTCTCATGAATATCTTTGCCAACAAAGAATTGACTGAAAAAATCTTTGATAAGCACCCAGACAAAGTAGCAGAGGGTATTGACAAGCTTTTAAAACTAAAACCCCCTGCTGGCTTTATAAATAAGCTAAAAATGATTCCAGAACTCATTGCCCTTAAAAATGTATTTCCAAAACGTTCAAAAAAAAGAGGAGCTTGTCAAGAAGTCATCATCCCCAAAAATGAAGTAGACTTAGATAAACTCCCTATTTTAAAAACATGGGAAGCAGATGGTGGACCATTCATTACCATGGGGCAAGTTTACACTAAAAGCCTCGATGGCTCTATGCAAAACCTTGGAATGTACCGTCTCCAACAATATGATAAAAACCATTTAGGAATGCATTGGCAGATTCATAAAGATGCTTCTCACTTTTTTGACCAGTACCAAAAGGCTGGTAAAAAAATGCCTGTTACTGTTGCCATTGGTGGTGACCCTCTCTACATTTGGTGTGGACAAGCCCCCATGCCTCACGGCATGTTTGAAATGCTCCTTTATGGTTTTGTACGAGGGAAAAATGCTCAACTGGTTAAATCTATTACTAATGACATTTATATTCCAAAAGATGTTGACATTGTCATCGAAGGTTTTGTAGACCCCTCTGAAATGAAAATAGAAGGACCTTTTGGTGACCATACAGGCTACTACACTTTAGAAGAACCCTACCCTGTCATGGAGATAGAAACCATTACTATGAAAAAAAAACCAGTTTACCAAGCTACAGTAGTTGGTAAACCACCATTAGAAGACAAATACATGGGCTGGGCAACCGAACGTATTTTCCTACCCATGTTAAAACCAATGGCTCCTGACCTCATAGACTACTATATGCCTGAAAATGGTGTTTTCCACAACCTAATATTAGGAAAGATGAAAACCCTCTACAAAGGTCATGCACAGCAATTTATGCATGCCTTTTGGGGTGTGGGTCAAATGTCTTTTGTAAAACATGCTATTTTTGTAAACGAAGATGCACCTGAACTCTCTGATGATATTGCCATTACTGAATATATTTTAAATAGACTAGACCCCAAAAAAATTCTCATTACCCAAGGAATTATTGATGCTCTTGACCA
>JALWLW010000018.1 GCA_027081065.1 Campylobacteraceae bacterium
GAGTCAATGTAAATGAAGCCAATGAGGTTCTAAAGCAGATTGAGTACCAAATGAAAAACTTCCCTGAAAAATCTTTAGGAGTAGGAACACTAAACGGAACGCAACGTGAGCTTATACAGGAGTTGGTCGATAGTTCAGAGAAAAATAATCTCTTTGTATCAACCTACATAGAGCGTTGGAGAGCCAAACATGAGCCATTTTTTGTAAAAAACCTAGAGTCACTACAAGGAGATGAACGAGATGTTATCTTAATCTCTACTACTTACGGAAAAGAGGAGGGGAGCAGTCGTCTAAACCAACGTTTTGGACCCATTAACCAAGAGAGTGGTTGGAGACGTTTAAATGTACTCATTACCCGTTCCAAACAGAAGATGCATGTCTTTACGTCAATGCTCTCTTCTGACATAGTGGTAAAAGATAGCTCTTCACGTGGAGTAAAAGCCCTAAAGTCATTTTTAAAATTTTTAGAGGTTGGGTGCATAAAAGAGGAGCAGTTAGAAAAAGAGAAAGATAGCTCTGCGTTTGTAGAAGTTCTCTATGAAACGCTTAAAAAACGAGGTATAGATGTTGTTAAAAATGTTGGT
The DNA here is from genome assembly GCA_027081065.1 of Campylobacteraceae bacterium. The sequence goes on from JALWLW010000018.1 coordinate 585, forward strand.
GTCTCAGGCTACTACATTGACTTAGCTGTTGTCTCTAAAAGAGATGGAAGGTATATCTTAGCTATTGAGTGTGATGGTGAAAAGTTTTATGAGGCAAAATCATCAAGTGATAGATACCGACTTAAATTTGAGGCTCTAAAGCGTTTGGGTTGGAGACACTATTTTATTTGGTCAGCAGAGTGGTATAAAAACCGAGAGTTAGAGATAGAGAGATTGGTTGGTTATATTGAAGAGGTTGAGTTTAAGAGGGAGAATCCATAGATTTAACCTGAACCTGTTGAGGAGTTAGAGGTGGAGGAGTTTATTTTAAAATATTTAGGGGGTTAGTCCAAGATTTTTAAAGGCTAAAGAGCTTATAGACCTTACTGTTGGAGAGTTTTCTAAAACCCTTTGGCAGATGAATTTTGTAGAGCAGTTAGAGTTTAACTTTGCAGGTAGAGTATTGCAGATACCAAAAGAGCTAAAGGGGTTAACCAGTTTAAAGAGGTTAATAGCCTATGCCAAAGAGATTGAGGTTAAAGGTTCATCAGACTCTATTACTAGAGTTTCACTCCAAGGGTGTCAAAAGTTAACCTTTGATAATGAGGCATATTTCCCTAATGTAAAAGAGTTGCTCTTTTTAGGATTTACCGATGAGTTTGAGTTTGATACAACTGGATTACATCGAGCCTTTCCTAATTTAGAGACGATTAGTACGATTGAGCTAGATACTATCTCAGCAGACTTTTGGATTAAAAATGAAAGTACAAAGGTACTTTACAAGAAAAAGAATAAATTTTTAGAAGAGCATAGATACAATATTTTTCAGCTCTTTCCAAATATTAAATTTCAGGTGATAAAAAGTGAGAATTTTAAGGATTATCTGGAGTTGGAACATAAATGGTCTATGTTGGCGATTGATGGGTAGGATTATTTTGTTGGATGCAAGTAGAGAAATATATAAGGGGAAAGAAGAGTGAAAAAGATATATTCAGATGCTCAATATAATATTTTAATTCCATGGTTATTTTGGAGCGTTTTTTCTACTTTTATAATGTTACCTTACATATTGACATCTACAAATCTAGCCAATGCTATAGAACAATGGATTTGGATGGAATGTATTGTGTTTATAATGGTAATTATAAATAATTTTGTAACAGGTGAAAAAGAAATTTTACTTACTACTAGTACATTTCAGACTAAACTCAATAAATTGGTAATAGGTATAAAAATTGATTTAGAGCATATCATAAATATTGATGATGATTTATTTCATATATTCTTAGAATCTAAAGAGTTCTCATATAGAGTAATTTTTGATATCGAATATATTGAAAACAATAAAAACAAATACATAGAATTTTATTTTTCTATACCCGAAGAATTAATTTTAAATTTTGATATATATTCTTGGGATTTAACTGTTAGTCAAAAAGGTGAAGTTAGAGACATTTACTATAGGTTTTCAAATATAAAATTTGATTCTGTAGTTCAAAAAAAGGCTTCATTAGCACTACAAAAACAAATAAATAGTGCCATGTCTATTGAAAATAGATACAGGATGTTAGACTTGAGTTTTAAGAAGTTAAAGAGTATTCCTCAAAAAGTTTTACAAGATATTTATATTACTGAATTAGATTTATCAAATAATGAAATTATTACACTTCCTGATTTTTTACAAGAATTGAAATATTTGAAAAAAATTAATCTTAAAAATAACCAAATAAGAGAAATACCATCATTTTTTGAAAAATATAAATATTTAGAAGAGATTAATTTGGATAACAATTATATTAAAAGATTGGACTTAAAATTTAACAATATGTCGGCATTGATTTTTTTAAGTGTAAATAATAACTTTAAGCTTGGATATATTGATGAGTCTGTTTTTGCATCTGATTTAAAATTTAGGTTAGGAGTTAGAAATACACGTTTGGAAAAAAGTATAAAACCCATAGATTTAATAATGAAACGAGTAGAAAATACTAAGGCAATAATATAGGGTCTATCATTAAAATTAGCAAGAGATAAAGCAATTATCTATAGCTAAATAAGGATAGACAATTGTAGCTAAATAATTTTACCCTATAATACAAAAAAATCAAAGAGACCTCATGTCCAGAAAACCAAGAATATAGATAACAGGATATTATCACATCAGATATTAAAGAGAGAAATAGTAGAATAGTTCAAGCATATAAAGATGGGTATTCTCAACATATGATAGTTAAAGTATTGGGTATTTCTCAACCTGCTGTTTTTGGTGTTATTAAGAGGGGTAGGGTTTGAGTTATCGTTATTACCTGACACCTTTTTCGACACCTTTTTTCTAGGGGTTACTAATGAGTTAGAGACTATTTTAATCTTTTTCCAAATATTAAATTTCAGGTGATAAAGAGGGAGAATTTTAAGGATTATCCTGAGTTGGAATATAAACGTTCTATGTTGACGATTGATGGGTAAGATGATGTAGAGAGATGAAGCGTTGCTAGAAGTGACTAGATAAATAAAAAAAGAAGGGGTAGAGATGTTTGTTTTACAAAAAATATTGGTAACATTATTGGTTCTAACAGCTTTAGTTCTAGCAAACGATGAGTGTTCTTTAGATACAAAACCGATTATTTCAGAACTTGAAAAGAGATACTCAAATGAGATAAAAGGCTTGACATTTCAGAATACAACTCCATGTCAACAGATAAAAGGAAGCGATGAGTACGTCATCTATTTAGAGTATCGTAAGCCTTTTTCTGATGAGAATAGTGATGTGTACTCACTTTCATTGGCTCTTGCTGTAGTAGACAAAAGTAGTCTAAAGGTAAAGCAGAGTTTTTTTCATAAAAACATTGCCCAAAGTGATGCAATATATATTGATGAGGTTGCTTTTGATACCTCATTACCTAAAGGATTTTTAGGATTTCAGATTTCATTTTATGGTTCATCTAGGGTTAATCCTTTCTCTTCAAGTAGCCTATTTATCTATAAAATAGAAGATAAAAAATTAAAGCTTATTTTTAGTGATAATCTCTTATCGTATTTTCATGGAGAGAACAATATGTGTAACTATAGAAACAGTACTCATACCTATAAATTTATAAATAAAAGCAGTTTCAAGTTTAAATCTCCTCTCTATTTTCAACATAGTTATGCTTATGAAGAGAGCTATTGTAAAGATGAGTCCAAAGATGCTACTTGGAAAGTGGCTCTAGGTAAAATAAAATGGGTCTACAAAAATGGAGTCTATAAACAAGAGACCAAAGAGAAAAAACTTTTTGATTTGAAGCAGATAGAGGCAAATGTAAAAAAGGGTTTAAAATATAAAAAGGTAGTTTTAAGAGCAATGCTATATGAAGAGGAGATAAGCCGTGATAATCTAAACCATTGGAATAATATTGCCTACTATCTACAAAAAAATGGACAGAACAGAGAGGCGATTTTACTATTAGAAGAGATTACGGCTTTATTTCCTAAACGTGTGGTTGCTTATTTGAATTTGGGGGATGCTTATTGGGGAGATACTCAAAATTTTGAGGCATTAAAAAACTATCGTAAATATATAGAGCTTATGAAAAAAGAGCATAAAGAGAAAAAAATTCCAAAGTATGTGTTAAAAAGGGTAGATGAGTTTAAAAATTTTTCTAAAAACTTTATTGAAAAATATACAGAATCTCAAACACTTGCACCGATTTTTCTTAAAGATATGAAAGAGACAAAGCCAAAAGAGATTGTTCCTTGGAAGCAAAAAACAGTTTTAAGTATAGATAAAGAAGATGAGCTTCTTGTTCATGTATTGGCTTATGAAAAAGATGATGATGTGGAGTTTGTATATTTTGTTCAAACTTTAGTAGCAAGAGGAGATAAAAGTGAAGGTACAGAGTATGCTAAAGGGAAAATATCAATGTATAAATTTTCCTATAAAGAGAGAGATATAGTAAAGCTAACGGAGTTTGATAATAAGATAATTATAAATGATAAGGGTATTGATGGAACTACTCTTGATGGGTGGACTCTCTATAATTTACAAGAGTTTATTTTAGATAAGGGGTATCTATATTTTGATGTAGAAAGATGTGAGAGTAAAAAAGGAAGTAATTATATTGATGCTTTTTGCTATAAATTCAAATATAAATTTGGAGAAAATCAAGTAACCAATGCAAATGGCTACATGACTAAAAATTGGTATGACCGATGGAATTATAAACATGATACTTTTGTATTTTCTGGAGAGGGTTTAGATATGGGACATAACGAAGCCAATAAAAGTGCTACAAAAAGTTTATTTACCATTAAAAGTTTTAAAGATAAAGTTATAAGAGAAGAGACTATTCCTTTTTGTATAGGTGGTACAAGTTGGTCAGAAGATGATGAAATTTTATATTTTGATAATCATGACATAGCATTGGCATGTATATGGAGATATGATTTAGAAACCAAAGAGTTAAGTAAAATAGTCCCTGAACATGAAGCCTCAAACCCTTTTGGGTTTACTTTTAAAGGAAAAGAGTATGTCGTCTATATTGAAGATAAAAAGATAAAAGTGGCTACGCCATAACAAGGAGAGAACCCATGAAAAAGTTACTGCTAATATTGTGTATATCGTTAAACATATATGCAGAAGATGCCAGTTTTGATTGTAAGAAAGCAAGAACTGAAGTAGAGAAAAATATCTGTGCCAATGAGATAGTCGCTAACCGAGACAAAGTTATGTCGAGATTTTATTATGAGTACAAAAAAAGCTTGTCAACTAAGAATCAAGAGAAACTAGACCAAGAGCAAAAAAAGTGGAATGAGACACGGGAGATATGTGTTTTATTAGATGAAAACAATCCTCAACTGATTCAAAGTTGTCTGCTAGAGCAGTATGAAAGACACATAGCAGAGCTTGAAAAAAAATTGAAAGGGCAAAATTTTCTCTCTTCACTTTATGATAAAACTACAAAACTTTATAAGTCTGAATATGTATATACGAACAAGATGGAGTTTGAACTATGGAAAGGTACTCATTGTGCTAAAAAAGAGCTAAGTGCAACAAAAGGCTTGATGACGCTTTATGTCTACTACTATTTGCTAATTGACTTAGAGAAACATGGAAAAATTCAAGATGGTGTTTTAGGTTTTCAAAGTTATAGAGAGACCAAGTTCATAGAGAAATTTATGAAAGGTATAGAGAAAGATAAATTAGAAAAATATATTAGCCTTATTGTTAAAAACTTGAAGAGTAATGATTTAGAAAATATCTATAACTTCTTTGACTATTTAGACCAAGCCTATTACATTGTTCAAAAAAAACTTACACCAGTTTTAATTGCAAAATGGGACAGAAATACCTATTTTGAACCATTAGACTTTAACAAAACTTTTTTTAATACAGAGGCAGATGAGTGTTTTTATCATCCTCATATTGTTAAAAAGTTTCTTGTCAATGGAGCTGAAATAGATGCAGAGAACTATACAAGCATGACAATGTTTTTAAATACTTTTTGGTGGCGAAGATATAAAGAGAATACCATTGATGAGGTACATGAACTAGTAGCGTTTATTGTTAAAAATCTTAAGGAAATCAAATGAAAAAGTTTCTACTAATGGTTTTAGTTTTTTTAACCGATGTTTATGCTGTAGAAAAAATGGCAACCCAAAAGAGCATTCAAGAAGTTGTAGAAAGCAATAACACTTTAAAAAATCAGTATGAAAAAACCAGTAAATTCCTTAGACTCTATAAAAACAGTTTAAATAAAATTGATAGAGATATTTTAGTAAAAAAAGAGTTGCTTTGGCAAAAAGAGGCAGAAGCTTGTTTAGAAGCCAATCCAACTGAGTGTCTAAACAGTCATTATTTAAAAGTAGCAAACTCTTTAAAAGATGAGTACATTAAAAGTCATGGGTTGGTCACGCTTGATGGTGTTTCTGAAAAACTCTCAAAAAACTACCATGAAGTGATGGTCAAAGAGAAATACGAAGTAGTGTACAACAACAAAAAGCAAGAAAACAGTGTTTGTTTGGGTGAAGAGCATCAAGAGCTTACAAAAGGAACTGTGCTTTTGACACGCTTTTACAATAAAGTATTTACTCTTTTTCAAGGAAAGAGTTTTACCGATAAAAATTATGTAGAAAATGAGTATACAGAGGAGTATAAACATCAGCTATTTATAGCCTATCTATTAAAAAACTTTTCAACAAAAACATTAGAAAAACAGATTGTTTTTGGGTTAAAAATGCTTAACAAAGAGGACAAGACAGCAGTGCTTAAGAGTTTAAAGAAACTTGATGAGATGTATATCTATTATCTTAACCATACCGATGTAACGGAAGAAGAAATTT
>JALWLW010000019.1 GCA_027081065.1 Campylobacteraceae bacterium
GTTTAGTATATTGGAAGATGAGATAACCTTTTGTAACTCTCATGGAGGAGTTAACTTTAAGGCTCGTATATCTATGGATAAGATAGATGAGTTGATGGAGTTTTTGAAGGGGAAGGTGGTGGTTGATGATTGATTTTTTATCAAATACAAAACATTACAATTTGACATCTTTCTTAGATTTATTGTTTTTTAATGTTAAAATATCTCTATGATAAAAAATGGAGCAAACTATGAAAAAAGATAGCATCTTAGAAAAACAAAATAACTTTAACGCTCTAGTAGCCCAAATAGATACCATACATAAAACCCTACAATCAAAAAGTATACAATGGGAACAAGGGATTCGCCCTGTAGGTCGGGTTGCCCTCATCCCGACCTACGGGTGTTTAAGCCTTTCAGCGAGATTTTATTTTATTCCAACTTTATTTAAAGGTGCGTTGGAAAACAGCACCCTACAGGAGACCAAATGAACTCAAACAGACTCTACATGACCCAAGCCCTAAAAAAAGCATGGCAGTACCAACTAAGAACCTATCCAAATCCAGCTGTTGGAGCATTAATCCTATGTAACAATGAGATAATAGTCCTAGAAGCCCACCAAAAAGCAGGAACTTCTCATGCAGAGGTTTTAGCCTTTCTGTCAGCCTATGAGACGCTTTCAGGCAAAAAGATAGAGTTTGACAGATTTGATGCTCACAAGGCTCATGAGTTTCTCTACTCTTTACCAAAAGGCTTTTTTTCAGAGTGTATAGTCTATGTAACCCTTGAACCATGTTCTCATAAAGGTAAAACCCCCTCTTGTGCCTCTTTGTTAGCAGAGTTAAAACCCAAAAAAGTGGTTGTTGCTACACTTGACCCAATAGAGGGGCATGATGGAGGGGTAGGGCGACTTGAAGAGCAGGGAATTGAAGTTGAGGTAGGTGTTTGTAAAAAAGAGGCTTTGGAGTTGCTTGAACCTTTTTTGATTTGGCAAAAGAGAGCCTTTGTACTGTTTAAGATGGCTCAAACTTCTAATGGAAAGATAGGAGGAGGGTACTTAAGCTCTAAAGAGTCTTTAACCCATGTGCATCAACTGCGTTCTGTATGTAGCAAGATGGTTATTGGAGGAAATACAGTTCGTGTTGACCGACCTACCTTGGACTGTCGGTTTACAGGTGATATTGCTCCCAATATTATAATTTATTCTAAAGAAGATAATTTTGACAAAAACATTCCTCTTTTTGGGGTACAAGGGCGAAAAGTTGAAGTCTCTTCTGTGCTTGATTTTGAAAAACCATCTTTTGTGTTGATTGAAGGAGGAGAGGGAATGTGTAATGCTCTAAAAGAGAGGGTTGATTGGTTGTTACAATATCAGACGCCAAAACTCTCTTCTCATTGTTCAAGTTATGATGTTGATGTTTCATTGAAGTTTTTATTTCAAGATAAGAAAGGAATTGATTTGATGTTATGGTCATCTTTGCTATAATTGAGTAAGTTTAAAAAGGGATAGTAAAAATGGGAAACAACATAGAAGCATTTTGGAATTGGTTTGTAGAACATAAAGAGACAGAAGAAGAGGCACTGCTTCCTTCAGTTAATGAGCGTATTAAACAAATCTCTATGGGCTTGTCGGTTGAGCTTGATTGTGAAAGCAGACCCAAGGTCGTAACCGTTACACCACAAGGAATGAAACAATTTTTTGCTAAAGCTTATGAGGTAGTAGAAGAAGCCCCAAGCATAGAGGGTTGGGTTGTTCAAGCGACAAAACCAGCACTTGATGCGTGGTTTAATTTTGAAGAAGATGAGAGTGAAATCAAAGCTGTTGAGGTAACATTTATGCCCCTTAATGCTCCCGAGTACCCTGAAGACTTAGCCATTCGTCTTTATCATAAAAATTATGTTCCCCAAGCAGGTGAGGCACAAGACAAAGTTGTGAATGGACTCTATAGGTTGTTAGACCGACTGCTAGGTGAAGAGTCAGCGACCTTTGATTTTCAATATATTGATTTTGATGATATGCCACACCCTAAAGAGCAAGACTATCCTATAACACAATTACCTGCTTTTATAAAGCATCATAAAAGTACACGTAAAATAGCAGGTCAAAAATTTCCTAAAGAAGATATTGGTTTGCTAGAGGGGAAAGTTGAGACTTTACCTACGTTGTTGGTTATTAATCATGGGTTAAAATATTATGAATTTACAAAAGAGTTCCCTTATCTGTTGCGTATAACTTTAGACTTAAAGAGTGTCGGTGACAATGGTTTACCTAAAGGTAATACCGATGAGCTCTATTTGGTAGAAGATATTTTTTATCAAAATCTTTATAAAAAAGAAAAAGGACATTTTATTGCTACAGAGACCTACAATGCAAAGCGAGAGATGTTTTATTATGTCGATTCATTAGAGAGCATTGAGAAGGTTTTGGCATTGTTGCCTACAGAACTGCTCACTTGTGAGTTTTCTTATGAGGTAAATTATGACCCATTTTGGGTGATGGTTGAGTCTTATATCTATATGTAGTATAATAACAGCAATAAAACACGGAGAATTCATCCTTTGGAAAATCAAGTAGATAAAAAAGAGAAACAAGACAAAATCGTAGGCATGTTTGATGACATCGCTTCAACCTATGACCTAACTAACAGAGTTTTAAGTATGGGCATCGACATTAAATGGCGACGAACAGCGTGTGATAAAGCTTATGATATTTTAGAGAGTAAGAAGCTCACACAAATCACCGATGTAGCGTGTGGAACAGGAGATTTACTTCTGTTTTGGAAAGAGTATGCCGACAAAAAAGGGGTAGAAGTCCAAAACTATGTAGGCGTTGACCCCTCTGTTGGCATGTTAGAAGTAGCCAGAAAAAAGATAGACTTTGCCGAGTTTAAAGAGGGGAAAGCCCAAGAGTTACCAGTTGAAGATACTTCTACAGAACTCATTTCTATCTCTTATGGTATTCGTAATGTGGTTGACAGAGTAGAAGCCTTGCAAGAGTTCTACCGAGCATTAAAGCCTAAGGGAATTGTGGTTATCTTAGAGTTCACCAAACAAGAACGCCAAGGATTTTTTGATAAAATAGTAAATTTTGGCATGACAAAAGTTTTACCTAGAGTTGGTGGGCTAATCTCTAAAAACTATGAAGCTTATAAGTATCTACCTGATTCTATTGAAGGGTTTTTGACTACCGAGATGTTAGAAAAAGAGCTGGAAGAAGCAGGGTTTGAGATGAAATTTACTAAGTCATTTACGATGGGAATTTCTACGCTTTTGATTGCTCAAAAACCATTATAGGGTTACTTAAATGCAAACAAAAATCAAAGCCATAAAACAAGAGATAGCCAAAGCCGTAGTAGGTCAAGAAGAGATGGTTAATGGTTTGCTCATAGGGCTTTTTTGTGAGGGGCATATTTTAGTAGAGGGTGTGCCTGGTTTGGCGAAGACGACTACGGTAAAAGCTTTGTCATCTGCCATGGAGTTAGATTTTAATCGGGTACAGTTTACGCCAGATTTATTGCCCTCGGACATTATAGGGGCTGAGATATATGACCCTAAGAGTTCTGAGTTTAAAATTAAAAAAGGTCCGGTTTTTACGCAATTGCTTTTAGCTGATGAGATTAACCGAAGCCCCTCTAAAGTTCAGTCTGCTCTGCTTGAAGCGATGCAAGAGAGACAAGTGACCATTGGTTCACAGAGTTTTGAACTTCCTCATCCTTTTATGGTTATGGCAACACAAAATCCATTAGAACAAGAGGGGGTATACCGTTTACCTGAAGCCCAACTTGACAGGTTTATGATGAAGCTCAGAGTGGAGCATAACTCTCAAGACGATGAATTGGAGATAATGCGTCGTATTGCGACAAAGAGTTCGCAAGTTGTGACGGCTGTCTGTTCTGTTGATGCATTAGCCCAAATTAGCCAAGCAATAGAGGCTTTGCATATTGATGAAGAGCTTGAAAAATACATTGTGGCATTGGTTAGAGAGACACGTAAACCACCTAATAGCTGGGTAAAATATGGGGTGAGTCCAAGGGCTTCTATTGATTTGTACAAAACAGCCAAAGCACATGCCTATTTAGAGGGAAAATCGTTTGTAAGCCCTGTGGATATTTTGACTATGGCATACCCTGTTTTACGCCACCGAATAGGGCTTTCTTATGAAGCACGAGCTAAAGGAATGGGGGTAGATGAGGTTTTAAAGAGCATGATAGAACGAGTTGATATTCCCTAATGGATGAGTTTCAAGCCATAGTTTTACAGGCAAAAGATGATGTCTATACCCTTCTTCAAGGGGGAAATTTTTCACAAATTTTAGGGCAAGGTTATGACTTTTCAGAGCTTAGAAGTTATGAGCATTCAGATGATATTCGATATATCTCATGGATAAATTCGGCGAAATCCAATGAACTCTATGTAAAAAAAATGCATGAAGAGCGAGAGCTTTTGGTGCATGTATCTATGTTGGTTGATGGTCGAATGATAATTGGGAAAAAGCATGAGTTGATGACGCAAGTATTAGCTACTTTAGCCTACTCTGCAGTATACACCAATAACCTTTTTGAAGCCTCTTTTAGTTTAGGAAATGGTGTTAAACATTTTGAGCCTTTTAAAAATAGTGAACATATTGAGCCATTGTTAAATGCATTTAATCAACTTAATCCTTTGGGCTTGGCATTGGACTATGAGCAACTATCTACCAAACTTTTAGAGTGCCAAGCACAAAAGAGCCTGTTTTTTTTAGTAGGTGACTTTTTAGATGAAATTGACTTGTCGGTTTTGGCACAAAAACATGAGCTTTGTGTCATTATGGTGCGAGATAGATGGGAAGAGAATCCTGTAGTAGATGGAAACAGTGAATTAATAAACCCTTTAACTGACAGGCTAATGGCTAAAAGTGTGTCAAAAAAAGCACTTAAGCATTATGTTCAAGAGTTACAAGAGCATGATGAGAAGCTTTATGCTCATTTTCATGAGTATAATATTAAATATACTAAAATTTATGGAGCTTTGGAAGTTGTTGAAAAGTTAGAGCAGTTATTTTACTCTTAAAAGGCTTTTTAAGGGTTTTGAGAAGTAATATTGATTAATACTTTTATTTTTCATGTCCCAACACCATAAGTTATCATTGTTTAAGTTGACTCCACCAATAGAGCGTTGTAGTGGTTTAATGTTTATCCAATTCTCTTTGCCTTTAAGTAATTCTTTTCCTAAAGAGGTAATTTGTAATTTAGCATCTTCTCTTTTTATGACATGGTATGTTTCAAAATCTTCTAAAATTTTCCAAAATATGCTATCTCCCATAAATTTTCGTTCTTCAAATGTTTGACATTTTCTAAAAATATCAATGGGATTGTCAATACCATTAGAGATAATGAGTAGTGCTTGGTATGCTGTACGTGAAAGACCATTTTTAGTATTGGGGTACTCTTCTAACATTCGGTAGACAGCAGCTTTTAAAAAAGGTAGGTGAGCAGTAGAGTTTTCCAAAAGTTTAGCCCATTTTTTGGGGTTGTGATGGGTAAAGGCAACCCATGCTTGAGTTGCCAGTTTAAAATGTTCTTCTAAAACAGTTATCTCATACTGTGCAAGTTTTTGAATCTGTTGCTCTGAAGATTCACCTAAATAGTTATTGGTACAAATGAGTGTTAATTGGGTCCCTTTTAAGTCTTGTTTTGCAAACCATGAGAGAATTTGAATAAGTTGTAGTTGGTCATAGAGGTCATGTTCAAACCAAAGAACAACTTTTTGATAGGCTTTATACTCTTTTAATTTATGGTCACGTTCTAAAAAGTTTTGATGAATTTCATTAAAATTACCCAAACCATACTGAGCAATGAATTGAGCACGTATTTTAGAGAGTTTCTTAAGTGAAAGATTAGCAGGGACTGGACCTTCATGTAAGAAGTCACGCCAAGGTAAAAAGTCACCTTTTATTTGTGCTTTTTCCATCATGTTGATACAAGCGTCACCATTGACGATATTGAGTGTTTTTATCATGGTAATATTATACTAGAGTTCTGTTATAATTTGATTATGTTTAAAAATATATTTTTCTCTCTTTTACTCTTGATTTTTACTGCATGTTCTACAAAACAGCCTGTAACATGGCAAAAAAGAATTTTAAAAGCAGATGAAAATTCGTTTGTTAATCTGTCTTATAAGGAATATGGTAATCCCAAAAATAAAACTTTACTTTTCTTACATGGTTTTGGAGAGAGCAAGGAGACATGGCGTTTTTTAGTGCCTGTTTTAGCTAAAAAATATCATTTGGTTTTGGTTGATTTAAAAGGTTTTGGTGATTCTCCAAAAGTTGAAGATAAGTCCTATTCTGTTTATGACCAAGCTAAAGAAGTTGCAAATTTTATTAAAGAAAAGAATTTAAAAGACTTAACAGTTGTTGGGCGTTCATTTGGAGGAGGAGTGGCTTTAGTTTTGGCTTTAATGCAAAAAGATAAAATTATAAAAGAGAAGATCAATGCATTAATCTTGATTAATTCTATGGCATATAAGCAGGGTTTACCTTCTATGTTAAAGACTTTAAATCAACCAATTATTGGTTACTTAGGTATTCACTTAATGTCAAATGATTGGATGGCAAGAGAGGGCTATAAGTATGCTTTTTATAATAATGATTTAATTCCTGATAAAAGTGTCGAGTACTCAAGCCATTTTTTATCGATGCCTTTTGCTAAATATGTCTATTTGGAAACAGTTGACCAACTAATTCCTGAGGACATAGATATGGTACAACGACGATATAAAGAGATAACGCTACCTACTTTAATATTGTGGGGAAAAGAAGATGTCTCGATTCGTGTCTATAATGCCTATAAATTACATCGAGATTTAAAAAATAGTCAATTGAAAGTTTTTGAAAAAGTAGGGCATATTCCAAATGAAGAAGCACCCAAAAGAGTTATCTTTGAGATTTTAAAATTTATGGCAAAGCAGTAGTGACAGACCAAACAAAAGGTGTCCAGTAAGGTATTGTGATATTGCTCTCTCTTAATTTATCTCCTGTCCATGTGTTACAAGTATTTATAAGATTATAGTTAGCATTTGCATCATAAAAAAAATCTTCTCCTCCATAGCCTTGATAAGTTTTTCCTTTGAAGTTAAAACTTTTTAGAATAGAATTTTTTAAATGTTGTTTTTGTATTGTTGAGAGTTTTATTCGTTTGATATCTTTATATCTTGAGATATTAGGAATGTAACTAACGTGCATGAGTGAAGGAGTGTTAAGGAAGAATGCTTTTAGTGAAGAGGTTAGTTGGATATCTGAAATCTTAGGGCTATTTAGATAGACCTCTTTATCTCCCCAACCAAAAGCTAAATAACCTCTTTGTTTTGTTTGAAATTCATGGAATTTTGAAAGGTTGATATCTTTAATATTAAAGAGTATGTCAGTATGAATATTACTAAATAAAATATAGATAGATTCGTTTTTATTTATATCTTGTTGAGCTATTTTTTTAGGAAATAGTTTAAAAACATAGGCAATGAAAAAATAGAGCCCAATAGTGAGTAGTGGAAATAAGATGAGATAGAAGAGGTATTTAAATATTTTTTTCATAAGTTAATAATAATATAACTTTTTAAAATTATTGCAATCTATTGACAATGCATTAATCTAAATGGGATATAATGGGTACATTATGTTCAAAAGGAAAAAAAATGAGTGTAAAAGTTGTTTGCCCCTCTTGTGGAAAAGTAAATAAAATACCTAAAAAAGAGAGTTATGCTAAAGCTAATTGTGGACATTGTAAAAAAACAATGTTAAATCAAAAGCCTTTAGAGGTAGATAGAGCTGAAATGCTTCATATTTTGGTAAATAGTGAAATTCCTGTTATGGTAGACTTTTGGGCTCCTTGGTGTGGCCCTTGTGTTCAAATGAGTCCAGCATATGAAGAGGCAAGTAAAGAGATGTCATTGAAAGTACAGTTTCTCAAAGTAAATACCCAAGAGCATCAAGGTTTAGGTGCATTGTATGGTATAGAGAGTATTCCTACTATGCTGATGTTTAGAGATGGTGAAGAGATAGGAACAAATACGGGTGCATTGAGTAAAGAAGAGCTTGTTAGATGGGCTAAACGGTTTATATAAGGAAGTGTTAGTATGGCAAATACAAAAATATTACTACTTGAAGATGATGCAAATCTTAATGAAACGATTAGTGAATTTTTAGAAGAGCAAGGCTATGATGTAACGAGTACTTATGATGGCTATGAAGCTCAAGATATATTATATGAGTCAAAATTTGACCTCTTGCTTTTAGATGTTAATACTCCTGGAATTGATGGTTTTACACTTTTAAAAGAAGCTCGTGAAAATGGAGTGGTTGCACCCTCTATATTTATTACCTCCTTAGATGGGGTAGATGATTTAGAAAAAGGTTTTCAATCGGGTTGTGATGATTATATAAGAAAACCTTTTGTTCTTAAAGAGTTAGCCATTCGTGTTGAAACTTTACTTAGACGAGGATTTTTTCATGAGGCAAAAGAGTTAATATCACTTGGTGATGGGATTGAATATAATACTAAGTCAAATGAATTATTAGTCAATGGTGTGGCTGAGACTTTGGGGAATAAAGAGTCGGCTCTATTTAAATTATTTATACGACAACCCGATGAGGTTCTCTCTCATGATAGAATTTATAAAGAGTTGTGGGATTATGATGAAGACCCAAGTGATACAGCACTTCGTACTTATATTAAAAATATTCGTAAAATTATAGGCAAGGATAGAATTGTTAGTATTAAAAAGCAAGGGTACAAGTTTACATCGGAGTAGTGAACGACGTTCACTATTCCGATTCTTAGCACTTTATATTACATTGGTGACACTTCTTTTAGTTGTTCTGGGTATGTTGCATTATAAAAGTCAAGAAGAATTGATGTTTTCAAATCAACGGATAGTACTCTCTGAATATGCGAATAAACAATATAAAGCACTAAAAAAATTTCATAATGAGAGTTACCCTAAAAGTAAAATTTATCCTCGTAGTTATAAATATCGTTCTGCTATTCACGACCTCTCTGGTGAAAAAATTTTCTCACTTATGAAACATGAACCAAGGCACTTTGGTCGAGATATTTATCGTGTTAAAGAGACCATACATTTTCTAAAAACTTTAGATGATAACTATTATTTAGGGGCAAAATATCTTTTTATTGAAGTAGATGAAGATTTAACTTGGAAAGATGATGTAATAAAAGATATTATTGTTTATGGAACAGTCACCCTAATTATTTTGGCAATTTTTGGGTTCTTTTTTGTGAGTATTTTTTTACGACCTATGCGAGACTCTATTACTCTTTTAGATGATTTTATTAAAGATACAACACATGAGTTAAATACCCCTATTTCAGCTATTTTAGCTAATGTTGAAATGATGGATAAAAGTGTAATGGGTGCAAAAAATGAAAAAAAACTAGCACGTATTAATATTGCAGCTAAAACAGTTTCTCATCTTTATCAAGATTTAACCTACTTGACTTTAAGCCATAATAGAGAATCAAAAGATGAGTGGATAGATTTAAAACAGCTTATTATTGATAGAGTAGAATACTTTGCTATTTTAGCTGGTTCAAAAAAGATTACTTTTGAATTAGATTTAAAAGATTCAGCACTTTTTATTGATGGGGTTAAAATCGCTCGAGTCTTAGATAATTTAATTTCAAATGCCATTAAATATAACAAACGAAATGGGACTATTTACATTGTTTTACGTAAAGCATATCTCTCAGTCCAAGATACAGGTATAGGGATTGAAGCTAAAGAAGTTAATGAAATTTTTGAACGTTATACACGTTTTAATTCTTCAGAGGGTGGTTTTGGAATTGGGCTAAATATCGTTAAAAGTATTATTAATGAATATGACTTACAAATTGATGTAGACTCAGTTTTAAATGAGGGGACAACCATTCGTGTAGATTTTTTAAAAGGAACAATAGATGGCTAAAATGATAATACTGATTTTTTTGACCTTAGGTTTAAATGCTACAAGTAATATTTATCAAGATGTTTGTGTTAAATGTCATCAGTATCAACCAGCAACTTTAGAGAAAATGTTTATGCTCTATTTAAAGACTTATAGTGTTGAGCTTAGTTTTAAAGTCTCTCTTAAAGAGTATTTACAAAATCCTACTGAGGAAAAATCTTTAATTGGGAGTGCTTTTATTAAAAATTTTTCAGTTAAAGATGTTACCAAGCTAACCGATAAAGAGCTTGATGAAGCACTTGATACTTATTGGGACTTATATAATCCTAAAAATAATTTGAAATAATATGCTTATTTTTAGTTATAATTCTGCGAGAAAAGTAAAAAGGTAAGAGATGATATTAATAGCAGGTCCATGTGTACTAGAGAGTCGTGATACAGTCATGAAAATTGCAGAGTCACTCAATCAATATCATGAAGATTGTACAAAAGATTTTTATTTTAAAGCGAGTTTTGACAAAGCCAATAGAACTTCTTTAGATTCTTTTAGAGGACCTGGGCTCGATGAAGGCTTAAAAATGCTTCAAGAAGTTAAAGAGCAGTTTGGTTATAAGATTTTAACGGATGTTCATGACTATAGCCAACCACAGTCAGCTGCTGAAGTTGCTGATGTTTTACAAATTCCTGCTTTTTTATGTCGTCAAACAGATTTACTCGTAGCTGCTGCAAAAACAGGTGCTGTGGTTAACATTAAAAAAGGGCAATTCCTAGCACCACAAGCAATGGAACACTCTGTCGCAAAGGTGCTTAAAACTCGTGGTTTTGAAGGTGTTGTCTCTTATGAAAATGCTGATAAATATAATGTTTGGTTGACAGAGCGTGGCTCTTCTTTTGGGTATGGAAACTTAGTAGTAGATATGAGAGGGTTAAAACAGATGCGAGAGTTTGCACCTGTTATTTTTGATGCAACCCATTCGGTACAACAACCAGCCTCTGGTGGGGCGACTTCTGGTGGAGATTCGGCTTTAGTGCCTTATTTAAGTAGAGCAGCAGCAGCTGTTGGGGTTGATGGTTTCTTTTTTGAGACCCATTTTGACCCAAGCATTGCGTTAAGTGATGGTCCAAACATGATTAAACTCAATAAATTAGATTTTTTAATGAAACAAATTGAAGCAATACAATCAATTGTAGAATAGATATACATCGGTTCGATTTCATCGAATAGAGCTAAAAGATTAATTGGTTATAATCAACTCATTATTATTTAAAGGAAATCAATGACAACAGTAGAAGGTAACTTACAAGTTGACAAGAGTAAAAAAGTAGCAATTATTAATGCCAGATTTAACCATTTTATTACAGACAGATTGGTAGAGGGTGCTGTAGATACTTATGCAAGACATGGTGGAAATGCAGATGATTTAGACCTCATCTTAGTACCTGGGGCATTTGAAGTTCCCTTTGCATTAGACAAGGCTTTGGCTTCTGGAAAATATGATGCTGTATGTTGTTTGGGAGCAGTTATTCGTGGGGCAACACCTCATTTTGATTACGTCTCAGCAGAGGCTACTAAAGGTGTGGCATCGGTAACCATGAAACATGGTAAACCTGCAACATTTGGTGTTTTAACTGTTGATAGCATTGAACAAGCAATTGAACGTGCAGGTACAAAAGCTGGTAACAAAGGTGGCGAAGCAATGGCTGGGCTGATTGAACTTATGAATTTGTATACAGCTTTAGAGGCATAATTAAATTTATAATATCGTAGGTTCGGTAAAATCGAACCTATGAAATGTATATTACAATTTATAAATAATAAATTGTAATATACATTTAAAAATGTAATAAAGGTAAGAATAAAATATGGCAACAAGACATCAAGCAAGAACAGCAGTAGTAGGACTTTTATACGCATATGATTTAGGTAATGAAGAGATTTCAACCTTTACAGATACTATTTTAGAAGAAGATAAAATTAGAAACAAACAAAGAGAGTTTTCACATGCTCTTTTTAATGGAACAATTGAAAATTTAAAAATTATTGATGCTGAGATTCAAAAGCATCTTAGAGGATGGGATTATAACTCTATTGGTAAAGTAGAAAAAGCTATTATGCGTTTGGCAACTTTTGAGATTATGATTGAGGGGATAGATAAACGTATTATCATCAATGAAGCGATTGAGTTAGCAAAAGCATTGGCTGATGATAGGTCTCCACACTTTATTAATGCTGTGTTGGATGCTGTTGGGAAAGAAGAAGCAGCTAACATTGAAAAACCTGAAGAGGTAGAAGTTCCAAAAGAGAAACCAGAATAAGGATAACAATATGAGTGCCTTAAAGAACAGAAGAATGACTGTAGATGAAGCAATAGAACTCATTGAAAAAGCAGATTTAAAAACTTTAGGTCGCATGGCTTCTGAGATGAAAGCAAAACTTCACCCTAAGAAAATAACAACTTTTGTGGTTGACCGAAATATAAACTACACCAATATTTGTTGGGTTGACTGTAAGTTTTGTGCTTTTTATACGCATGAGAAAAAAGAAGATGCCTATATTTTGACTTTTGAAGAGATTGACCAAAAGATAGATGAGCTTTTAGCCATTGGTGGAACACAAATTTTGTTTCAAGGTGGAGTGCATCCAAAACTTCAAATAGAGTGGTATGAGGATTTAGTAGAGCATATTTCTAAAAAATATCCACAAGTAACCATTCATGGATTTTCATCTATTGAGATTGATTACATCGCTAATCGTTCTAAAATCTCTATTTCAGAAGTACTAAGACGACTTAGAGACAAGGGACTAAGCTCTATTCCAGGAGCTGGGGCTGAGATATTGTCTGATAGGGTTCGTGACATAATAGCTCCTAAAAAGCATGACAAAGATCAATGGTTAGAAGTGCATAGACAAGCACATAAGTTAGGGGTAAAGTCAACGGCTACGATGATGTATGGAACGGTTGAGACGGTTCGTGAAATTGTAGAACACTGGGATTATGTACGTCAGCTTCAAGATGAAACAGGTGGGTTTCGAGCTTTTATTATGTGGTCGTATCAAAGTGACCATACACAGTTAAAACGTGAACTACCAACCATTTCTAAGACCACACCTAATCAGTATTTACGTTATTTAGCTGTAGCACGACTCTTTTTAGACAATGTACCAAACATTCAAAGCTCTTGGGTAACGCAAGGCTCTTACATTGGTCAAATGGCATTGAAGTTTGGAGCAAATGATTTAGGTTCAACCATGATGGAAGAGAATGTAGTCTCAGCTGCAGGAGCTGCAAATTCGATGAACCAAGATGAGATGATAGCGTTAATAAGAGATATTGGGGAAAACCCTGCTAAACGTAATACAGCTTATGAGATTTTGGAGCGATTTTAAAACATGAAAAAAATAATATTATTAACACTAATAACACAAGGAATTTTAATGGCTGCAAACCTAAGTCAGTTAAAAATTAACAATACAGAAGTACCATTTATATTTGAAGAAGATAAGAACTTACCAATTATTTCAATGCAATTGATTTTTAAAAATTCAGGAACACTAAGTGATACAAAAGATGGCTTAGTCCACCTCTCTTCAGCACTTTTAAATGAAGGCACAAAAACAGATGGAAGTGTAGGGTTTGCAACAAAACTTGAAAATCGAGCCATTTCACTAAGTAGCCATGCAGGAAAAGAGACATTAGTAATTGAAGTTGGTTCACTTAAAGAGGAGTTCTCTTATGCCATTGAGCGTTTAAAAGAGTTATTGACTGACCCCAATTATAGTGAAGAGGTATTAGCTAAAATAAAAACGCAAACCATTGGTTCATTGAAGAGAAAAGAGAGTGATTTTGACTATATATCTTCTTTAGAATTAAAGAAAATGCTCTTTCCTAATTTACCTTTATCAAAACCAAGTCAAGGAACAGTTCAAAGTGTTCAGAGTATTAAATTGGTAGATATAGATAAGCATTTAGGAGACCATTTAGGGGTAAATAATGCCATTGTGGTAATGGGTGGAGATATTTCTGAAAAAGAGGCTAAAGCTTTTGTCAGTAGTGTTTTAACACTTTTATCTAAGGTTAAAGCTAAAGAGATTCCTACCATGAAAGCTTTGGCTAAAAAACAGGTGAAAGAAAAAATCTTGAAGAGTGAACAGGCTTATGTCTATTTTGGAGCACCTTTGAATCTTTCTTATGATTCAAAAGAGAGACATTTGGCACAAGTAGCTTCATTTATTTTAGGAAGTTCTGGTTTTGGTTCGCGTATGATGGAAGAGATTAGGGTTAAAAAAGGTTTGGCTTATTCTGCTTATAGTCGTTTTAACATTAACAAAACACACTCTTATTTTTCTGGTTATTTACAGACAAAGATAGAGACAGGAAACGAGGCTGTTGATTCAGTAAAAGAGGTAGTTCAAACATTTTTAGATAAAGGGGTAAGTAAAGAAGAGTTAAATGCTGCTCAACAGTTTTTATTAGGTTCTGAACCTCTTCGAAATGAGACACTTTCTCAACGGTTAGGACGTGCTTTTCAAGAGTATTATACCAATCGACCTTTAGGTTCATCATTTGAAAATTTAAAAAAGATAGAAGCAATTACTCTTGATGAAATTAATACCTTTATTAAAAAGCATCAAGAGATAGCTCAACTCTCTTTTTCTGTGGTTACAGGACAGCAGAAGTAATAAACTCTTTTAGGACACCTGCTTTAGCAAAATAGTGTCCTTGGGAATAGTCTACCCCCAACTCTTTAAGAATGAGGTAAATTTCTTCATTTTCAACAAATTCAGCAATGGTTTGTATGTTTCGTTTTTTTGCAAAATAGACAATTGTCTCAACTAAATCTTGTGTAAACTTATCATGTTCAATATTACGTATTAGGCTACCATCAATTTTAATGTAGTCAGGTTGATAAGCTTGAATGCGTGAAAAGTTAGACTCTCCTGTACCAAAATCATCTAAGGCAATTTTGACACCATATGTTCTAATCTCTTGAAGAAATTTTTGTGTATTTCTTTCATTTTTAATTTTTTCATCTTCAATAACTTCAACGGTTATACGATAGGCTTCTGTTTTATATTTTTCTAAAAGAAGAAAAAATTCATCTCTTGTTCGTTGATCTTCCATATCAAGTGCTGAAAGATTTATGGAGATTTCTATGTCACTATTAAAAAGGGCTCGAAAAGAATTACGTAAAACAATAGAAGTAATAGTATGATAGTATTTTCCTTCTTTAGCAATTTCTAAAAAATGATAGGGAGAAATGGTGTTGTTATCTGTATCTATTAGTCGAACTAAAGATTCATATTTAACTATTTTTTTTGTTTGATTACAAACGATAGGCTGAAAATGAGAAACGATATTATAGGATTCTATAGCTTCTCTTAACATTTTAAATTTATTTAACTTTTCATTAGAGTCTTTGGTTACTTCTTCTAGAAAGTTTGTTGCGACAATAAATTCCTCTTTTGTTTTTAAAATTTTATTTAAACCTATCTTGGCATTATCAAGTGCATCTTTACCATAGGCGAGTGAGCATAAAATAGAGAGTGTATAGTTGACAATACCAATTTGAATGTTTGCTTTATTGACATTTTCTTGAAAAGTTTTTAAAACTTTAATCATCTCATTTTGATCAATAAATTCATCGTGTTTTTTTACAAAAGCAAATTCACCATTATTTAGTAAATAAACTTTGTTAAAACCACATTGAGGAGGCATATGATTTAAAAGTTCTTTGGTGAAAATATTTTGTAGGCTTTTAGTGATTTTTTTTGTAAATGAACGATTAAGGTATTTAAATTCTTCTATTTTTACTAAAAGAATTACCGATTCATTATGTTGTTTCAGGTAATCATTTAACTGTTCTTCATGGTGAATAATATCTGTTACTGGTATGGCTAGGGTAATATACTGTTCAATTTCACCTTCATCATTAATAAGAGGTTGAATGGTTGTTTTAAGATAGTAAAGCTCACCTGATTTATTTTTATGCTTGAGAACCCCTGTCCATAGTTTAGTAATTGCAAAAGAGTTGCTTTCTTCAGTATTGATTAATTGGTGAGGTTGTCCTATGAGTTCTTGTTTTGTAAACCCAGATATATTACAAAATGTTTCATTGACATAGGTAATAATTCCCTCTTTATTCAGTTTAGAAATAATAGCAGAGCTATCTGTAATACTTTGATACTCTTTAATAAGGTTTTTATTTTGTTTCTCTTTTTTTATGTTTTCAATATGTGTTTGTAGAATTTTGTGATTAATTGGTTTGTGTATGTATCCCTGTATTCCATAGTTGATACTATTACATAGTAGTTCACCATTTGTATCAACTGAAATAATAATAATAGGAACATCATTATCAATATCTCGAATCATTTTAATAAACTCTACACCATTGATTTTTGGCATAGATAAATCAGTAATGATTAAGTCAATATTGTGGCTTTTAAATTTTATAAACCCATCAAGTCCATCTTCAGAAAGTATAAGTTTGGTGCACATTTTTTTGAGTAAATGTGCCGTAATTTCTCGTGTTAGCTTATCATCTTCAATGTAAAGAATATTAAATAAAGTTTGGGTAGATGACATAGTTGCAGTAATAATTTATCCCTTTCTCTATATGTTGGAATATTTTAGAATAAAAAAATACTTTTGATAAATTTGATGAATAAAAGAAAGACTTATAAAAAATATAAGTTACATAACTTAACAGTATAGAGAAAAGGATATAAGTGTTTTGTTATATTTTAATGTATAATAAACAAAATAAAAAAAGGGTTTAAATGATAGAAGCTAAAAAGTTGTTTCAAAAGTTAAAAATAACTTCTCTTTTAGATTTGGCTTTACTTATTCCCTCTACTTATAAAAATAGTCTTCTTTCAACATATATTAATATTGGAGAAGTAAATACTTTCGAAGCTAAAGTAGAGGAGGTTTCCAATGTTAATGGTAAGTTGCGCATCTCTTTTTGGTTACCTCAATTTAACCAACGGCTCTCTTCGATGCTCTTTCGTGTTACTCCTTATCATCATCAGCTTTTTACGTTAGGCTCAGTCCATTATATTCAAGGAAAAGTAGAAGAGTATAAAGGCTACTTGCAAATGAATCAAGCTAAGTCACTTAAGCGTATTGGAGAAATAACGCCAAAATATAGTACAGTATTAAAAGAAAGTAGTATACGTTCGTTAATTGAATATTATATCAATGAACAAAGTTTGTATAATGAGGGTCTCAATAAACTAGAAGTAAATACAATTTTAGGTTTACACTACCCTAAAACTTTAAGTGATATAGAAGATTATAATAGAGAGGTTTTAAAGTTTGTAGAAGCCTTTAATCATATGAAAAAACTAAAAGGAAAACGAGAAGATTTTCCTGCAATAGAAGCTTTGAGTGGAGAGTTCACAACATTTATAAAGAGTTTGCCTTTTGAGTTAACTAAAGAACAAGAATTTGTTATTGATGAAGTTCAAGAAGATTTAAAACGAGAAGATAAAGCAGCAAAACGTTTGGTCATAGGCGATGTAGGCTCAGGTAAAACAATGGTTATCTTAACCGCTGCTGTTATGGCGTATCCCTCTAAAAGTATTTTAATGGCTCCTACGTCACTATTAGCGATTCAGCTTTATGAGGAAGCGAGTAAACATTTACCTAAAGAGATAAATATTGCTTTAGTAATGCAGGGGAAAAATGAGGGTGACTATTTGAGTGCTGATTTTATCATAGGGACACATGCCATACTTTTTAAAGATGACATGCCTAAAGCTTCATTGGTAATGGTTGATGAACAGCACCGTTTTGGAACAAAACAAAGAGCCTTACTTGAAGCCATGATGGCTAATGAAGATAAAAAACCCCACTATTTACAGTTTTCAGCGACACCAATTCCACGAACCCAAGCCATGATGCAGTCAGAGCTTATTGATGTGAGTCTTATTACCTCTACCCCTTTTGAAAAAGATATTACAACACGTGTGGTAGCCAAAGAAGATTTTTCTGAAATTTTAGAAGATATTAAAGCTGTACTGGCTCAAGAACAGCAAGTACTTATTGTTTATCCTTTGGTAGAAGAGAGTAAAGAGATACCTTATCAGTCACTGGAAGAGGGACGAGGGTTTTGGGAAAAAAAATTTAACAATGTCTATGTAACCCATGGAAAAGATAAGCATAAAGAAAAAGTTTTATATGAATTTAGAGATAAAGGAGAGATTCTTTTAGCCACTACGGTGGTTGAAGTAGGTATTTCGTTACCAAGACTTACGCTTATTGTGATTGTAGGGGCAGAACGATTAGGTTTGGCAACACTTCATCAATTACGTGGTAGAGTGGGGCGTTTGGGTTTGAAGAGTTATTGTTATTTATTTACGAACAATAAAAAGAACCATCGCTTAGAGGCATTTACACAAACGAAGAGTGGGTTTGAAATTGCAAAACTGGATTTACAATTTAGAAATTCAGGAGATATTTTAGATGGTACGATTCAAAGTGGATTACAGTTTAAGTGGTTAAATTTAGCAGAAGATGAACATATTGTTGCTATTGCTAAAAGTAGGCTAATTTGAAAGTAAGGTCGGATTTACCGACCAATTATTAATAAAGACCAAACTTCCCATCGGCTCTTTTATACATAACTCTCATTAGACCATCATGGTCATTAAATACAATAAATTGTCGTTTATTTTCAGCTTTCAATGCTTCAATGGCTTCTTCAAAATCTAGTGGTTTATGAAGTTCTAAGTCCATAGGTACAAGCTCAATTTCTTCTGTATCCATTTCTAGGACTGCTTCTGCTTCATCACCCAAGTCTTTAAATGACATAATTTTATGATTTTTAATTTTGTCTGCATGTCTTCTTAAAGCTTTTTCAGCTCTTGAAAATGCAGTATCTGCTGCTGCATATACATCTTTGTCACTTTGGGTAATGACAATAGTATTTTTGTCTTTTAGATTGAGGACAAGTTCAACTGATACATTTTTCTTTGTTTTATTGTCAGCTGTAATAATGGTATTAGAGGAGATAATATTTAAGTTGTATTTATCTAAGGCATCAAGGCTATCTGCGATATGGGTTCGAATAGATTCTGATAGGTCATAATGTCTTCCTACTATATTTTTACTCATAATTTATCCTTTTATATTGTAATGACTTTCAGGATAAACTTTTAAAAGTTTATCTTTTAAGTTAAGTTAATTGTACTCTTCAATAGTTAACAAAGAGTTAATCAAACTAAAATAAATCAGAAATAAATAGTTCTGATTAATATAGATTATTATAATTATAACTTATAGTTTTTGTAGTGTTCTTCTGTGAAAAGTAATGTTTCTATCGCTATTGGAATCATCAAAATCTTTATAGGTAATATAGGTATCAACAACCAATGAAATTGTTCTATCAATCCCACTGGCTAAATCATTTGTCCATGTTGCTGTATTTGTAGCATCTGATGCTGTTCCTACAGTACCATTGGCTAAAATGGTTTGAGTGCAACCATCAAGTAGTCTATCATTTCCTAAATATTTGATGTTTATTAGAATGTCATAGCCACTAGTGGCATCACCAAAATGGTCAGTAAAAGTTGTGAGACATGTATTTTTATTGGTGTTGAGTACGTTAAATACAGCCAACTCAGTATAGCTTTTTGCTAAAAGTGCTGCTTGTTCTTTTTGATACTGTTGTGTTGTCTCTTTAATCGTTTTTCCTGTGACATTCATAATAAGAGCTGTAACAGTTGCCATAATTACAATAACAGCAATCGCTGTCATCATGGCAAATGCTTTTTTATTTTGATGGTTCATCATCGTATTATCGCCTTTTCCTTACAAGTACTAATATTAAAAGCTTGTCCAATATTTTCTGTAGCACATAGTTTTAGTTGTATGATACCACCACTTTGACTGAATTTGAAAACAGAGATATTTTTAATAAGCGTTTTAACTGTGGACTGACCATTATAGGTTTCACCTAACCATGGTTGATAATTGTAATGTAGATCCAAGTCATAAAGTCCATCTCCATCTGGATCTTTGGGTACTAAAGCATAAGCAGACCATGCTAACTTGTAGCGTTCACTTATAACTTTAGCTTTAATGGTATCTTGAAATGAAAAACCTGTTGCATTATTTTCTGATACTGCATAGATGCAATTTCTATTATTATTAACTAGACCCATGCATGACCCATTAACTATATCACCTTCTCCTGTTCTAGGCTGAAAGATGACAGCTGGTCTTTGAAATCCAGAACCTGTAAGTCCAACCTCTTGATTGGATAAATTTTTAATAATTGTATCGGCATTACCTAACTGTGAGCCAGGAGTATCAAAGAAACTTTTTGTAGCCGTTTCATAATTAGCTATACCACTCCAATAAGGAGTTGTATCTGCTGCAAAGCTATCATTATCGTAACCTATCCATTCTAAAATAGTTAAATCAGCATCATTAGCAAGGTCAAGTGCTGTTAGTAATTTAAAGTTCGCAGGATTGTTAGGATCTTTTGCAATGGCTGAATTGATGATACTGTAGCTTAAATGGTTAACAATTTGATTGATAGCTAACTCTGTTTTAGTACTGACATTATAAACAGCTCGTTGGGTAATGTAGTTCTCATAGACTTGAACAATGATTTGTGATGAGATAGAGGCTACAATACCTAAAATAACTATCACAAAAATAAGTTCTATCATTGAAAAAGCTTTTCTCATTATGGTAATTCTCTTCCACTAATTGAGTAAGTACCTATATTACAAGAGAATGCTTCAAATGTAATGTTTTTTTCTAATTCAGGTGTATTAACTGTATTAGATGTTAAATTGACGCTTATTGCTTTAATATTACTAAAAAGAGTTCCTGCTGGAATATCATCTGATACATTATTGTCTTGTGTATATCGAACATTAGTATTAATATTAATATTTGTATCAACATACTCTCCTACATCAGCAGTAGTACTTTCGGTATTAAAAAGCATTAATCCAAAAGTTGAACCATCGTAATCATCAACATCATCAAATTTTGTATGGTCATTGGATTCATTTACATCATCTGCTCCAAAATTTATGGATGGTGTTAAAGAACTAACCCCATTACTTGTCGTTCGTCCAAATACTCCATCAAGTCCAATAGGTTGAAAAGAAGTATGATGAGAGTTATTGTTATTATGGTGGTTATTGTGATTACCAGAACCAGTAGTCCCACTACTAGAAGCTCCTCCAGTATTTAAAATGGCTGATGCTCCTGATTGTGTATTATTTTCATCCCAATGCATTGATAATACAATAGCTGTTTGAGATGCAGCTGCTACAATAGCCTCTTGTTGTAGTGCAACATTAGAACTTTTAATTGACTGTTGTATGAGCATGGGTGCTGACATTAATACAATACCCATGACAACAAGTGCAAATATCAGTTCTATCATAGCTATACCATTCTTTTTTTTAATTTTTCTTACCATGCTATTTTTCCATTATGCTCAATCATCCCATTAAGACTTCCATTATTGTCTCTCATAAGGTTATAACCTATATCCCCATCAGCATTAGGTGAAATTCCTGTCATGCCTCCTACAGGTGTCATGGTAACAAAATAGGAAGGATTTAGTTTAAACTTTAGCCATTCATTTGTAGTTATTTGAATTTCTGCTGTAACTTTTTCAGTTATTTTATCAGCTACATGTGATGTTTTAATTTCGTTCATATCTCCATTAACCTCTATATAGTTAGTTGTGATTTTTGTTGTATTACTTTCAAGGTTTGAAACTACTCCTTCTGTTGTTGAGTCATGCTCTGTAGCCAGATACCAACCATTAGAAGTTTTTAGACCATTTTCAGTTATATTATGTTCATCAAGTTGCATAGTTTCTCTACACCAATCTTGGGTGATATCATTGGTTCGACAATAAACTTCTACAAAAAGAGGAGTGTTAATACTATTTTTGTTAGTCTCTGGATAATGCTCTAGATACGATGCAACTCTTGCAAAATAAAAAACTTTTGTTTTATTAATTTCTCCTGAAGCTTTAGGTATCTTATTTTCTCCTTCTCGCTTTGCTTCAAACTTACTTACATTTAAATCTAAAGAAACAAAGTTTACTTTTATAGGATTTGAAGGTTCATTAAAAAATCTTTCTATGTTATATAAGATACTTACACTCATAGTTCCATTATTCTCATCTAAAAATTCTCTAGAAATATTAAGGTCACTTAAGGGAGTAACTGTATTACTATTAATTGTACTTTCATTAGCTTGATTTATTTTAGTATTAAATTGTACAATTTGTTGAGGTATTATTTTAGTTCTTTCTTTTGATATACTATTTTTTATTGTCTTTGGAATCGTATATTCTGTTCGGTTTGATTCTCCTTCATCTGAGAGGAATGAAAAGTTTAAACCTAAAGGTAGGCTAATATCATCTTCTATACAACTTGTTGTAAAGTTACTCAATACTTTACCTTTTTCCCCTAAGGCTTTAATAATACTATCTAACTGTACAGCCATCGCTGTTGATGTATTTAAATCACTCATATAAAGGTAATCTTTATTGTTGTGAATATTTGATAAAGTGTTATTTATATCAAAAATATATGGGTGAAACTTTAACTCTATATCATGATGAGTGCTATCTAAATTAGAACTAATGTTACATCCTGATTTACTGTTCCCATCTACAGAAATAGAAGCATCATCTAAAATACATCCTCCGTTCATATCTATTGCTGTCCAATTGTTATCTAAGATAGTTAACCTATATGCTCCATTATTATCATGAGAAAAAGGTTTAGTGACGTTTCCATCTATAAATTTATAGTTTAATTTATGCTCATTAGTATCATTACAAGCTATTTTATCTTCAAATACTAAAGAAGCATTTAACTCTTCATACTCTATCTGTCCATAGTTTAAAGCTCTATTCTGACTATTATATTTTGTTGCAATGATTTCTACTTTATAGTCATGTTCTGCTACTAGGTTAAGAGGTGTATTAATATCTTGATTATTAATACGATAACTAACTGTATTGTTATTTTCATCTTTATCCATAATATTAATACGATAACTAGCAGGTCTTATGGCAAAATTATCTGAATACCCATAAGTCTCTTGGTTGTTATTAGTATATTTCTTTGTATTATAGTCAGCTTCATTGTTATATTGTCCATGTATTAATGTACCATTCTCATCTAATAAATAAGAAATTTTAAAAATAGCGTTTCTCGTTGCACGTTGAATTGCTAAATCATCAATCGCTGTTTGATTAAATCTTGAACGCTCATCTGAAAGATATAGATAAGTTGTTCCATAAATAACATCATGTATTGTTGTACTATTTTTATCTATTAATTCAATTTTTACGGTTATATCTTCTATGGCATAGAGGTTCTTTTCTTCATAAGAGACAATAGCATAGTTAAAATCTCGTCCTGAAATTTGGGTATAAAATGATTTTCTATTTTCTTCAGTATCATTATTTACAGTATTACTATTGGTTCGCTCAATACTAAGTTTGGGTGCATCATCATTGATAATTGTTCCTACTCCTTGGTCATCCTCAAAAATAAGTGTTGAGGGTAGTGTAAGGTTTACATAAAAGTCTTCATTATCTTCTATAAGTTTATCACCTACAACTTCTACTGTAATAGTTTTTTGTGTCTCTCCAGCATTAAAGGTAATTAACCCATTTTGCTCTAAATAATCATCAATAACTATGGCTGTACCATCACTTAGATTATAAGAAACATTGGTTGCCATTGGAGAAGATGAATCTAAAGAAACAACAAATGTAAACTCGGTTGTTCCACTATCTCCTTCTTTTTTAGTAATATCATCAATACTAACTCTTGGTGGTACTATACAACCTTCTGCTTCTCTAGGTGCTTCATCAGTAAGAGCATTCCAATTTTTACCAGCATTTTCATTTTCATATATTTTTTGAATAGTTTCATCTGAAAGGGTTGAATTAAAAAGTTTTACTTCATCAATTTTACCTTTAAATCCATAAGCTTTATAACTATTTCTTACACCTATCGTTAATATTTTATTACTAACCAAAGGTTCTTTTGTATAAGTATATGTACCTATTTTTTGACTATTGATGTACCAAGCTAATGTTTTAGTTGAGTTGTCACGAGTTATTACAACATGGTTCCATTGTCCTTGTATTACCCTTGCATTTCTTGGTTCAATCATCTCTTCCCATGCACCATCACCATGATAAAAGCTAATATACCCATTAGGTTCCATAATAAGTTCAAACTCATTATTGTAATGCTTAAAGAGGAGACCTTGTCTACCTTTTGTAATATCTTCTGGGTTTATCCATAGTGACCATGAGGCATCAGCGTTAAGTTGAATTTTTTCATTATTTGGTATTTCAACAAAATCATTGTCCCCATCAAAATAAGCAGTACGACCAATTTCCCCATCTTCAGCTGTATTTGCATTACCTTTGGCTGTACCATGTAAATTATTTCCACTACTGTCTTTCACTTCACCTTCTGTTCCATTCCAATAACATTCATCAAAACGATACTCTGCAACAAGATTAATCAGATTAAAACTATTATTATCTCTATAGTTGAAATCGACACTCATAGGAGTAGCATTTGAACCATCAGCTTGGGTATCATTATCACTATCTTTTAATGTAAAAATTGAATTTTCATACGCCATACCATTAACATCATCTATGCTATCATCTTGTTCATGTGTATTTGAATTGTCTAAGCCGTTCTCTCCAACCTCTTCATTGGTTCTACCATCATTATCTGAATCGTTATTTCCAAGTCCAGACTCTTCAATATCAAAAATACCATCATCATCAGAATCTAAATCAAGATAATCAGCCGTACCATCACCATCTGTATCTACAGGAGTTAGACCACCATTTAGTAAGTTTGCATAAGCAGTGTCTACCCCAGCATCATTAAAAACTTTATTCGGTTTAATATAGTTTTGTGTACTCTGAGCCTCAATATTATCAGGAATTCCATCGTTGTCTGAATCTAAGTCTAAGTAATCAGCAATACCATCACCATCATTGTCACAAAAAGTTTGTCGAATTCTAATGTCATCAAGGGCAAGGTCATTTCCTCCACCACCTGGGGCATTATTTGCTAGAACAACTTGAATTTGGCTATTGCCTTCAGGGTTAATTGAAAGGGTATAATGATTCCAAACACTATTTTCTGGAATGTCACCTGTATTAATAATTTCACCAACTTGCTCCCCATTCATGTTTTCAAGTTTAAACGAAATATTAGGAAGAATAATATTACTCCCTGCTTTTACAACATTTAAAATCCATAAGTCAACTGTCATGTTAGCACGTGGAATTACCGAATAGGTACGTCTATAAAATTCATCAGGTTGCAGTGAAGCATTCACCACCATCATACGCCCAGCATCATTGCCTGTATGGTCACCTATTTGACTCCATGTTCCAAAGCTAGAAGCATCAGGGTTTGGATGTTGTACAATGGCATATTCTCCATCATTAACATTGCTATTTCCTTCCCAATAGGTAATGCCTTTATCGACTTGACAACTAATATCGCTACCACTTCCATCTTCATAACAGTAGGTAGTATAAGGGGTTGTTGTTCTTCCACCTGTTCCAAAGTCGTCAAAACTCATTAGGGTCTGAATCCCTTCGGAACAACTTCCATATTCTATGCTATCTAAAATTCCATCGTTATCTTGGTCTAGGTCAGTTACATTACTTGTGATAACATTATCTCTATAATCAAAATCAACACCCATTGGAGTAGCACTTGAACCATTTAAAGAGGTGTCATTGTCGGTATCTTGAAGTTTAAATTGGCTGTTCTCATACGCCATACCATTAACATCTGTTAGAGTATCGTTATGTTCATGCGTTGCAGAGTTATCTAAACCATTTACACCAATAGGTGCATTGGTTCTTCCATCACCATCAGCATCATTATTTCCAAGTCCAGACTCTTCAATATCAAAAATACCATCATCATCTGAATCTAAATCAAGATAATCAGCTGTAGCATCTCCATCTGTATCTACAGGAATTAGACCACTTGTATAGGCAGTATCAACACCATTGGCATCAAATACTTTATTTGGTTTAATGTAATTTTGTGTACTTTGAGCCTCAATATTATCAGGAATTCCATCATTATCTGAGTCTAAGTCTAAAAAGTCAGGAACACCATCTTCGTCGTGGTCAGCTACCTCTTTCACTGAAACCATGTCAATGTCAGCACCTGCAGAAAGGTTTCCTGCAGGTGGTGTTGCTGAGAAGTCTAATTTTGTCTCACTAGAAGTTGCTACAAAAAATGCTTCATAGTTGTACCAAGTGTTTGGTCCAGCATATTCAAACTGCTCTCGTCCACCTGCTGTTTCTCTTAATGTTTCATTTGAAAGCATAGTGTTATTAGTAGCATCAATTACTTTCATGGTAAAGACAATTGGTTCACCTACCTTATGTCCTACATCTTCACCCCACCAAAATGAAAATCTATAAGTTTTACCAGGAATAGTTGTAATGGTTTGGGTTAAATGGTTTTGAGCTACTATTTTTTCTGAACCACTGCCATAAACTTTTAAATTTCCTTGCAGGTCAATATATTGTGTTCCATAGTCAGTAAGTGCAAAAGAGTTACCTTCTACCCAACAATCTATGTTTGATGTATAGTTCCAGTTTGCTATTTGATTGTTATTGTAATCGTCTCCTAAAAATGTACCATCTCTACCTGTAAAAGCATTAGGAAATCGTGTAGCATCCATGCAGTCATCAGTTTCAAATGAAGGGTTCTGAACCAAATTAGGATAGTCTCCAAATTCAATTTCATCTAAAATTCCATCATTATCTTCATCTAAATCTGTAGGTGTTCCCCAAGAGATGGCTGAGTCGTCATTTAGAATTGTTCCTGTAGCTGTTGCATTCCCAACAATAGCTCCTTGAATGTTAGAAATAACTATTTTAAATTTCTCATCATCTTCAACTACTTCATCACCGATGATTGGAACTAGAATTGTATAGGTTTGAGTATCTCCACTTAATGTTGCAGAACCTGAAATATTTGTATGGTCACTTGGTGCTGTAGCATTTTTTATTACTGTATTGCTATCTCCATCAAAAACTTGGTAGTCAAATGTTACATTTGAATTACTGTTTTTATCTAAAGCCACAGTAAATTCTAGGTTTTTTGTTCCTGAATTTCCCTCTTCAATCTCTTCATTTGAAATGTAAAGTTTTGGAGGTTGAATTACCTCAACATCAGAACACATTGCCCCATCATTTTTATTTACAGCATCTGTATTTGAAAATAGAACTGCTTCAGCAGAGTTTTGTACATCAATTTGATAAATACCTCCTTGATTATTATAGACATAGAAAAATCCATGTTTATCAAAAAAAGAAGCACCATATTGTCCACTCTTATTAATTCCTGTATCACCCTTAAAAGTTACTGTTCCATTAGTTGGATTAATTCTATAGAGTTTACTATCACCTTTGGTTATAGCATATAAAAAATCATCAACTGGATTAAATGCCCAATCATGAATATCTAACTTTTGTGTTAGATGAAAGTCACGTATTTGTGTAAGATAATTGGCTGAATTAGGGTCTAAATCAATGACTATGACATTTAAATTATTTTTACCACCTTCTTTTAAGTACATATGTCCATTGTCATCAATATCGGCACTGTAAGAAGAGAAACCATTTAAACTAGGAACTTTAAACTCTTTACTAACATAAGAGCCATCACTATCTTTTCCTATACGTAAAAGTGTTCCATCTCTTTTTATCTGGTCGTATCCCCAAATAAAATTATCTTTTTTATTGTAACCTGCTGCATTTAATTTATTAGTACTAAGTGTACTATTATGAAGACTCATTATACCTGTTGTGAGATTTAAAAGACTTACTTCGGTTGGTACATCATGAAACATAAAGGCTGAATTTTGACAGCTAATAGGTAGTTGTAGCTCTTCATCAACAAAATAAGAAGCAACCCCACCATAAGGGTCAGCTGTATCTCCTCCTGTGTTTCTTGGATACGTTGAAATGTCAGTTAATACATCGTTAGCTCTACTAACATCACGTCCAAAATAAGAAAAGCCATAATAGGTTTGATTATGAGATACACCTAAGTCTTCAAGCGTGACAAATGCCATTCCTAAAGCTTCATTGGTTGTTTGAATGTACCAAGGTTTTCCTTGCTCTCCTGAAGTATTATCCACATAGAACCCTAGGTTTTGATGATATATACTTGTATCATCGGGAAAGTATATGTTTGTCATTCCATAGCGAATGTTTGAAGCATTATCATAATTTTTATGCACCATAACTAAGGGACCAAAAGAGGTAGGATTATTATTTGCATCAATACTTAGAATAGCAGCAATTTGAATATAATTATTTCCAGATTTTTCAGTAACAACATGTCCTGCTTTTGAAAGGTCATTTACATTTGATGGAGCAGTAATTCCTTGTGGCGAAATAAAGTCAACCCTTTCCACATTTTTAGCTGTGTGTCCTACATTTCTAAAAACATCTAAAGCACCAACATTAATAATACGTCCACCCATAACCTTTGCCATGTCACAGTTCCCATTTGTATTTGGAAAAGAAGCTGCCATTTGACGATTGTTGCCATTAAATTTTTCAGCAAAGAGACCACAAGGTTCTCCTGTAGCATTCACATTATTAACCCTTCTGATTTTAACAATAGGTGCATCTGAGACATAATTATAACGATGGTTATTATATTCAAATGCATCAATAACAATGTTTTCTCCTTGACCCCACTTATGTTGATGACCCTTAGCCGTATAAATAGCACTAGTAGCTGCTTCTTTATGTGCAAAAATTTTAGAAACTTCACCTTTTGAAAAAGAAAGTGAGAAGAGAAGAGTTAGCAAAAATAAAAATCTTATTAATATCATTATTTAAATCCTATTATTAATATATAATTAATAATATAATATAAAAACTCTACTGTAGCAAGGTTTAAAATATTAAAAAATACATAAAATTTAAATATAAATTAATTTATTAATAATAATTTAAAATATTAAAACATAAATTACTTACTCCTTTTATTACCAATTCATTTTGCTAGATGAAGTAGTTTGAGGGGTTATTTCTAGAAGGTGACCAGTTTTACCAACACCTGTCCAAGAACCTTTTGCATTAATACATTTTAGTGTATATTCTGAGGGATGAAACTCTAAAACAGGGTTAGTATTAATTGTAATAATTGAACTAGGATTAACACAGTTATTAAATTGAGGCATAACCATATCATTTGATCCTTGATCTAGCATAATATTATTATTTACTCCTACTATAAGATTCCCATTTTCTCTAATGCTAAGTTGATCTGGATTATCTATGAGTCCTGTAACATTACCATCTAATTGTCCATTATGATTACTAGAAAGATGCCATCCATCTTGATCTTTTGTTGTTCCTAAAGCATTACTGTTAGTTAATACATTTCTGTCTTCACAATAGTTTTGAATATTTGTTTTACAGAAAAAGACAACATGTAAAGGAGTCCTAATAAGAGGATCATTACTTATATTTACTGCAGGATACTCATTGAACTTCGAGACTACTTTTGCAAAGTAAAAGTTTTTAACATTGTTTGAAAAGTTAGTAAACCCACTTGGTGTGTGTATATTCGATATAATATTGATTTTATCATAAGCTTTAGAGTTCGCATCATTTGAACTTACTTCGATACTATTGAATGTTATTTCAATAGGATTAATAGGTTCACTTAAGTGTTTATTTAAGTTGTATCTCATATCAAGTTCTACCGTTCCATTTTTTTCATCTAAAAACTTGTCTGGGGTAATGGTAATTGAACCATTAAGAGTATTTAAGGCTTGATTTAGTTCACTAGTTGGGTTACTAGAGCTTGAATTGTAATTAATATATCTAGAAAAATTAACATTAGTGCCTAGGATAGTTTGTATTTGTTGGTTAGTCCCTTCAATAGATAGACTAGTAGCATTTAGATCTAACTGAATATCTTTTGCGACACAGCCAGTCGTAAAGTTTTCAGTTGTTCGATTATTCTCATTTTTGGCTAGAACTTCTCCTGTGAACTGTACAGCAACATTATGATAGTTATTATTGAGTTCAGACATATAGATAAAATCTGGATGACCACTATCTGGTAAGGTTTCTAAGAGAAGATTTACTTCAAAATGATCAGGTTGAAAGTAAACATTTATGTCACTAATTTGTGAAATATTACAGCCTGAAGGGCTATTAAAATCTGAAGATGTTGAAGCATCGTTACTTATACAATCTCTACCATTTTGGTCAACAGTTGTCCATGTACTGTCTTCTATAATATTAAATTGATATTCTCCCACATAAGGATTAGAAAAATTACTATCTCTATAAATTCCATTGTTTAAAGTAATACTTTTATTTTGGTCACTGTTATTACGGCAAGTACCAACAGTGTTAAATTTTAGATTTCTATTTACTGTAGCATCGTATCCTTCTGCAGCAACAAAAGCAGGATAGTTTATAATATATTTTGTTGCTTTTACACTTAAGTTGTAGTCATCATATCCAGCAGCAAAGTTGATAGGAGTAGGAGTATTGGAGTTAACTCTTTCTTGTGCACCATCAGCAATACTTACGTAAAACTTTTCTGGACGAATTGAAAAATTATCTAAAGCGTAATCTCTACGTATTAGAGGACATAAAGAGGGGGTACTAAGACAATCTGCTTGAATAATATTTCCATTTGTATCAACACCATAGCTTATGGCAAATCTTGCATTCTTTGTAGCAGGAAGTGCTTGTAAATCTTCTGCAGGAATTGTGACATCAATTCTTTTTAAAAG
The DNA here is from genome assembly GCA_027081065.1 of Campylobacteraceae bacterium. The sequence goes on from JALWLW010000019.1 coordinate 30,766, forward strand.
AGGATTGTCTAAAATATGGGCAGAACGTTGATAGAGTGTTGTATTTGTGTCCATGTCTACTAATTCTACTTTTATACTTATATTGTCTATCTCTTTTTCTGCAGACATATCTTCTTCATAAAAAACAATAGAGTAGTCAAAGTCTCGACCTACTATTTGTGTATACCAAGCATTACGCTCAACACTATTGATAGTCTCGCTTCCACTATTGGTTCGTTCAATATTAAATTTTCCTCTTAATGGTTGAGAAGCAGACCCAAACTTAATAGCATAATCTTCAACTTCTCCATCTATGGCACTCTCTTCAAAATCAAGATTAGCAGTTGATGAGTATCTAAATCGTATATAGGTTAGTTGGTTTTTAGTCACAGTAGAAGGGATATTAAATGAAATAGTATGCGTACCAGCTGTGAGTGCTTGTGCTGTAATGATTTTATCACCAACAAAATTACCATCAATTCCAAAGTCAAGCCATGCATTTAAATAACCATCTTTAGAAACAGTAATATTTAGTTCTTGTGTTCCATTTACGTCAAAATATGAACCATTAATATCACTACCATCTACAAAAGTAATACCATCTTCATCATCAACTCCATTACTATCATCACCATCAGCATTTATGCTATCAAAAGGGTTAATATCATGGTCAATTTCACTTCCCATGAAAATTCCATTAGCAATGTTATGTTTAGGCGAACCATAAGAACTAGGGGCATCTCCATAATCATTAAATATTAAAGCAGCTTGTAAACAGTTTGCTCCATCATTAAATGAGGCTTGTTGAGAATTAGATAAAAAGAGTTTATTACCCGTTGTTAAATCAAATTCAAAGAAACCATTTCCTTTACTGTCATTAGCGAAGAAACGACCATTTTTATCTGAAAAAGTAGAGTCAAACTGATAGCCTGTATGGGCTGAACCAATAGCTGTAACCACTCCTGTAAGCACATCAATTTTGACAAGTTCTCCCCCATCAATAATCCCATGTAAGTATTTACCATCAGGAGTAAAAGAGAAGTCTAGTAGTGAAATGGCTCTACTTAAATTAATATCACTAACCGTTTTATCTGAAAGCTTAATTTTAAAAATTTTATCATAATTTTGACCTGGACCCGACACGTAGTATTCATCACCATAAATGGCACCTGCAAAGAGTTGTTTTGTGCTTAAGAAGTTAGGTAAACCTGTAATATTTCCTAAACTAATAACTTTCCCTGTTTTTGTTAATTTTAGAAGTTCTTTAAAATAGAGTCCAAAAATATAGTTACTAGTGTTAACATCTCCACTATCGGCATAGGCAAGAGCATTGTAAAGTTTAGTCTCACCAGCATCATCAACAACATTAAATGCAAAAGGATTTTGCGTAGTATCAATTTTATGTAACCACATCTTTCCACTTGCTCCAGAACCTCTTTTGATGGAACTAGAGAGGTACATACTAGAGTCACAAACAAAAGGGTCTTCACTATGGGCATCATCATTAAAAATTATAATTTCAATAGAGTTCTCAGTTGAGAGTGTTAAGCCATTTGGATTTAAAAGTTCAATATAAAAGCTTTCATTAGGCTCTATATTTGTATCACCTTTTATTGTTACTGAAAACTCTTTTAAATATTCACCTGCATTAAAAGTTACTGTTTGTAATGGAATTTCTTGATAGTCATTGTCTATAACTTCAGCTGAACCATTTACAGTTCGATATTGAACTGTTACATTATCTTCTGTAGTATTGGTATCGAGTTGAATAAAAAATGTAAGATTCGTATCACTAGTATTCCCCTCATCAATTTCTAATATGGGTGCAGAGATAGAGACTTTTGAAAAATTACCATCATCATTAACAATAATTCCCACAGGGCTTCGTGTGCCTGAAGTACTTAAATTCTGTTCATTAGTAATGTAGATATTAAACCGTTCATCATTTTCTATTTTTGTATCTCCATTTATTTGGATAGAAATAGTAACATTAGTCTCACCTCCAGAAAAAACATGCGTGGTAGTAGGAACAGTAATATAATCGCTTCCATTGGTATCTATGTGCTGAGTATAGTACTCAAAAGATGAATTTGGAAAAGCAGGTTTATCCAGTGTAAATGTGAAGTCTAAAGTTTTTTGACCAACATCACCTTCATCAATGCTCCAAGTGTCTTGGTCAACCGACATGATAGGGTAAGAGCCGTCATCATTTAGAATATGACCTTTAGCTGTGTGACCATAGACTCTAAGGCGTTGTTCATTTGTAATTCTTAGATTGAAAATTTCATTATCTTCTATGTTTGTATCGCCATTAACTTTAATGGAGACAGTCACATTTCTATCTCCTGTAGGAATATTATAGGTTGTTGAAATAGGAACATAGTCATTACTCTCATCTGTATTTACATCTTCTGTATAGTAATCAAAAGATGCCCCAGCAACAGCCGGTGCATCAAGGGTAAAGGTAAAGTCTAAATTACGTTGAGAACTGTTTCCCTCAACAACATAAAAATCAGTAGTACTCATGTCTGAACCAAAGCCCATTCCTGGGTATTCTCCATCATCATTGATAATCTCTGCTTCAGAGTAACCAGCACCAATAATAAAAGAACTATTAGAAATAACCAATCTTACATTTTCATCGTCTTCTACTTCATTATCTCCAATGATTGGAATATTAATAAGATGTTCGCTAACACCTTCTTGAAAAGTAACGGTATTATTAATAGTTGTGTAGTCATCTCCTGCTGTTGCAGACGTAGAAGAACCATCTTGTGAAGTATAGTCAACCGTAAAACTTGGTTCTCCTATAGGGAAATCTTTTGTTAAATAGATTTTACATTGAATATTATTACTATCACCATTGTTTCCCTCATTAGAATCATTACACGAAACATCAACTTTTATGGCATCATCATCATTAATAGTTACGATAGCTTCACTATCGGTAACTGTTCCTACAGAAATAGAATCAATAATGATTTTAAAATTTTTACTAACTTCAGGAGTAAAATCTCCTTTAATGGTTACAGGAATAGGCACACTATTAACACCAGCTGGAACATTAATAGTATCTGTTATACCGACATAATCACTACCTGAGGAAGCAGAAGCATCTTCAGTATGGTAGGTTAGGGTTAATGCAGATGGCGTATTTTGATTAAAATAGGCAGTTACTTGAATGGGTTGGTCATCATCTGTTTCTGTAACACTTTTATTATAAAATCTATCAAGTTTAAAGGGTTGTGCATCATCATTAATTATTGTTCCTACAGCTTTTCCCGTTCCTGAAACAGCATAACCACTGGTATTTGTACTAATTTGTACATAAAAATATTCATCAGTTTCATAAATAGCATCATCTAAAATATCAATTTCTATAGTTTTCGATGTTGTACCTGAATTACTAAAAAACCATATTGCAGGAGTAAACATGTCTGCACTATCTTTAGCTATATAGTCATTGTTCACTACCTTAGCTGTTCCATCTATGGTTTCAAAACCAATTCGTACAGGAGAAAAAAAAGAAAGAGGAAGAGCATCAATAGTAACGGTAAAAGTCATCTTTCCTGTTGATTCATTGGCTGAAGCATTTGAAATAGTTATGTAAGTAGTAGCTTCATCAGCATATAAAAAATCTGACAAAGAGAAAGTCAATAATAGAAATAGTTTTATAAAAGTTTTAAACATAATAGGATCACCATAAATTAATTTAATCACATAATATCATTTTTAAAATTAAAATATAGATTTATAGTTTAATTTTTAATTTATGTTTAACTATTTAAGTGATGAATATAGCCATCTATAATAGACTTTGAGGTATTATATTTTTTAAAATTAGATATAAGGTTCATAATGGATATTAAACAAATATTTGTAGTCTCTATAACTGTACTACTCTTTTTAGCATGTTCTGATAAAGATGCAGTTAACGAATATGATAAACCAGCATTAGTTTGGTATGAAGATATTATTAAAGAGATTGCTACAGTTAATTTAGATAAAGCAGATAATCTTTATATTTCACTTAAAAGTGAACATCCACGCTCACCATTACTTCCTACAGCTACTATGATACTTGCTAATGCACATATGAAAGACCAAGCCTATATTATGGCAGATTATTATTTGGATGAATATTTAAAAAAGTATGCAATTGGTGCAAAGATAGAACAGGCAAAATTTTTAAAAATAAAAGCAGCATTTTTAGGGATTAAAGATGTCAATAAAGAGCAAAAATTAATGATTGATACTTTAGATGAGGTAGATAAGTTTGTTCAAGCTTATCCTAATTCTATTTATTTACCTGTAGTCTCTACGGTTAAAGTGCGTTTACATATGTCTCAATATTTATTGCATGAAAACATTGCAAGTCTCTATAGTAGATTAGGTAAGGAAAAAGCAGCAGAAATTTATAAAAATAAAAATGCTCATTCACCTTTAAATATGGCAGATATTAAAGCACCTGAAATTGGCATTATTGATGCTATTTTGAAATAAAAATGAAAGAGATAGATGCAGTTAAGTAATTATGACCCATTTCCTACTGAAATACCTGTGGTAATAGAAGATAATCTTTTTCTTTACCCTTTTATGATTTCTCCAATTTTTTTAACTAAAAAAGAAGATATTGAAGCTGTTACTTATGCAATGGAGAAGAATTCACTTATTTTATTGACAACAACAAAAGAGGGCTTTGAAGGTTCAAGAGAAGAAGATGACATTCATCGTATTGGTGTTATTGGTTCGATTATGCGTAAAGTTAATATTCCTGATGGACGTGTAAAAATACTGTTTCAAGGTATGGCGAGAGGTGAACTTGTTGGTTCATTAAATAATGTCAACATTGATGATATATTATTTCAAAGTTCTGTTGTCCATTTACTTGAAAATAAAAATTATGATGAATTAAAAGTTGCTGCTTTAGTAGAAATATTAAATGAAAAAATCAAAATATTTTCAAAAATAAACAATAGTATCCCCTCTGATTTAATTAAAACTATTCATGAAACAGATGAGCCATATCGGATTGTAGATTTGGTCTCTTCTTTATTAAAGCTTTCTAAAACTAAGGCGTATGAACTTTATGCTCATGATGACATTGAGCAACGTCTCCTTAAGGTGATTGATATTATTGCATCTGAGATTAAATCTGCTAAAGTTGAACAAGAGATACGTTCAAAGGTTCATACTAAGATTGAACAGACTAATAAAGAGTACTTTTTAAAAGAGCAAATTAAAGAGATTAATAAAGAGTTAGGTGTAGATGCAGGAAGAGAAGAAGAGTTAGAAGAATTTCGAAAAAAGTTAGAAGAACTTAAAACGTATGTTGTTGAGAATACTTTTAAAGAGATAGAAAAACAAGTTGAACGTTTTGCACGAATGCATCCTGATTCTGGTGATTCTGCACAGATTCAAACCTATTTGGAATGGGTATTTGAATTACCCTTTGGAAAGTTGACTTCACAAGATTTAAAAGTTCAGGAGGTACAAAAAGCTTTAGATGCTGACCATTTTTCTTTAGAAAAACCAAAAGAGCGTATTGTTGAATTTTTTTCAGTTCGTGAACTTGCCCTTCAAAGAGATATTGTTTTAGATGGTAGTGCTGGGACTATTCTTTGTTTTTCTGGACCTCCTGGTGTTGGTAAAACTTCATTGGCGAACTCTATTGCAAAAGCATTAGGACGTCCATTGGTGCGTATAGCACTAGGTGGACTTGAAGATGTAAATGAATTACGGGGACATAGACGTACTTATGTAGGGGCAATGCCAGGGCGTTTGGTACAAGGGCTTATTACAGCTAAGAGTATGGATCCCGTGATTGTTTTAGATGAAATAGATAAGGTAGGACGTAGTAACCGAGGTGATCCTACAGCAGCTCTTTTGGAGATACTTGACCCTGAACAGAACAAAGCATATCGTGATCACTATTTAAACTTTGATATGGATTTAAGCAAAGCTATTTTTATAGCAACTGCGAATGATGTAGGGCAGATTCCAGCTCCATTAAGGGATAGAATGGAATTTATTGAGGTAAGTTCTTATACTCCAAATGAAAAGTTAGAAATAGCAAAGCAGTATTTAATCCCTCAAGAACTTAAAAAACATGCTTTAAAAGAAGAAGAGTTTAAGATTGAAGATAAAGCATTAAAATTATTAATTGATGAGTATACTCGAGAACCAGGTGTGCGTGGCTTACGTAGAAAAATAGCTGGACTTATGCGTAAGGTAGCACTTAAATTACTTTTAGAAGATGAGAAAGAAACAATAAAAATAAAAATTAAAGATTTACCAGAATTTGCAGAGAAAAAAGTGTTTGAAATTTCAGCCATTGATAAACAACCTTTAATGGGAGTGGTTAATGGTTTAGCTTGGACAGCTGTTGGTGGTGATGTGCTTAAAATAGAAGCCATTAAATTACGTGGAAAAGGCAATGTAAAATTAACAGGTAGTCTAGGTGATGTCATGAAAGAATCTGCCCATATTGCTTTTTCTGTAGTCAAAATTTTAATAGATTCTGGTATGTTGCAAGTCAATGAAAGCATAGAACCAGAAGAGATTAGTAACATTTATAAAGGTTATGACTTACATATACATGTACCAGAAGGGGCAACACCAAAAGATGGACCAAGTGCTGGTATTACAATGGCTGTTGCTATTGCCTCTATATTATCTGAAAAACGTGTAGATAATAGAGTTGCTATGACAGGAGAGTTAACCTTAACAGGTAAAGTTTTACCAATTGGTGGATTGAAAGAAAAGCTTATTGCTGCTTATAAAGCAGGAGTGACTAAAGCTTTAATTCCTGAAAAAAATTATGAACGTGATTTAGAAGAGATTCCAGATGAAGTTAAAAATGCAATGAGCATTATTTCTGTTTCGGTTATTGATGAGGTATTAGCAGAGGTTTTAGTATAAGTAGGTATAAATGTGCTGACCTACTTATACAATCTATCAAACTAGATAATATTTTGTATTGCCTCTTCAAATTCTTGATGGTTGACTTTCCCAGAAAAAGAGTATTCTGTTACACCATTTTTAATAAGTAATATATAAGGAAGAATACCTGTCCACCCATAATTACTTTTTATGAAAAAAAGTAAGTTGTTAGCTTCATCTTTGTCAATTACAGGATAATTCATTTGGAATTCTTGGAGTACACCTTGTATTCTTTGAGGATGCATTTTCTCTTGAGCTTGAATAGCTACTAATCTTAGTTGATAAGAATATTTTCTTTGTATACTTTTTATAAAAGGTACTTCTTCATGACAATATTGGCACTCTTTTCCAAAGAGTTGTAAAAGTACAATTTTGTCTTTGTATTGAGGAAAATAAAAACCATTACTTCTCTCTTGAACTGTAATTATTGAACCTTGTACTGTACGAAGTTGGTGTGTATTTCCACGTGTAGTGACAATATGAGGTGTACTAGGAGTCATAGTTTGAGTTGAAGTAGTTTGGATAGAAGTAGATTGTGGTTGCGTAATTGTATTGATATTTCGTTTCATACATCCATTAAACCCTAGACCCAAAATAAGTAAAGGGCTAAGAAGTAACATTTTTTTCATAAGTTTTCCTTTTTTATTATTTATAAACATTATATCTTGTGATAATAAATAGTAAGGTAAATCAACAAGTCGCAATTTTAATTTTTTATAGGTATAATCATCGAATTAATTTTTAAAGTTGATTTTTTATGAAAAATGAACGCTATAAGGACAAAAGAATGAACTGGACACCAAGCTCTTGGAGAGAATTCCCAATAAAGCAACAACCTACTTATGTAGATCAAGAAGCACTTAAGAGTGTTGAAGCAGAGCTTAGTTCTTATCCCCCTCTTATTTTTGCAGGGGAAGCTCGAACATTAAAAGAGAAGTTAGCAGCTGTAGGACGAGGTGAAGCATTTTTACTTCAAGGTGGAGATTGTGCTGAAAGTTTTGCTGATTTTAATACGCCAAACATTAAAAACTTCTTTAAGCTTATGTTGCAAATGAACATGGTGATGATGTATTCTACTGGTAAACCAGTAGTAAAAGTAGGAAGAATTGCTGGACAATTTGCTAAACCAAGAAGCTCTGACTTTGAAGAAATTGATGGTGTTAAACTTCCATCTTATCGTGGAGATATTATTAATGGTATTGAGTTTACGCAAGAGGCTAGAGTCCCTAATCCTCATAATATGATTCGTGCTTATAATCAATCAGCAGCAACACAAAATCTTTTAAGAGCATTTTCAAGAGGTGGTTTAGCTGATTTAAATAAAGTACATCAATGGAACTTAGATTTTATTAAAGATAATGAATTAGGTCAAAAGTATGAAGAACTTTCACATAAGATTGATTCTGCTGTCAAATTTATGTCTGCTTGTGGACTCTCATCTGATGCTGTACCTCAGTTACATCAAACAACGATTTTCTCTTCACATGAAGCACTGCTTCTAAACTATGAAGAGGCATTAACTAAAAAAGACTCTGAAGGTGACCAAAAATATTATGATTGTTCAGCACATATGTTATGGATTGGAGATAGAACCAGAGAGTTAACTGAAGCACATATCGAGTACTTTAGAGGAATTGAGAACCCTATTGGTTGTAAAGTTGGACCAACAATGGGTGAAGATGAGTTAATTCAGTTAATTGATGCACTGAACCCAAATAATGAAGAGGGTAGGTTAAACCTTATTGTCCGTATGGGTGCGAGTAAAATAGGAGACTTCTTCCCTAAACTTCTAAAAAGGGTTAGAGATGAAGGTAAAAATGTTGTTTGGTCATGTGACCCAATGCATGGAAATGTTGAAAAGAGCTCAACAGGTTATAAGACCAGAGATTTTGCAAACATTTTGTCAGAAGTAGAGCAGTTCTTTAACATTCATAAAGAGATGGGAACAGTAGCTGGTGGAATTCATTTAGAGATGACAGGAAATGATGTGACAGAGTGTACGGGTTCAGCCTCGTGTGCTATTACGGCTGAAGATTTAAGTAGCCGTTATCATACTCAATGTGACCCAAGATTGAATGCAAGTCAAGCTTTGGAACTTTCATTTATGATTGGTGAGATGATTAACGAATAATTTTTATATTTATTTGAAACGTTTAAACTTTAAACGTTTCAGAGGTTCGACAATGCTTCTTCATAAAACATCCCTCACATTCAGGTTTTACAGCTTTACATTTATAACGTCCAAAAAGTACCATGGCTTGGTGTAGTAGATGCAAATCAGTTTTAAATTTTTTTGTTAGAGTAGCTTCTGTTTTTAACGCCGTTTTGTCGTCACTTAGCCCTAAACGATGAGCTACTCTAAAAACATGGGTATCTACAGCCATAAGGTTTGCTCCAAAATACTCTATCATTACTACATTGGCTGTTTTTTGACCTACTCCTGCTAACTTTACTAACTCATCACGAAGATGTGGAATTTCTCCATTATGATGCTCGACAACAGCTTGAGCCATTTTGATGAGGTTTTTAGCTTTGTTATTAAAAAAAGAACAAGTATTAAGATAGCTTTTTACTTCATCTAAATCAGCATTGGCCAGTTCAATAGGACTAGGATAGGCTTTAAATAGAGCAGGTGAGATAATATTAACTCTTTTATCCGTACATTGAGCAGAAAGCATTACAGCAATGAGTAGTTCATAAATATTGTTATAGTTAAGTTCTGTTAGAGATTTAGGGTAATGTTTTAAAAAAATAGTTTTAATCTCTTCAATTTCTTTTTTTGTTGCAGGTTTTATTTTTTTTGTTGCCATAATTTATTATCTTTTCTATTATTATACTTAATGTGTGATTAGTTTTTATTTACTAATCGTTTACCAAAAAATGTTATAATGAAGCATTAATATATTTATAAGGCATATAATTGAAAAAAATATTGAAACTTTTTTTATTTTTCTCTTTACTTGGTTTTGTTTCATTGTCAGCATATGAAGTTCTTGCTACTGTCAATGGTGAGGGTATTTCTAAAAAAGATGTTAATGAGTTTGTGGTAAAAAGTATTCCAGGAGCTACGTTTAATTCATTAAATGAAGCACAAAAAAAGTCTGTTGTCAATCAAATGATTGAGCGTAAACTCTTTTTAGAGGATGCTAAAAGAGGGCAGATAGAAAATAATTTTGAATATCAAGAAGCATTAAAAAAATTGAAAGAAAATTTACTACTTGATTATTGGATGAAAGAGAAAGTTGAAGAAATTAATATTTCAGAAGAAGAAGTGAAGGCTTATTATCAAAAAAATTTAAAAAAGTTTTTGAAACCAGCATCAGTAAAAGTACGTCATATTTTGGTAGCTACAGAAGATGAGGCTATTACATTGATTGCTGAACTTGAATTAAGTTCAATTCTTAGAGAAAAGTTCATTGCCTTGGCACACTCAGAATCCATAGGTCCTAGCTCTGTCAATGGTGGTGAGTTAGATTGGTTTGTTTATGAGCAAATGGTTCCGGAGTTTTCAGAAGCAGCTTTTGGATTAAAAGTAGGAACAATCACTAAAAAAGCTGTTAAGACACAATTTGGTTATCATATTATTTATTTAGAAGGGAAGAAAGAAGAAGGTATTGTTCCTTATGAACAAGTTAAACCAGATATTATTAAATCTTTACGTTTGAGTAGATTTAAAGTGAAATTAGATCGCTTAAGTAAAAAGTTGAAAAAAAGTGCAAAAATTATTGTAAAATAACAAAATAAATTTGATGAGATAGTTAAAGGTGAAATAAAATGAGTAAAAAAGTGTTAGATAGTCTACCATGTGGAGTATTAAGTGGAAAGCAAGTCCAAGAGTTATTTACAATAGCAAAAGAAGAGGGTTTTGCGATTCCTGCTGTGAATGTTGTAGGAACATCATCTATTAATGCTGTTTTAGAAGCTGCCTCAAAGGTTAATTCCCCTGTAATCATTCAGTTTTCAAATGGTGGTGGAGAGTTTTATGCTGGAAAAGGAATGCCAAGTGATAAACGTGCAGTTCTTGGAACAATAGCTGGAGCACAGCATGTACATACGGTATCTGAAGCTTATGGTGTACCAGTAATTTTACATACAGACCATGCAGCACGTAAGTTACTACCTTGGATTGATGCTCTTTTAGAAGCAAGTGAAAAACATTTTGAAATCTCTGGAAAACCTCTTTTCTCTTCTCACATGATTGACCTCTCTGAAGAGCCCATTGAAGAGAATATTACTACTTGTAAAAGTTATTTAGAACGTATGAGTAAAATTGGTATTACCTTAGAGATTGAACTGGGTGTAACAGGTGGTGAAGAGGATGGCGTTGATAATACAGAAATAGATAATTCACTTCTTTATACACAACCTGAAGAGGTGGCTTATGCTTATGAAGAGTTAAAAAAAGTCTCAAATATGTTTACCATTGCAGCTTCATTTGGTAATGTTCATGGGGTATATAAACCAGGGAATGTTGTGCTAACACCAAGTATTTTAGATAATTCCCAAAAATATATTCAAGAAAAATTTAATACTACTGAGAAACCTGTCAATTTTGTTTTTCATGGGGGTTCAGGTTCTACACTTGAAGAGATTCGTGAGGGAATTAAATATGGTGTTATTAAAATGAACATTGATACCGATACTCAATGGGCATATTGGGATGGGGTTCGTGCGTATGTTGACCAATATCATGCTTATCTTCAAGGTCAAATTGGTAATCCTGAAGGCGATGATAAACCAAATAAGAAGTTTTATGACCCTCGTAAATGGTTACGTGAAGGTGAGACTTCTATCGTCAAGCGACTTGAACAGGCTTATTCTGATTTGAACTGTTTAGATAGAAACTAATTTTATTGGTGCGTTGAAAAATGCACCTTAAAGATGAACTTTATTAACTCTCCCATTCAAAAAAAACAATTTCAAAACCAAACTTTCTATATAAAAAGAGATGATTTACTATCTAAAGATTTTTCAGGGAATAAAGCACGTAAATTTTTCTATTATTTAGATAATGAATTTCCTAAAGTTAAAAAAATAGTCTCTTATGGTTCAAATCAATCTAATGCGATGTATTCTCTTTCTGTATTGGCAAAATTAAAGGGATGGGAGTTTGATTATTATGTGACTCATGTTCCTGACTATTTGAAAGAAAATCCCCATGGAAATTATAAACATGCTTTAGAAAATGGAATGAAGTTATATGTAGGTCAGGTTGCCCCTATCCTAAAAAGTCCTGAACAAAGTATATTATATATAGAAGAGGGTGGAAGAGATATTTATGCAGAGTATGGTTTAAAAGTTTTAGCAGATGAAATTGAAGAGTGGAAAAGAGAAAAAGGTATGAAAAAGCTCAATATATTTTTACCTGCTGGAACAGGAACGACAGCTCTTTATTTACAAAAAAATAGTCAAGATAAAATATTTACAACCCCTTGCGTAGGTGATACTATGTATTTAAAAGAGCAATTTTTAATGCTAGAAGAGAATGAAAATTTTCATCCTCAAATTATTACTCCTTCTAAAAAAAGACACTTTGGAAAGCTTTATAGAGAGTCTTATAATATTTGGCTAAAATTACAGCATGAAATGGGCATAGAGTTTGACTTACTTTATGACCCTCATGGATGGCTAACCTTGTTAGAACATCCAGAACTTTTTAACAAGCCTCTACTTTACATTCATCAAGGTGGGTTGTTGGGTAATGAGAGTATGTTAAAGAGGTATGAAAGGAAATATAATGAAAATATTTAGTACAAAAGATGAAAACTTCCAGAGTGAATTTGATGAATTGTTAAAACGAGGGGCTATGGACATTGATGGGGTAACTACCATTGTTAAAGGTCTACTTGATGAGATTAAAGCAGATGGAAATGCTGCTTTAAAAGGGCATATTTCAAAATTTGACCGTTGGACGCCAAAAGCAGATGAAGAGTTAACTGTCTCTGTTGATGCTATGGAAAAAGCGTACCATAATATTGATAGTACTCTTAGAAATGCATTACATTTAGCATATGATAGAATTGAAAATTATCACCAAAAACTTATGCCAAAATCTTGGTTTGACTATGAAAAAAATGGCAATATGTTAGGTCAAAAAGTAACAGCTGTTGATTCAGCAGGACTTTACATTCCTGGTGGAAAAGCTGCTTACCCATCGTCACTACTTATGAATGCTATTCCTGCGATTGTAGCAGGAGTAGAAGAGATAGTAGTGTGTACACCAGCACCTAATGATGAACTAAATGAACTTCTATTAGCTGCTTGTCACTTATGTAAAGTAACTAAAGTTTTTAAGGTAGGTGGTGCTTCAGCCATTGGAGCGATGGCTTATGGAACGCAGAGTATTCCTAAAGTAGATGTTATCACGGGACCGGGTAATATTTTTGTGGCAACGGCTAAAAAGTTAGTTTATGGAGAAGTTAATATTGACATGATTGCAGGGCCTAGTGAAATAGGAATTTTAGCTGATGAAAGTGCTAGAGCAGATTTTATTGCCATTGATTTACTATCACAAGCAGAACATGATGAGATGGCTTCGTCTATTTTGATTACTACGGATGAATCTTTAGCACCTAAGGTGGCTTCTAAAATAGAGGAGTTATTAGGAACATTATCACGTGAAGAGATAGCTAGAAAGTCTATTGATGAGCGTGGTGCTATTATTATTACTAAAACGATGTATGAGGCAATTAACTTGATGAACCAGATTGCTCCTGAACACTTAGAAGTGATTACTAAGAATCCTATGGAGTTATTAGGTCAAATTAAACATGCTGGAGCTATTTTCTTAGGGGAATATACGCCAGAGCCGATTGGTGATTATATTGCAGGTCCTAATCATACTTTGCCTACAGGTGGGACAGCTAAGTTCTATTCTCCACTTTCAGTTGACCATTTCTTAAAAAAATCATCTATTATCTCTATGACACAACAAGGTTTAAATGAGATTGGTGAAGCTTGTGCTTTAATTGCGAATACAGAGGGATTAACAGCTCATGAAGAGTCGGTTAGGATGAGATTATTGTAGGTTTGATTTTATCAAACATGAATTTGTGTGGATTAAATCCACACAAAATATACTTAAAGATTATAAAAGTGTTTTAATGCTCTAATAATCATAGCATTCTTAGAAATACTTTCACCTTTAGCATCTTGATCAACTTGTTCATAAAGATCAAGTGGTAAAGTAATTGAGAAAATTTTTGTTCTATTTTTCTTTTGTTTTTTAATGTCAGCTACAATGTCTTTGAGTACATCAATCATCTTGTCAGTGTCAATTGGTTTTCTAATAAAGTTATTAACCCCAATTTTAACAGCTTCTGAGATGTTCCCCATGTCGTTACTTGCTGATACAATTACAATAATTTGTTTAGGGTTAATTTCTCTAATTTCTTTGGCAACATCAAGACCACTTTTACCTGGTAAAATAATATCAATAAAGATAATATCTGGGCTATGTTGTTCAAAAAGTTGCATGGCTGATGTTGCATCTGTTGCTGAGTGAACTTCTGAGAAAAAGTTTTTAAGAGTGGTACACATCAATTCATTTGTTTCTGGTTCATCCTCTAATACCAATGTTTTGAGTTTTTTTGTCTCTTCTACAATCTTCATTAAGTCGTTATTCATGTTTCTTCCTATTCCTTTTTTTAATTTTAATATATTGTAACATGTTAACTATTAAGATAGATTAAAAGCTAATAAAATGGGGTATAGGTTATTTATTTTTAATTTTATTTACAAATATAAACAAAAATGATATTAAAGAGAGCGTCTAATACGTAATTCTTCTTCAAATGCCCAGTTTTTTTTGTGTTCTTTAATTACATTTTTTGAAATTGTTTCTATTAACATAGACTCTTTATCTTCTAGCATCATATAAATTTCACCACTAGGGTTAACAAGCATACTATCTCCATAAAATTTCCATTTTATTGAATTTTCTTTAAACTCTCCTAAACGGTTTGCTCTTAAGATATAACAGCCATGTAAAAAAGCTTTGGTTTTGATGATCTCTCTCCAACGATTATGTGAGTCGAAAGTAGAAGCTGTAGGAAGAAGGACTAAATCAATTTTTTTCTTACTAACATCTTCCCAAAATGGATTAAAGTGTAGTTCATATCCAGCCATGACCATAATTCTAAAATTTTCTACTTTAAAAGTAAGAGGTGCATGTAATTTTTTAACTTCATTGGAAAACATTTTTTTTTCATTCCAATGCTTATAAGGCATTAAAATTTGTTGTTCATAATAATGAATAGATTTTTCTGTTATTTTGACAATCATTTTATAGTAGTTATTTTTTTTTATAATAACAAGAGGTGCAACAAATACCATTTGGTATTTAATCGCAAATTTTTTAAGTAGTTCGATATGCTTGTCACTCTGTTTTTTAATCATTTTCATAGGAATATTAGGAAGTTCTTTAAAAAAGTGGTTGAGTACATATTCTCCTAAGAGTACAACCTTGACATTTCTACTGTGGGCATTGCGTAGATAAAAATCAAGTTTAGTTGCTTGCATTCCTAAAGTTGGTAGTTGTAGTGCAGCAATGGTGAGTGTTTTTGATGTAGACATATTTTATGTGTTAGTTTTATTTTTTTCTATAGTTTCAATTTTAATTTTTGCTTCTTCTATCATTTTTTGGGCTTCTTTAATTTGACTTAAACCATTTTCATAGAGTTTTAAACTCTCTTCTAAGGTGATCTCTGGATTCATAAGTTGATTTAATATTGTTTTGGATGCTTCTAGTTTTTTTTCAAATGTATCTGTTTGCATAGTATTCCCTTTATGGTGTATTTTCTAGTTTTTCTTTAATAATTGTATCAAATTTTTCGATTTCTACAAGAAAAGCATCATGACCATAGTCACTTTCTATTTCATGATATGAAGATGTGTGTCCTAAACGTTTTAACATATTATGCAGATGTTCCATCTCTTTTGGAAAAAAGAGGTAGTCACTTTTAAAGGAGATAAGTGTTACATCTGCTTTAATTCTAAGTATCGCTTCATGCAAAGAGTCATAGCCTCTACTAAGGTTAAAGGTGTTGATGGCTTTAACAATGTATAAGTATGAAAGTGGGTCAAAAATTTTAGAGAAGTTATTGGTATTATACTCCATGTAACGTTCTACCTCATAGCGACCAAATAGTTCAAATAGTCCATCATTATTAACATAATTACGTCCAAATTTATCATTCATGGAATCAGGTGATAAATAAGATATATGACCAGCAATTCTACCAATGGCTAGTCCGTCTAGTCCTTCTTCTTTAAATGCATCTTTAGCATAATTTCCCTCTTTAAATCTAGGGTCTCTTCGTATGGCTTCAATAGCTACTTTATTAAAAGCAATAGCCCATGGTTGCGTAGCATAAGTAGCAGCAAGAGAAATTATTTTGTCTGCAAAGTTAGGGTAATCCACAGCAAACTGTAAAGCTTGCATCCCTCCCATTGAGCCTCCAACTATTGCGTAAAGATGATGTATTCCTAATTGAGATAAGAGTTGTTTTTGTGCTTTAATCATGTCTTTAATGGTTAAAACAGGAAATTTTAAACGAAATGGTACTTGCTTGGGATAATCATAGTCCATAGGAGAGGTACTTCCAAAACAAGAACCTAAAACATTAGTAGAAATGACATAATATTTAGAGGTATCAATTGCTTTTCCATCTCCAATAATACCATCCCACCATCCAGCTTTAACATCATTTTTATATTTACCTGCAGCATGTGCTGAACCTGTAAGTGCGTGACAAATTAAGATAGCATTTGAAGCATCTTCATTCAGTTTACCATAGGTTTCATAGGCAATTTTATAAGGTTCTAAAATTCTCCCACTTTCTAAATACAACGGACTTGTAAAGTGAGCAACTTGGGTTTCTATTTTCATTATTGGCATTTTATCTAATTTGTACTTTATAATCATATGCTAGATTTAGAAAAGTGTTATAATAAAATTTTTGATAATTTATCATAAACAAAGTATATGATTTATCGTTTTATTTAGTGCTCTTATGCTATATTAAACGTTTATTTATAAAGGAGTTATATATTATGCGAGTACGAATTTTACTATTAATGGTTTTAGCAACAATACAAATAATGGCTGTGAGTCAAAAAAGTGTGGAGTTTTATGTCAAAAAATACATAGAGAGTAAAATGCATACTCCTGTGAAAAAAATAGAAACACTTTCAAGCTATCCGATACAAGGAACAAATGGCTGGAAGGTTTATTTTTTAAGTTTAGATATTGAAGTAAAGATTAATAATAAGCTGAGTCAAGAAAAAATCAATAAAATTGTTTTTAACAAGGGTGCTAAAATAGCATTTTCACTAAAGGATAAAAGAGGGAAAGATTATGCAAAGATTTTAAAACCTAAAGTACCTAACTATGCTTATGATAAAAAACACCTATTGGTTGGAAATATTGATGCTAAACATAAGATCTTGGTAATGTCAGACCCTTTCTGTCCATTTTGTCAAGAGATTATTCCTAAGTTAATTGAAACAGTACAAAATAATCCAGAAACATTTGCTTTGTATTATTATCATTTACCACTTTTACGAATACATCCAGCTTCAGATATAACAACTAAAGCGATGCATGTTTTTCATGAACGTGGACAAATTAGAAAGTTAAAACAATGTTATCATCTTTTGGTGAGTGAAAAAGAGAAAAATCCTAAAGTTATTTTGAATGCAATAGGACAAAAGACAGGTGTTTATTTTACTGAAAAAGAGTTAAATAAACCAGAAATTAAAGAGGCATTGGCTTTTGATAAAGCGATGAAAAAGCGTTTAATGGTTACAGGAACACCAACTATATTTATAGATGGTATGTGGGATCCTACACGATTTAAATATAAAGAACTTTTACCTAAAAAATAATTTAGAAGGATAGAGATAGAAATCTATCCTTAAAATTTAAGCTAAGGCTTTTTCTAAGTCAGCAATTAAATCTTCACTATCTTCTAGCCCTACTGACAACCTAATGAGTCCTGCAGGAATTCCACAAGCTATAAGCTCCTCATTAGAGAGTTGTTGGTGTGTAGTACTTGCAGGATGGGTAATGATTGACTTTGAATCCCCAATATTAACCACTACTTTGAAAATTTCTGTTTTATCTGCAATGCTCTGTGCTATCTCTTTACTCTCTACTTCAAAAGAGAGAAGACCAGAAGTGCCTTTTGGAAAGTACTTTTTAGCTAAATCATGATTGGAATTTGACTCTAATCCTGGGTAGTTTACTGATTTTACTTTTGGGTGAGCCTCTAAGTACTGTGCTACTTTTAAAGCTGAACTCGAATGTTGTTTCATACGTAAAGGAAGGGTTTCAATCCCTTGAATATAAAGCCATGAGTTAAAAGGACTAGGTGTTGCACCAAGGTCACGGAGTAGTGCTAAACGCACTCTTAAAGTAAAAGGAGGTAACGGTAAATCAGAGTAAACTAAACCATGGTATGAAGCATCTGGTTCATTAAAGTGAGCATAACGAGGGTTACATTTAATCATCTCCACTAAATTTTCTCGCTCAACAATAATCCCACCAATAGCAAGACCTTGACCTGTTGTGTATTTACTCGCACTGTGTACTACAATGTCACAACCAAGTGTAAGTGGTTTACACAAAATAGGAGTTGCCACGGTATTGTCTACACAGGTCATGATGTTATGCTTTTTAGCAATGGTGGTAATCGCTTCAAAATCTGCTACATCAATACTAGGATTGGTAATACTCTCAAAAAGAATGATTTTTGTTTTTTCATCAATCAATGCTTCAATTTCACTTGGATTATTGACATTAAAGTAACGTGTTTCTATTCCAAATCTTTTGATGGTATGCCCTGTAAGTGTGGTTGTTCCTCCATAAACTTGTGAAGCCACAATGATATTGTCACCAGCTTCAGCCACATTGGCAATGGCATAAAAAATAGCAGCCATTCCAGAAGCTGTCCCAACAGCTCCTCCACCTTGCTCTAAAGCATTGAAACGTTTTTCAAAAACATCTGTAGTGGGGTTCATAAGACGGGTATAGATATTTCCTAGTTCTTTTAGTGCAAAGAGGTTTGCTGCATGTTCGGTATCTCTAAATTCATAGGCTGTGGTTTGGTAAATAGGTACAGCCATCGTTCCTTGTGCATCTTTGTCATATCCTGCATGGATAGCAAGTGTTTGTTCATTCATATCTTTTTCCTTATTTTATGGTTGAATGATTATAACGAAAGGTTTATTTATATTTTATTGATAGCTAAGCGTATCAATGTTTAATTTTCTATTTTCAAAAGGCTCAATAATCGCTGAGATTTCATTTAAAGTGTAATTAAGAGGGAATCCTATTTTTGAATTTTTAGCTGTACTTTCTAAAATATAATAAGGCTTATTTTTTAGATAGAGTGCTTTTTTGTTAGTGAGTGGAGGTAAGGAAACCATAACAAAAATATGTTGTGGGACTAAAACAAAATAGCTTTCAATCTTGAGCTCATGAAGTAAAGAGATAAGTAGATTACTCTTGTCATCACAATCTCCAAAATTTTTTTCTATGGTCTCTTTGGGTAAATGAGCTGTGTAGTTATTGATAACATAAGGAATGTTAGTGACATAGTCTAAAATTTTTTGAACTCGACAAATATTATTAGAACAGTCAGCTGTGAGTTGATGTGCTAATTTTTTTAATTGTGGGGTGGAACGAGCATTATTAATATATGTTCCTTCATCTGTTCCAATATGTCTTCTATTGACAACATCAATAACTTGGATAAAAAGATAAATAAAATAGAGGGTAAAAGCTCCCATAACTATTTTAGAAAGTGTATGGGAAAGTTTTGAGGGCATTAAATATGGTATTCTGTATTTGCAAGGGCAATACAGTCAATTTCAATCAGTACATTTTTAGGAAGCGTTTTAACAGCTACGGTACTTCTAACAGGTTTGTGTGTACCAAAATAGTGAGCATATACTTCATTTACTTTAGCAAAGTCATCCATATCTGCTAAGAAAATAGTTGTTTTAATGACATCATTAAAATGAGCATTTGCAGCTTCAAGTACATAAAAAAGGTTTTTCATAACTTGATGTGCTTGGTTTACAACATCATCTGCGACAACAATACCTTTTTCATCCATGCCTATTTGTCCTGAAGTATAAATCATACCATTGGCTACTACAGCTTGTGAGTAAGGACCAATGGCAGCTGGTGCTTTGTCTGTTGAAATAAATTTCATTCGTTTTTTCCTTTGTTATTTGTTTTCATAAAAAATATAAGAAGTGGAGTAATCTGAAAACTCAAAATAGACTTTATCTTCTCCAGCATCTTTTTTATTGTTAAAGTTTTTGTCATCATATCCATACCCAAATCGGTAAGGGCGTTCTACATTGACATCAGTACCTGAAGCTGTGGTAAGTTTATCTATTTCTATAAATCGTTTAACCAATTTATTTCCAGCATAAATATCAAGTGTTCCATTTGTTCCTGTCCAGTTTTGAATGGAGCGACTAAGTTTATTTTGGGTTTCCTGCGTACATCCATTTAATAGTAGTAGAAAAATAGTAATAATTGCTAGTTTTAATTTCATAATTTTATCCTTAAAATAGTATTTGTGCTATTTTAACACAAGTTAGGCAAAAAGCAAACTCTCTAACAAAAAGTGATAATATTTCGATATTAAGTAAAAAAGAGAGTCAATATGCGAGTAGACAAATGGTTGGCAGCAGTCAATATAGTGAAAAGAAGAACTGTTGCATCAGACATGGTAAAATCTGGTGTTGTTTTCATAAATGATATGAAAGCAAAAGCTTCTAAAAATGTTGTCATTGGTGACAAGATAACCATTGAGTACCTTAAAGGTGCAAAAAACTATGAAGTTTTACAAATACCCACAACCAAGACCATTCCTAAAAGTAAAAAAGATGAATACGTAAAAGAGCTATAGATGAATAAAACAAGAGAAAAATTTGAAAAACTATTTAACAATGAATTAAGCACCGAAGAAGCAAGAGCTTTTTTAATAGAGCTTTATGAAAAAGGTGAAACAGCCGAAGAGATTGCCATTGCAGCTTCTGTGATGCGTGAGCATTCTGTAAAACTTCCAATGAGTGATGAGCTTAGAGAAAAAGCCATTGATGTGGTGGGAACAGGTGGAGACAAAAGTGGAAGCTTTAATATCTCTACTACTGTAGCCCTTTTATTAGCAGCGATGGGTAAAACAGTAGCCAAACATGGAAACAGAAGCATCACTTCAAATTCGGGTTCTGCTGATTTACTTGAAGCTTTAAACATCAATTTAAACTTAAAGCCTGAACAACAAGTTGAAATGTTAGAAAAAACAGGGTTTTGCTTTATTTTTGCAGTCAATCATCACCCTGCTATGAAACATATTATGCCTATTCGTCACTCTATTGAGCATCGGACTATTTTTAACCTCTTAGGACCTTTGACCAATCCTGCAGGGACTAAAAAGTATTTGCTAGGCGTATTTCACCCTGACTACATTGAACGCATGGCAAATGCTTTATTGGAGCTGGATATTACTCGTGCATTTGTTGTAAGTTCAAATGACGGAATGGATGAAATAGGACTGGCAACTACTACCCCTTTTGCCTATGTTGAAGATGGAAAAATATCTACAGGATTAGTAAAACCTATGGACTTTGGTTTTAGAATGGCAGGAGCTGGTGAGATTATGGGGGGAGATGCAGAACACAATGCCATGATAACCCGTGAGATTTTTGCAGGAATAGAAAAAGATGCAAAGTTAGACATTGTCCTCTTAAACACAGCATTTGCTCTTTTTGTAGATGGGGCTGTTAAAGACATGAAAGAGGCTTTAGATATGGTTCGTGAATGTATTGCTTCAGGACAAGCTACTAAGCATTTGGAATATATTTCAGAAGTCTCAAATAGTTTTAACCCGTAGGTTTGATTTTTATGCAAAAAATCATAGCATCAGAAGATGAATTAGATGTAGTTGTTGAATATTTAAATCAAATAATTCCAAAATCTGCCATAATTTTCCTAACAGGAAACCTAGCAGCAGGGAAAACAACTTTAACCAAAGCCATAGCCAAAGCCAAAGGCATTGAGGGAGAAGTAACTTCTCCTACTTTTTCCTTGCAGCAATGTTATGACGAAAACCTTTTCCACTATGACCTTTACCGAATAGAAAATGATGAGTTTATGGAGCTTGGACTTTTTGAAGAGTTTGACAAAGAGGGATGGCACATGGTCGAGTGGGGTGATGATGCACTTAAAACTTTTTTACTAAATGCTGGGTATGAGGTCTTTACCGTAACCATAGAGCCTTTTGAAGAAAAAAGAAAATACACAATAGAGAAGAACTAATGGAAAACATACATACGCTTGAAGCCAAACATCTTTCTAAGACCATAAAAAAAACAACCATTGTGCATGATGTCTCGGTTAAAGTCTCCTCGCGTGAAATTGTGGGGCTTCTAGGCCCAAATGGAGCTGGGAAAACCACCTCTTTTTATATGATTTGTGGCTTAACTGATGTTACAGAAGGTTCGGTGTTTATAGACAGTGATGAGGTGACGAAAATGCCTTTGAGTACACGAGCGAAATTAGGCATTGGCTATTTACCCCAAGAGTCAAGCATCTTTAAAGACCTCTCTGTAGAAGACAACCTATGGATGGCAGCTGAAGCGATGAAAATAGAAGATAGTGTGGCTGAAAAACGTATTGAGAACCTTTTGAATTTGTTTAACATTGAGCCTATTCGTAAGCGTTTTGGAATTCAACTTTCAGGTGGTGAGCGTAGACGGGTTGAGATTGCTCGTGCATTGGTAGCTGAACCCAAGTTTCTTTTACTAGATGAACCTTTTGCAGGGGTTGACCCCATTGCTGTTGAAGATATTCAAGGAATTATTCGAGAGCTGATAAAACTGAACATGGGAGTACTCATTACCGACCATAATGTACGTGAAACCTTAGGTATTTGTGACAGAGCCTATGTGATGAAGTCAGGTAAAATGTTAGCAAGTGGTACGAGTGAAGAGATTAAAAGTGACCCCAATGTCATTAAGTATTATTTGGGTGAAAATTTTCATTTTTAATTAATGTTTTTTTGTCACAAATATACCCATAACAAAAGCATCTGACAGTTAAGCTAAGTTTATTTTTAACATAACGATAAACTAAGCCTTTCTAAGCTATAATCCCCAAAATTATTTTGTAACACAGGATGGATAAATGGAAGGTGTATGGACTTTTTTAGGTGTCTTCACAGGACACGGAACAGCTATGGTTGTAGCTCACTTAATCTTAGTAATGGGGCTTGTTTTACTTTTAGCAAAATTTGCATCAGCACAATTAAAAGCAGTACCAACAGGTGCTCAAAACTTTGTAGAAGCATTTCTTGAAGGTGCTATCTCAATGGGTAAAGATACCATTGGTGAAAAATTGGCTAGAAAATACTTACCATTAGTAGCAACAGTAGGTCTTTTTGTACTTATCTCTAACTTGGTTGGAATTGTTCCTGGTTTTGAGTCGCCAACTTCAAACATTAACGTGACTTTACCTTTAGCTTTAGTTGTATTTATTTACTATAACTACGAAGGTATTCGT
This sequence comes from Campylobacteraceae bacterium, assembly GCA_027081065.1. The sequence goes on from JALWLW010000019.1 coordinate 54,266, forward strand.
GTCAATGGTGCTAAAAAATATTTTGCACACTTTATGGGACCAGTTCCAGCACTTGCTCCACTCATGTTTCCAATTGAAATTGTTTCTCATATTTCAAGAATCATCTCATTGTCATTCAGACTTTTTGGTAACATTAAAGGGGATGACCTTTTCTTATGGGTACTTTTAATGCTAGTGCCGTTCTTTGCACCACTTCCAGCATATTTGTTACTTACATTCTCTGCTCTATTACAGACTTTTGTATTTATGATTCTTATTTATGTGTACCTTGCAGGTGCAGTAGCTATTGATGAAGACCACTAGGTCATTTTAGACAAAAGTAAGAAAGCCGAAAATATGAAACTTTCCTCTCCTCTTTTGTCTTTCCTAGTAAACTTTTTACTGGGTGCTGCTTGGGCATTTGCCTTAGCAGGTGCAACGGTACTTTTTTTTATTTTTATTGAAATTGGTATATTTTATGCACTCTTTACAGCCCTCTTAGGTGCTTTACCTGGACTCTTTTTTGTGCTACTTCTTGAATATTTTTTCATGAGACAAGAGCATTTAAATGAGCTCAAAAAACAGACAAAACTTATGGAAAAGCTTGTAAGTAAATCCTAATGATTGCTTACGCCATTACAGACCCCACTACTTTAAACTTTCAAACTTTAGCTTCTGATATAAAACGCTTTTCTCAAAAAGCAGATATGCTTGTCTACAGAGACAAAGTAACTTCAAATTACACTTCTAATGCCAAACTATTTTTAGAAGAGGCAAAAAAACAAACTTTTCAAAAAATACTTTTACATACAGATTATCAGTTAGCCCATGAGTTAAAAGCTGATGGGGTACATTTAAACTCAACACAGTTTGATGAGATAAAAAAAGCTAAGGCTTTAGGGTTACTTGTTGTGATTAGTACACATAGTAAAGAAGAAGCTTTAAAAGCTCAAAATTTAGGGGCTGATATGATTACTTTTAGTCCTATCTTTACTACACCCAATAAGGGCGAACCCAAAGGGGTTGAGGAACTTCAATCGCTTACTTCTTTGTTAGATATTTCTGTTATTGCTTTGGGTGGGATTGTAGGTCAAGAGCAGATAGAAATGTGTCAAAAGAGTGGGGCTTTTGGGTTTGCTTCTATTCGGTATTTTACATAAAATTTACAAATAAAACCTCCCAACAACCTCCGACAACAAAAACAAAACAGGCACAAAAATTAGTGTAGACAGCATTATGAGTGCTGTAACTTCTGTAGGACGACAATCATAAAGAGAAGCCAAGTTGATGTTAGCGACAGCTAGTGGGGTCATCATCTCCATGAGTATGATTCCTTGTACAAAGAGTGAGAAGTCTGTAAAACTGAGGATGAAAGCTGTGGCTAGAGGAATGATGATGAATTTTTGTGACATGACAGGGAGATAAAGAGAGCTTTTAAGGGTACTTATTTTGATGCCATAGAGAAATGTTCCTAATAAAAAAAGTTGTAAGACAATACCTGCGTAAGCTCCCATTTTAAAAAGCTCTTGGATTTGTGGGGCAATGTTTATGTTGCTAATATTCATAAATATCGCAAGGGCTGAAGCTGGGATAATGGGGATTTTGACGATGTTAAAAAGTGATTGTTTAATGGAAAATGAACCACGAGAATAGATGTAAACGCCTACAATGTAGACCACAAAGACATTGGCAATGTTTATGAGGGTGGTGTAAATGACCGATTCCATACCAAAAAGGGCAATGCCTAAGGGGATGCCAATGTTTCCTGTGTTTCCTACAAAACCAGCAATGCTTACAATGGCTCTCTCTTTGGGGTCTTTGATGAACCTTTTAGCTATAAGTAGGGTAGGCAAGAGAAGAATGAGAATAATGGCAATGTAATAGAGTGGCACATAAAGATGCTCCGTAGAGAGTTTGGCTGTAGAGAAGCCCCATACCGTTACAAATGCTTGTAAAAAATAGACCGAAAAGAGGGTTAAGGTTTTAGAATCCATCTGCTCTTTAAAAATGCGTTTGGCAAGGTAGCCTAGAAAGATGAAGATGTAGACAAATAGTATAGAGAGTAGTGTTTCAAACATAGCAATTATGACCCAATTTTTAAAGAAATCATACTATAATCTTTTAAAAAATTAAAGGCTATTTTTGGAAGAGACATTAACAAATTTAAGTACATGGGGCTATATTGCCTTAGCATTTTTCTCTTTTGGAGGTTCATTGGTGGTGGTGGCAGCTGCTGGAGTATTGTCCTATATGGGCGAGATGAATCTTTACATTTCACTGGGAATTGCCATTGTGTTTAACTACATTGGAGACATGTTTTTGTTTTATTTGGGAAAATACCATAAAGCTGATATAAAACCCTATTTTGAAAAACATAAAAGAAAAATCGCTTTGTCTACTTTGATTTTACGTAAATATGGGGTTTTGGCTATATTTATTCAGAAATTTCTTTATGGAATTAAAACGCTGATTCCTCTTTCTATGGCAATTTCACGTTATGACTTTAAAAAATTTGGTTTTTACAATGTCTTTGCTTCTGTCTTTTTTGTTACGGTCATCATGCTAAGTGCTTTTTATGCTGGAGAGACCATTAAGCATCTGTTTGAATATTTTAAAGCTTATTCTTGGCTTCCTTTTGTTGTGCTATTTGCTGTTGTTGGGCTTATTTGGGTGGGGATGGAACGCTTGACTAAGCGAAAATAAAAGACTAAATAAGGTTTGGCTATAATCCTCTCAATATAATTAGAGGATAAAAAATGCCATTTCAAGAATTTAAATTAGATAATTTAGAAACCTTTCCACAAGAGTTAGAAGCCATGTTGGCTTCACAGTTAGAGAAAATTGAAACACTTAGTAGAAATGATGACACAAGCTACCAAGGGGTTGTGAAACCTTTACAAGATTTAGATGAAGCGTTAGGTAACTTTTTTACGCCACTTTCACACCTAAACTCTGTGGAAAATTCAGAAGCCACGCAAAAGGCTTATGAAGAATGTTTACCACAACTTTCAAAGTTTTCAAGTGCTGTAGCTCAAAATGAAGAGCTTTATCAAAAATTGAAAAAAATAAGCTCTGAAGATAGCGAAGAAAAACGTGTTTTAGAGCATGATGTACGAGACTTCGTACTCTCAGGTGCTGAACTCTCTTTAGAGAAAAAGAAAGAACTTGAAGCGATTGATTTAAAGCTTTCAGAACTTGGCAATAACTTTTCTCAAAACTTACTTAATGCTACCAATGCCTTTGAGATGATAATTGAAGATGAAAAAGAGGTAGCAGAAATTCCAGCGAGTGATTTGGCTTTGGCTAAAATGGAAGTTGAGGGTAAAATAGTGTATAAATTTACTTTACAAATTCCATCTTATTTAGCTTATATGACCTATGGTAGTTCTCGTGAGCGTCGTCAAGAGATTGCTAAAGCCTATGCTTCAAGAGCACCTGAAAATGCAGAGGTGATTGATGAACTGCTTGAGTTACGTCAGAAGAAAGCAAAATTACTTGGCTTTGAGAGTTTTGCTGCTTATTCATTAGCAACTAAAGATGCAAGTTCAACTGAAGATGTGACAAAGTTTTTAGAAGAGTTAGGAGAAAAAGCGTTACCTCAAGCAAAAGAAGAGTTAGAAGAGTTAAAAGCATTTGCCCTCAAGTTAGATGGTATTGATGACTTACAAGGTTTTGATGTCGCTTACTACTCTGAAAAGCTAAAAAAAGAGAAGTTTAACTTTGATGATTCGATGACCAAGCCATACTTTGAACAAGAAAAAGTGCTTAGAGGCATGTTAGATGTGGTTTCAGAACTTTTTAGCGTAGCGTTTAAACCATCAGAGGCAAGAGTATGGAATGAAAAAGTAAAACCTTTTGACATTTATAAGTTAGCAGAGGATGGAAGCAATAAGTTAGCAGGAAGAATTTACTTTGACCTTGAAGCCAGAGAGTCTAAACGTGGTGGAGCGTGGATGCATGATTGGGAGACCCATTATGTAGATGCAGAGGGAAGTAAACATTTACCTACAGCATTCATAGTCTGTAATTTTTCACCTTCAACAGAAGAAAACCCCTCTCTTTTACGACATGATGATGTAGTTACCTTATTTCATGAGATGGGTCACGGAATTCATCATTTATTTGGAACATGTAAAGAGCGTTCAATCTCAGGTATTAACGGTGTAGCTTGGGATGTGGTTGAATTTCCTTCACAATTTTTAGAAGCATTTTCATATGAGAAACCTATTTTAAAACGTTTCGCTTTTCATCATGAAACAAATGTACCCATGTCAGATGAGCTTTTAGAGAAAATTAAAGAGACCAAAAACTATCAAGCTGCGTTAGGGATTTTACGTCAAGTTGAGTTTTCGCTCTTTGACTTTAATTTACATAAAAAACTTTATCAAGGGGATGAGGTTCAAGCCTTGCTTGATGGTATTCGTGAAACCACAGCCCTTCTACCTGTGCCAAAATATAACAAGTTTCAAAATGGTTTTGCACATATCTTTGCAGGTGGTTATGCTGCTGGGTACTACTCTTACAAATGGGCAGAAGTTTTAAGTGCTGATGCATTTTATGAATGTTTAGATGAAGAGAAAGGTTTTAACCAAGAAAAAGCAGATGGGTATTTGAAATATATTTTAAATAAAGGTGGTTCGGAAGATATGTCTAGCCTTTATGTTCAATGGCTAGGGCGTGAGCCTAAGGTTGAGAGTTTGTTGAAGTTGTATGGTATTGGGGCTTAACCAAACAAAAGCTATAATACATAAATTTTTTAGATAGATATAAAAAGGTACATCCATAATGTTTGAAACAGTTATTGGTCTTGAAGTCCACGTTCAACTTAACACTAAAACAAAATTATTTTGCTCTTGCCCAACCAGTTTTGGGGAGCATCAAAATACAAATACTTGTCCAACTTGTTTGGCACTTCCTGGGGCATTGCCTGTGGTGAATAAAGAAGCAGCCATTAAAGCCATGAGATTGGGTTACGCTATTAACGCCAATGTCGTACACAGTTCAAATTTTGATAGAAAATCTTACTTTTATCCTGATAGTCCTTCAGCATATCAGATTACGCAGTTGACCAATGCCATTGTTCAAAAGGGTGAAGTGTTTATTGACCTTGAAGATGGAACACAAAAACGTATCGGTATGACCCAAGCACACCTTGAAGCTGATGCTGGAAAAAATATGCATGAGGGGTCACACTCAAAAGTAGACCTTAACCGTGCAGGGACACCACTACTGGAAATTGTTTCAAACCCAGATATGCGAAGTGCAGGTGAAGCTGTGGCTTTTTTGAAGAAGCTTCACTCTACGGTTCGTTATTTGGACATATCTGACGCTAACATGCAAGAGGGTTCGTTTAGATGTGATGTGAACGTCTCCATTCGTCCAAAAGGACAAGAGGAGTTTGGAACAAGAGTAGAGATTAAAAACATTAACTCATTTCGTTTTGTAGAAGCTGCCATTGCTTACGAAGTACAACGTCAGACTGAAGCCTATGAAGATGGTATTTATGAGCAAGAGGTGTTTCAAGAGACACGTTTGTGGAATGTAGAGGAGGGGGTGACTCGCTCTATGAGAGGTAAAGAAGAGGCTGCTGATTATCGTTATTTTCCAGAGCCAGATTTACGTCCTTTAGTGGTAAGTCAAGAGATGATAGATGAAGCATTACAAATGCCTGAACTTCCCGATGCTAAGATTAAGCGTTACGTGGAAGAGCTAGGGCTTAAAAGATATGATGCTTTGGTTATCTGTTCTGAAAAAGAGTTAGCCTATTATTTTGAAGCAATGTTAGAAGCAGGAGCATCGGCTAAAAACGCTGTCAACTGGTTAACCACAGAGCTTCTTGGTCGCCTTAAAAAGACAGAGTTTGACATTAGCACTTCTCCTGTTTCGGCTTCTAAATTGGGTGAATTGGTTTCTAAGATTGACGATGGAACAATAAGTGGTAAAGGTGCTAAAGAGATTTTAGATGTTCTTATTGAAGAAGATAAAGATATTGATGCTTTAATTGATTCTATGGGTCTTGCACAAGTGAGTGATGATGGTGCTATTTTAGAGATAATAGATGCTATTATTGCTGCGAACCCTGAAAAAGTTGAAGAGTTTAAAGGTGGGAAAGAGAAACTCTTTGGTTTCTTTGTTGGGCAAACTATGAAAGCAAGTAAAGGTTCTGCGAATCCTCAGAAAGTCAATGCGTTGTTAAAAGAGCGTTTGAGTTAATATTGAGGAGATAAATTTGAAAATGTTTATGGGGCTACTTTAAAATAGCACTTTCTTTTTTATGAAGTTACTAATTTTACTACTCCAATTTCATTTAGAAACTGTAGTAGTATATGTAGTATTGAAGAAAAAACTTAGTTTTCTCCAGCAGCACCTTTTTCAAGCATACCAATCATTGCAGCTTTTACATCATTCGCATATTTAGCAAGTTCTGGAGGAAGTGTGTGCCCACCATGAATCATCATATCAAGGTTCATAGTATAGAGCCAAATATCACCATTGTCATCTTCAACCATACCAATTCTACAAGGCATGAAACCAACAAATTCACCAGAGAAGTTCAAGAAGATATCTGCAATACTTGGAGAACAATATGAACGAATATGTGTAAATTTTCCACCATCTTTCATGAATTTTCCACCTCTTGGCATCGTTTTTTCATCAACTTTCATCAGACCATACTCTTCACCAACTTCATCCATAATTTCAAAAGCATTTTCAATTGCTTCTTCTTTGGTTGTACCTTCTTCGATAACAAGCTTTCTTTTAATAATCATACCTTTAGCTGGGTCACCAGTTGTAAGTACATCATCTGCCATTGCCATGTAGAGACCTAAGGCTTTTCCATCCATTTTTGTTAAGCTTGAACCGTAGTTAATTCCTACAAAAATCATACCAAGTACTACAAGAGCACCTATGATTGTAAATATACTTTTGATAAAGTTCATATCATTCCTTTTGAGTTGTAATTTCTATCTTTATTATAGAGTAGTAAATTAAAATTGAGGTTAATCAGAGAGACTCTTAACGGCTTTTACGAGAGATGAAGCATATGTTGCGTAAAATGATGCTACTTAATAGAAATAAAAAGGAAAGTTAATGTTTAAACCACTTAATGTATTTAATGAACCTTTACAGCTTTGTTCATTGCAGCCAAGAACAGGGTTTTATAGAGATGGTTCATGTAACTCTGGAATAGACAATCAAGGAAGACACACAGTTTGTATTTTGGCAACAAAAGAGTTTCTAGATTATTCCAAACGTATTGGCAATGATCTTTCTACACCGATGCCTCAATATGGATTTGAAGGAGTTAAGCCAGGTGATAGATGGTGTTTGGCTGCAGGTAATTTTATACGTGCTATTAAACATGGTAAAGCACCAAAAGTTTTTTTAGCTTCTACACATATAGCTATTTTAGAAGACATTGAGTTAGAAGTTTTAAAAGGTTTTGCTGTAGAAGCTTAAGCTTTTTCTTTTTTAATACTTTTTACAATATTATCATGAATATGCTCTATACTTTGAGTTGCATCAACTAGTAAGTAGGGTCTATTGAGTTTCTTTAGACTCTCTTCCATATGATTTTGTACTGTTAGTAAATAGTCTAAACCTCGTAATTCAATACCATCTAATTGTTTGTTCCCCATTCTTTCTTTTAATGTTTCTATGTTGGTAATAAATAGAATAATAAGGTCAGGAAATACTCCTTCAAGTGCAAACTTATTGAGTTCAAGAAGATGTTCAAATGTAAAGTCATCATTGGCTAAAGCATAACCAATACCTGAAAGAAAACCACGGTCTGAGATGATGAGTTTATCTGAATTTGGCTTAATGATTTGGGCATAATGTTCAGCTCTATCAGCTAAAAAAAGTAAGAGTTCAGCTCTTTTTGAGCTAAGTGAATCTTGCAGTAAAATTTCTCTTGCTTTAGTTCCAAAAGAAGTTCCTCCTGGTTCTTTAGTAATAATTGTATTGTCAAATACTCTTTTTATGAGTTCAATTTGTGTACTTTTTCCACAAGTATCAATACCTTCAAATAGTACATACATTATTCGAAACCTTCTCTTTTCTTTTCTATATCTTCTAAAATAGCTTTTGGAACTAGGTGTTCAATTCTACCATTAAACTTTAAAAGAGTACGAACAACAGAAGATGAAATATAGGAATATTTAAGAGAAGGCATAAGATAAATGGTTTCTAATTCTTTTTTAAGTGAATTATTTGCATAGGTCATTTGTGCTTCATATTCAAAGTCACCAGCACTTCTAATCCCTCTAATGATAATATTAGAATTTAATTCAGAGCTTAAATCTATAAGTAGAGAGTTAAATTTTACCAGTGTTATATTAGATAGATGTTTAGTAGATTTTTTAATCATTTTAGCACGTTCTTCAACGCTAAAGAGTGGATTTTTTTCAGGATTATTACCAATGGCAATAATGACTTGATCAAATATTTTAGATGAACGCTCAATAATATCTAAATGACCATTGGTTAAAGGGTCAAATGTTCCAGGGTAGATTGCTCTTTTCTTTTTATCCATTATTTCCATCTTTTATATAAGTTATGCTCTATATTTAAAACATCATACCATTTCCCAATAAGGAAATGTTCCATCGCTTCTAGGCTGGATATGTTAGCATAGTAGCCCATGATAGGAGGTGCAATAATAACATTTAGTTTGGCAAGTTTTTCCATATTTTCAAGAGCAATGGCAGAAAATGGCATTTCTCGAGGAGCAAGTAAAAGTTTTTTATGTTCTTTTATCGCAACAGCAGCTACTCTTGTTACTAAATTGTCAGCAATACCACAAGCTATTTTTGCAAGAGTATTCATACTACAGGGTATGATGACTGTAATATCTACTTGAAAAGAACCAGATGCAATGGAAGCCGCAATATTTTTGTTATTATGTAAAGTAATATTTTTATTTTCAAAATGTTCAACGGTTAGAGCATTTTTAGAAGTAATCATATGAATCTCAATATCTTTAGGTAGATATTGAACAAACTTTTTACCAAGTTCAATTCCTGAAGCACCTGTTATAGCAACAACTAATTTCATTTTTTTCCTAAAATTTTTAAATTTATGTTTATGATATAAGGGGGAAAGTTATAATGTGGTACCACAGGTCGGATTCGAACCGACACGCCCTAAGGCAGAAGATTTTGAGTCTACCAAGTCTACCAGTTCCATCACTGTGGCACATTCCAAAACACAAATTAGCTAGGTGAATTTGGAGTGCGATTATACAGCGATATCTCTTAAATAGTTATTAAATTATGCTACTGTATCTTTTAAAGATTTACCAACTTTAAATTTAACAGCATTTCTTGCTGGAATTTGAACAGTTTTACCTGTTAAGGGTACTCTAGCTTCTCTAGCTTCTCTATGTACGGTTGAAAAAGAACCAAAACCAATAAAACTAACTGTTTTTTTAGCTTTTAATGCTTCTGTAATTGTATCGAGTATAGCATTTAATGCTTCATTCGCATCTTTTTTAGATAAACCTGATTTCTCTGCTACTGCATCAATAAACTCTGCTTTTTTCATAAAATCATCCTTTGTAATGTGTTGATGCTAAATTCTACAATTATTTTTTTAAAATAACAAGGAATATGGTATAAATAGCTTAAAAAGCGTTAAAAAGTAAGTGATTTTGGGATTTTTGTCTTAAAAAATGTTATAATTTTTGAAATTTTTTAGGAGTTTTAGTGCATATTTTTATACTAATAATAATTATAATATTTTTATATGGAGCATTTTCAACCTCATTTCATTCAACTGAAATGGTAGGAAAAATAGGAAAAATGTATGGAGAGGGTAATATTAAACTCTTTGGTTATTTGGCATATGTTGATTTATTAATTTTAATTTATCCTCTATACAGAATGTATAAAAATGTTAATTTATTAAAAAATATAGAATTTTATACAGGATGGTTACTTTTATTTATCTCTTTAATACTATTACAAACGTTTATTGTTGATGCTTATCATATGGGAACGATTGGATTAAGTCTTTATGATTTCTTAAATCCTTTTATTGGTAAAGCTGGGATGTGGCTCTTATGGTGTTTAACCATGAGTATCTCTTTACTTTTGATTTTGGATGAAATTCCTGACTTTAAAGCTTATATAAAAACTTTTGATAAATATAGAAAGATTGTTTTTAATCAAGCAATTTTATTGTGGGAGAAAGTTACATTAAATATAGAAAATCCATTTTTTGACAAACAAAGTACAGAGAGTATGACAACAATTGTAGATAGTAGAAGAATACGTAAAAATTTAAATTCAGATACAGTTAAACAAAAAACACCAAAAAAATTAGCACATAAGAAAAAAACATTAAAGAAAAAAAGTAAAAAAACTGTTGATGATATGATGATGTTAGAAGATCGTTCTTTAGAAGACATTGGTAATATTGAAATTAAAGAGATATCTAAAAGCGATGAATCTATAGATGAGATTCAACTTACTGAAGCTGCTGAACCTGTAGATATGACAATAGATAGTAAAATTAAAAGTAAAGAGATTCTTGAAACCCCTAAGAGGAATAGTGAAGAAGAGATTATTAAAGAGCGTGAGAAAACGACTAAAATACTTGATGAATTAAAAGAGAATAAGGCTCTAATGGATCAGCTTGAAAAAGGTAAAATTGAAGAACCTAAAGATTTTATTTTACCTTATTTGGATTTTTTAGCTGAAGCACCAGAAACAAAAACAAAGGTAAATGAAGAAGAGATAGACCGAAAAGTACATGAACTTTTAGATAAATTAGGACAGTTTAAAATTACAGGAGAAGTGATGGATATCTATTCTGGTCCACTGGTCACTACTTTTGAGTTTAAACCAGCAGCGAATGTAAAGGTTTCTAAAATTTTAAATTTACAAGATGACTTAGCCATGGCATTGTGTGCTGAGACAATTAGGATTCAAGCACCTATTCCCGGACGCGATGTTGTGGGTATTGAAATTCCAAATGAGACATTTGATACCATCTATTTAAGAGATATTTTAGAAAGTGAACTTTTTAGAACTTCAAAGTCACCTCTAACTATGGCAATGGGAAAAGATATTGTAGGAAACCCTTTTGTAACCGATCTGAAAAAATTACCCCATCTACTTATTGCTGGTACAACAGGTTCTGGTAAATCAGTGGGAATCAATGCCATGATTTTGTCGTTACTTTATAGAAATGATCCTGATTCACTTAAGTTAATGCTTATTGACCCTAAAATGCTGGAGTTTTCTATCTATAATGATATCCCACATTTAATTACTCCTGTGATTACTGATTCAGCTAAAGCCATCGCAGCTTTAGCAAATATGGTAGGAGAAATGGAACGCCGTTATAAGATGATGGCTGAGAGCCGTACTAAAAATATTGATAACTACAATGAAAAAGCGATTAAAAAAGGTTTGGATACCATGCCTTTTATTGTAGTTGTTATTGATGAGTTGGCTGACCTTATGATGAATGGAGGAAAAGATGTTGAGTACTCTATTGCTAGACTAGCACAAATGGCTAGAGCCTCAGGAATTCATCTTATTGTAGCAACACAACGACCTTCTGTGGATGTTGTAACTGGGCTTATTAAAGCTAATTTACCTTCACGGCTTTCTTACCGAGTAGGGCAAAGAATTGATTCAAAGGTTATTTTGGATGCCTTAGGTGCTGATAGTTTATTGGGAAAAGGTGATGCTTTGTTTACACCTCCTGCTTCAAATGCTTTGGTAAGAATTCATGCTCCATGGAATTCTGAAGATGAGATTGAAGAGATTGTTGAGTTTTTAAAAGAGCAACGGGCACCAGAGTATGATGAACGTTACTTAGTTAAAGATGAATCAGATACAAAAGTTGGCTTAGGGGTACAGGGTGATTTAGATCCACTCTATGATGATGCAAAAGAGATTATTTTGACTGACCAGAAAACGTCTATTTCATACTTGCAACGTAAGTTACAAATTGGTTATAATCGTTCAGCAAATATTATTGAACAACTTCAAGAGATGGGTGTTTTATCAGCACCAAATAACAAGGGGCAAAGAGATATTATTCTTTAAGTATTTTTTTCTTGTAACACTATTACACATAAAAATAACTAAGAGATAAATACGCTTAGCTAAAGTTACATTATAATTACTATTAGTATAGAATATGTCAAATTTATTTTAATTAAATATAGGAGACATTAATGTCATTACTAGAAGATTATAAGGCACATACGGAAGAACGTGCTAAATTAGGTGTACCACCACTTGCTTTAACAGCAGAACAAACAGCCGAATTGGTAGAGTTACTTAAAGCTAATCCTGTAAAAGATGCAGACTATGCAATGGATTTATTTAAAAATAAAATTCCAGCAGGAGTAGATGATGCAGCTTATATTAAAGCAGCATTTTTAAATGACATTATTAGAGGTGAGGCAACTTGTACTGAAATTGATTCTATATTTGCAACAGTTATTTTAGGAACAATGTTAGGTGGATTTAACGTTGCACCATTGGTGGATGCTCTTGGACATTCAGACATTACTGTGGCGGAATCAGCAGCTGGTCAATTAAAAAATACTATTCTAGTATACGATGCATTTAACGATGTAAAAGCATTAATGGATGATGGAAATGAACTGGCTAAAGGTATCATAGAGTCATGGGCAAATGCTGAGTGGTTCTTTAATAAACCAGAAATGAAAAAAGAGATAACACTTACTGTCTATAAAGTACCAGGTGAAACTAATACAGATGATCTTTCTCCAGCTTCTGAAGCATTCACAAGAGCAGATATACCTTTACATGCAAATTCATTTCTTATTAACAG
>JALWLW010000020.1 GCA_027081065.1 Campylobacteraceae bacterium
CATTTAAATTTTCTAAAGATTATGGGAAAAGCTTTGAAAACTTAGTCTACACAGAGCTTGTTAAAAGAGGCTATGAAATCTACTTTTACAACAACAACTTTGAGTGTGACTTCATTGTCAAAAAAGAAGAGAGATTAACAGCCATCCAAGTTTGTTATGAGTTGACTTTAGAAAATAGAGAACGAGAACTAAATGGTTTACGTAAGTTAAAATTTAATCTTGATGACCGTATTCTTTTAACTTATAATCAAAATAAAGAAACTCAAGAGAATATACAAATAGTAGCGTTTTGGGATTATTTCTCGGGATTATAAAATATGTATTTAAAAAAGTAATATTGTGTAGGGTAAATTTTAACCATCCCTAAAACAAAATACGCTATATTCAACTAAATAAAACAAACATTTTTTAAGGCAAAACCAATGTCACAAGAACCAGAAGACCTACCAGCTTTAAGCAAAACAAAATTCACCCACCTACACCTACATACCGAATACTCCATGCTTGACGGTGCAAATAAAATAGACGTTCTAGCCAAAAAAATTAAAGAGTTAGGCATGGACTCTGTTGCCATGACTGACCATGGAAATATGTTTGGGACAATTACTTTTTATAATGAGATGAAAAAAAATGGTATTAAACCCATCATTGGTATGGAAGCCTACATTCATAATGAAGATGAGATAGGTGACAAATCTACACGTAAACGTTTTCACCTTTGTCTTTATGCAAAAAATGATGTGGGCTACAAAAACCTTATGTATTTGAGTTCACAAGCTTATATGCATGGTTTTTACTACTATCCACGTATTAACTGGTCGATGCTAAAAGAGCATTCAGAAGGTCTCATCTGTTCTTCTGCTTGTCTTCAAGGTGAGGTGAATTGGCACTTGAACCTAAGTGAGCGTAATGTTAAAAATGGGGCGTTAGGTTATGATGAAGCAAAAAAAGTAGTCCTTAGATACAAAGAGGTTTTTGGCGAAGACTACTACATGGAGCTTATGCGTCATGGGATTGACCATCAATTTAACATTGACAAAGACATTATGAGACTAAGCAAAGAGACTGGGGTTAAAATCATCGCGACCAATGACACCCACTACACTTTACAACAAGATGCTGATGCTCATGAGGCGTTTATGTGTATCGCGATGAACAAACTTTACGATGACCCAAACCGTATGCGTCACTCGGTGCATGAGTTTTATGTGAAGTCACCTGAGCAGATGGCTGAACTTTTTGCTGATATCCCTGAAGCCATTTCAAACACCCAAGAGATAGCTGACAAATGTAACCTTGAAATAAAGCTTGGAAACCCAACACCTCCAAACTTTAAATTTGCAAGGCAAACAGCCCAAGAAGAAGGCATTGAACTTCCTGAAGAGAAAGAGTACTCTTTAGAAAATGATATTGTTATTTTTAATCATCTTTGTAAACAAGGTTTGGAAAAACGGCTCAAAATAGTCGATGAATCCAAACATCAAGAGTATCGTGATAGATTACAAGTTGAGATGGACATTATTAATTCCATGAAATTCCCAGGATACATGCTCATTGTTTGGGAGTTTGTTATTCAAGCTAAAAAGATGGGTATTCCAGTAGGACCTGGACGTGGTTCGGCAGCAGGTTCTTTGGTTGCTTACTCTTTAGAAATCACCGACATTGACCCCATTCCTTATGGTTTACTTTTTGAGCGTTTCTTGAACCCTGAAAGAGTTTCCATGCCCGACATTGACATGGATTTTTGTCAAGCACGTCGGCAAGAGATTTTGGACTATGTCATTGATAAATACGGTCGTGTGAACGTTGCTCAAATCATTACTTTTGGTAAACTACAAGCCAAAGGGGTCATTCGAGATGTTGCTCGTGTGCTTGACATGCCCTACTCTCAAGCTGATGCGATGGCGAAACTTATTCCTGATGAATTGGGAATTAACCTTACTGATTCATATGCCAAAGAGCCAAAAATCGCTGAACTTTGTGCTACCAATCCTTTGGCAAAACGTACTTGGGAGTACGCCTTAGCATTAGAGGGTCTAAACCGAAATGCAGGAACTCATGCTGCTGGGGTTGTTATTTCCAATGAACCTCTTTGGAAAAAAACCCCTCTGTTTAAACCAACAGGACAAGACACCCTAGCAACCCAATATAACGGTAAGTATGTTGAAGATGTTGACCTTATTAAGTTTGACTTCTTGGGTCTTAAGACCCTAACTGTCATCGAAGAAGCCTTACAACTAATAGAAAAACGTCATGGTAAACGTATTAACTTCGTTGAAGAGGACATTAATGACCCTGCTGTTTATAAATACATTTCAACGGGTGATACCTTAGGACTGTTTCAGATAGAATCAGCTGGTATGCAAGACCTTGCTAAAAAACTAAAACCAAATGGTTTTGAAGACATCATTGCGATGTTAGCACTCTACCGACCAGGTCCCATGGAGTCTGGAATGCTCGACGACTTTGTTGATCGTAAACATGGACGAGCAAAGATTACCTACATGTTTGCCGAACTTGAACCCATTTTAAAGCCTACTTATGGGGTTATTGTTTACCAAGAACAAGTAATGCAAATTGTTCAAACCATTGGTGGCTTTAGCCTTGGTGGGGCTGACTTGGTGCGTCGTGCAATGGGTAAAAAAATTAAAGAGGAGATGGACAGACTCAAAGAAGAGTTTGCCATTGGTGCTAAGAAAAAAGGTCACGACATGCAAACAGCACGTGAACTGTTCGACCTTATTGTAAAGTTTGCAGGGTACGGTTTTAACAAATCTCACTCAGCAGCTTATGCGATGATTACTTTTTATACTTCCTTTTTAAAGCACTATTACCCTACTGAATTTATGGCTGCTATTTTAACTTTAGAAAAGAATAATACGGACAAAGTCATCAAATATGTCGATGAACTAAAAAGCCTAAACATCACCCTTCGTCCACCCAACATCAACCGTTCAGACTTGGTTTTTCAAGCTGATGAGATAGATGGAGAAAAGATTGTCTTCTTTGGAATGGGTGCGTTAAAAGGAGCTGGAGATGTGGCGATTAACTCTATTATTGCTACACGTAATGAAGGTGGAGCGTTTAAAGACATGAATGACTTTGTTTCACGAATTGACGCGTCAAAAGTAAACAAAAGAGTCATTGAAACCCTTGCTAAAGCAGGAGCATTTGATGACTTTGGTCATTCACGTTGTGCCTTAATTAGTCAAGTAGAAGCCATCACCGAAGCAGCGGGAAAAGCGATGTTAGCTAAAAAACAAGCTGTGGGTTCACTCTTTGGAGATGGAGAAGAGATGACTTCTGTAAAAGTAGACATTAAACCCATGCCAGAGTATGAACTGCTTGAAATTTTAGCCATTGAAAAAGAATCGCTTGGTTTTTATGTTTCAGGGCATCCACTCGACAAGTACCGTGAACAACTAGACGACATCAACTATACTTTAAGTTCAGAAATCGACGATTTAGCCGATGGGTCACAAGCCCTTTTTATTGGTAAAATAGAAGAGATTAACACGCGTATTTCTAAAAAGGGAAATAAATTTGGAATCGCAAACATCATGGACTTACATGGAAACATTGAGCTGATGCTTTTTGAGAATAGACTGCAAGAACTCGATGAAGATTTTGACTTAAACAAACCCATAGCCTTTAAAGTAAAAATTACTAAAGATGGTGACTTTACACGAATGAACATCTTGAACATCTCTTCACTTAAAGATGCCAAAAAGTCTAAAGTAAAAGTCGTTAAAGAGCAAAAACACACCCCAGAACCACCAAGTGAACCTGTGGTTTTAGCCATGAGTCTGTTGCCTGATATTAAGATGATAGAAGAGCTTTACTGTTTAGCAGAAAAATATCCAGGAAGACACCCACTTCAACTGGCTATTAAATCTAAACTCTCCGATGTCATTATTGAGTCTAAAATGAAAGTGAGTCGTTCTATTTTACTGGAAGCTAAGGAGCTAGGAGTTTATGAAGAGGAGAAGTTGGTGGTTAATGGGTAAGGTGTTAAAACACTTACCCCTAAAGAATCAATGCTTTAACTTAGCATCCCACGAACTTCATCTTCATCTATTAAGTCTTTATTAAATTTAACCACAGCGATTTGTTCTGTTTCATTCACATAAGACTCAACAATGGCTTCATGCTCTGTAAGGGCAGATACTTGCTCTCTGTCAAATAAATCTAAAGGTAAATAGACATTTCCACGATTGTTAGGACTTGGCATGGTGTAAACCCAAAGAAACCATGCTAAAGAGACAACACCCACAATTAAAGCCAGTACTCCTCGATCATAGTGTTGCATGACCCAACCACCCATGATTCCACCAAAAAAGATACCCACGTAACCAAAAGTATTAGCAACAGCTAAGGCAGAACCTTTTTGATGTACTTTGGCATATTTGGCAACAAAACTTTGAAGTAGAGGCTCAAACATATTAAAGCCAATAAAGAAAAGAACCACACCAATAACAAAAATCCATGCTGTATTGGTAAAGCCCATGGCTAAGAATGCCAAAAATATAATAACAATTGAAATCATAAAAATCTCTTTACCTTTTCCATGCTTTTCACCGTAAATAGCAGCAGGAGCCATGGCAAAAAATCCACATATCATCGCAGGAAAATAGACTTTCCAAAGTTCTGAGTGTGCCCAACCAAAGCCACCATCTTCAGGGCTATTGGTCATGATTAAAGGAATAATGAAAAATGCCATGGTCATAATAAGCCAGTGAAAAAAGAAAGTAACATACATTCTTACTAAAGCTTTGTCTTTAAATACTTCTGTAAACTTTGACTCTTCTTCTGAATAGGTATGCACAATGGTAGGAGGATTAGGAACAGAGGTAAATAAAATTCCTATTGCTAGAACAGATAAAACAGCTGTTATCCAAAAAAGTTTGTCGTAACCCCAAGCTGGTCCAACCGTTGGGGCTATTAGCATGGCAGCTGCAAAAGAAAGAGCAATTGTTCCTCCCATGATTGCCATGGCATGAGCCCGTTGCTCTTCTTTGACTAGGTCGGCTATCATAGCTGAGACGACTGAACCAATTGCCCCTGCACCTTGTAAAAAACGACCAATAAGAAGCATGTAAATATTGTCAGAAAGTGCAGCGATAACTGAACCTATGACAAAAATAACAAGTCCAAAGAAAAGCACAGGCTTTCTTCCGAATTTATCAGAAATGATTCCAAAAGGTACTTGAAAAAGTGCTTGAGTCGAAGCATACCCACCCACAGCAAGACCAGCTAAAAAGGGAGTTGCCCCTGGCATCTGAATGGCATAGATAGAAAGGATGGGTAGCACAATAAAAAGTCCAAAAAATCGCAAGGCGACAATGAAACTCAAAGGCATGATTTGTTTAATCATAATAATATCTCCAATAGGATAAATTTTTCTTATTATAAGCTATAAAGGTTAAGGGGTGGTAAAAATAAGCTTTAGCATAGTGTAGCTTTGTTAGGATAACAAAAATAAGAGGTTAAAAGATGCAAAATTAGTATGAATAGACTTAAATACAGAGAGAAAATAAAAAATATGAATCGTTATCAAAGTGTTTTAACCATTGCTGGAAGTGACTCAGGAGGTTGTGCAGGGATTCAGGCTGACATTAAAAGCATTTGTGCCAATGGTGCTTATGCAGCTTCTGTCATTACGGCAACTACAGCACAAAATACCCAAGGGGTTATTGATATTCATGGTATTCCACCTGAACATATTGCTAAACAATTAGACGCTGTACTCAGTGACATTAAGTTTGATTCTGTGAAAATTGGAATGCTTCACTCTGCTAAAGTTATTGAAACGGTTGCTCTTAAACTGGCTGAATATAACATAAAAAACATCATTTTAGACCCTGTCATGGTTGCAACATCAGGGGACAAACTCATTAGTCAAGAAGCCATAGAAGCTTTACGAAGTTTCATTCCTCATGTCTATTTAATCACCCCTAATATTCCTGAAGCTGAAATACTCTTAAGAAAAGCCATCTCTTTTGAAAACTTAGAAACTTCAGTGAAAGAGATAAGCCAAATACTTAATGTCTCTGTCTTATTAAAAGGAGGTCACTTAGCCCTAAAAAAGGAGATGACTGACCTACTTTTCATAAAAGAAGAACAAAGGCTTATCACCATTCATAACCCTTCTGTTAATACCAATCATACCCATGGCACAGGATGTAGCCTCTCCTCAAGCATTGCTACATTTATTAGCAAAGGATACACATTGGAAGAGTCTGTCATAAAAAGTTGTGCCTATGTTAACCAAGCCATTTATAATGGAAAAGATAAAATCTTAGGTAAAGGCAACGGTCCTATCAATCACTTTGGAATTTAGAAGTTAAAGGTTTAGCTTCTATTTTGTCAGCTTTATTGACATAGTTTTTCTTGATATTAAAAAAATAATTTGAAAAATACTCAACTAAAACAATACTAATACCTGAAGCAATTACCACATTGTAGTCAAAGGTAGTCTCCAAGGACAAAATAACAGCAGTAAGAGGTAATTTCATAATGACCCCCATAAAAATAGATGAATATTTACAAAATGCAATATAAGAAAGATTATTTTGAATTTAAAAGTAACTTAATCACTTAAAAAGCATAAAGAAAGGGTCTACTCCACCTTTTAAAGGTGGAGTAAAAAATATTATATCCCATCAATAATAGCATTAAGCGTAGCAGAAGGACGCATCGCCTTAGCAGCTAACTCATCATTTGGATGGAAGTATCCACCAACATCTTGTGCTTTACCCTCAACAGCTAAAAGCTCTTCC
>JALWLW010000021.1 GCA_027081065.1 Campylobacteraceae bacterium
TAATATTATTGAAAAAATAATTCAAAATAATGTTCCTTTTGTCTCTTCTAATATTCAGAATGAAGCATTGAGAAAAAGTAATGAAAAAATTTTAAATATTATTAAAGGTAATAATATTCATTCTCTGTTTGTACTATATATATCACATGGAAAATATTTCTATTTATTAGATACAGATAGTGATGAGTATGCTTCAGTTAACGAGGTTTTTATTCCAGAGAATTCTAAAGTATTAGATCAAGTAATTAGAGATCAAAAAAAGAGAATTTTTATTCAAAAGAATGTAAATGAACTTGCTTTTACATTGGTTAAACCTATTATTCAAAATAATCAAACAGTTGCTTTATTACTGATGGATTATACAGAGAACCGTTTAACAGCTGTATTAAATTTATCTGTTAAAGTTTTAAGTTATCTATTAATTGTACTTCTACTTGTAATTTTTATATTTATCTTTTATATTATAGTTAATAAATATAATAAGTATACGATTTATCGTAATCCTAAAACCAATACACTTAATCGAATCTATTTAACTGATAATTATGACAAAATTGATTTTAAGAAGTATTATGTTGTTCTTTCTGATTTAGATTTTTTTAAAAGAGTAAACAATAGATATGGACAACACTATGGCGATAAGGTCATTATTGCGATTATCAAAATAATATCTTCTTTTTTAGATAAAAATGACAAGCTTATTCAATATAGTGGAGAAGAGTTTTTACTTTTAATAGCTAAGGAATCCAAAAATGAACAAGCCTTACGAAAACTTTTAGATGATATTAAATTAGCTGTGCATAGGGAAAAATTCAATATTATAGATGATGAATTTAGTTTAACTATCTCTATGGGTGTCTTATTAAATACAGAAATGGAAAAATCTTTTCAAGATGTTATTCATAAAGCTGATACAGCATTGTATGAATCTAAACATAATGGACGGAATATGATCTCATATTATGATATTTCTCAACCTAAACGGTTATATAGAGAAAAATTAAAAGAGATGATTGAATCAGATAAGCTAATTTGTTATTATCAAGCTATTCGAGATTTAGAGACAAAATCTTTACATCATTATGAAGCTTTACTGCGTATACAAGATGGAGATAATATTATTTTTCCTGATAAGATATTACCTGATTTAGAAGATTCATATTTATATACTTATTTAACAAAAAGGGTCATAGAGTATAATATTGATAAGTTACGTACGGATTTAAAAATTAAAATATCAATTAACTTATCTGCTGATGATTTGGTGAATGATTCAATATTATCTATTTTAGCACAAAATGCTGATTTAGCTGATAGATTATTAATTGAGATTTTAGAAAATAGAATAGTTGATTATAAAAAAGTTGAACTTTCTATTCAAAAGTTGAAACTTTTTGGTTACAAAATTTGTATTGATGATTTTGGTTCAGGCTATTCAAATTTAAATCATCTTTTAAAACTTTCTATTGATTACTTAAAAATTGATGGTAGTATTATTAAAGAAATCTATCATGATAAACGAGCTTATAGTATTGTTAAAACCTTTGCAACTTTTTGTAAACAGAATAATATTGAAGTGATTGCTGAATTTATTGATAATCAAGAAGTTGTTGATATTTTAAAGCGTTTTGGTGTTCAGTATGGACAGGGATGGTATTTTTCAAAAGCTGAGCCTTATGAGAATTTAGACAAAGAGCATAAATAGAAGATGATTAATCATCATCCATTCGCTGACCACGTTTACGCCCAGCAATATCAAGTGGCACACCCTCAAAGTCAAACTTCTCTCTAAATATATTGGCTAAATAACGCTTATATGAAAAATGAAGCCCATCAGGTCTATTGGTAATAATAGCAATTTTAGGAGGCTTTGTTTCATATTGTGTTGCAAACTTAATACTAACAACCCCACCATTGACTGATGGTGGATGATGTCTTGTAATAGCATATTTTAGAACTTCATTTAGTTTAGCCGTTGGAATTCTAGTTTTATATCGTCTATAAATAGCGATAATATCATCTAAAATTTTATGAACTCTAAGACCTGTTTTTGCTGAGATGGTAATAAGTGGAGCATAGTGTAAAAATTTTAGTTGATCACGAATATCTTCAACAGCTTTAGTGTAAGTCTCTTCATCACCTTTTTGAATGTCCCATTTATTTAAAACAATCATACATCCTAGTTTATGTTTCTCAATAAGGTTAGCAATACGCTCATCAAGCTCTAATACACCAACAGTTGCATCAATAATCAGTAAAGCAATGTCTGCTTCTTCTAGCATCTCTTCTGTGCGTCCAAAGGCGTACTTCTCAATACCTAAAATCTTACCACGTCTTCGTATACCTGCAGTATCAACAAAAGTAATTTTGTGGTCTTGGTACTCTAAAGACTCATCAACAGGGTCAATGGTTGTACCAGCAACGGGAGAGACAACAACACGTTCTTCATTTAAAAAGGCATTAAGCAAAGAGCTTTTACCAGTATTTACACGACCAATAATTGCTACTTTAATATCTTTATCTTCTTCTTGAACTTCATCTACTTGAACCATTTCTACAATATCTTCAAAGGAGAGTTCATTGTCCTCTTCAAGTTCTAATCCTGTTGCCTCTTCTTGACGTTGGGGAATATACTCTTCAAGCCATGCATAGAAATCATTCATATAACGGTTATGACTAACAGACATAGGAAAAGTCCTATCGGCTCCAAATTCTAAAAAATCCCAATAACGAATAGACTCATCTTTGTCATTGTCTATTTTATTCACCACTAAAGCAATGGGTTTATTTAAATTTTGTAGTTGGTAAAAAAGTTCTCGGTCTTCTTCTTGAGGAATATTTTTTCCATCTACCATAAAGATGATAATATCAGCCATTTCAGCAGCACGTAAAGATAGTTTTTTTACAGTTGCAAACATTTCTGTGCTGTCATCAATTCCACCAGTATCAATGACTTCAAAGTCACGGTTTCCAGAAATGGTTACCATGCGTTTTTTGATGTCACGTGTTGTTCCCACAACATCAGAAGTAATAGCATCTCTTTGTCTAAGAAGTCGGTTAAAAAGGGAGCTTTTCCCTACATTTGGTCGCCCTAAAATGGCAACCTTTTTTAATTCTGTCATAAATTATATCTTGTATTAAATTGTTCGAATTATAGCTAAACTTTAATTATTGGTTGATGTTCCTAGGCTCTCAATATAAAGTGATTGCGAAGGAAAAGCAAAGTCTGAATTATTTTCTTCAATAATTTGCATTATTTTTAAATTAATATCCTCTTTAATATCCATATATTTAGCCCAATTAGCTGTCGTTGCAAATGTATAAATAAAAATATTTAAAGAGCTCTCTCCAAAAGAAGTAAAATTGACTAACATGGTCTCTTTTTGGGAAATATTTTCATGGTTTTTTAGCATGGTTTTAATATCACTAAGAATTTTTTCCATCTGTTGGCTTGTTGTGCTATAGGTTACACCAATGGTCATTTTAATACGTCGTACACCTCGACGTGAAAAATTTTCAATGGGACTATTGGCAATAACTTGATTAGGTAGCATAATGAGTGACTTGCCAAAAGAACGGATTTTGGTAGTACGCATACCAATATCTTCAACTATACCTTCAACTTCGCCAATTTTTATCCATTCTCCAATACGAATTGATTTATCAAAAAGTAGTGCAATAGAACCAAATAAGTTGGCTGCTGTATCTTTAGCTGCTAAGGCGAAGGCTAGACCACCAATTCCTAAACCAGCTACTAATCCAGCCACATTAATACCCCATACTTGCAGTAAAAGACCTAATCCAATAGAGATGACAATGGCACGAATAATGGTCAAAATAAAGTTTCCAACTTCATAAGAGAGTTCAGCATTAAGTTTAGAGGTAAAATGATAAATAATCCCTCTTAGGGCATAGGTTAATTCGTAAATAGCCCAAAAGACATTATAGGTAATCAGTGAGATAATTAACTGATTGAGAAAATCATTTTCTAAAAAAAGTAGGGCTGTAGAGAGTCGTATACCAATAATAATAAAGACAAAAGTTAAAGGACCTTTGAGGGCTGCAAGAATACGGTCATCATAATAGGTTTTTGTTTGTTTTGTAAGGGGTTGCAGTACTTTTATTGTGAGTGTTGCAAAGAGTTTTCGTAAAAGTAAGAAGAAGAAAAATGAAAAAATAGCAGCAATAATATTTCCTAAGGGAATACCAAAATAAAGCTCATTAAAATTTTGACCATAGGGGCTTTGATAGAGGTCATTGAGTAAAGTTTGAACCTGAGGAAAAAAGTTAATATCTAATTTATCAATAATCTCTTGTGATTTATCAATAATCTCTTCAGTTTGACTGGTATTTGTATCTGACATCTTCCTACTTTACCTTATTTTTATAAGAGATATTTTATCTAAAAAAATAGATATAATGCTTCGTCTAATCACAATGGTTACACATAAATTGGATTAAATATCTTTATAAAAATACTAGAGGAATATTATGAATAAAATATTAATGGTACTGACTTTTTTACTAAGCTTAGAAACACTACAAGCAGATACTGTAAAGGCAGATTTTAAAGTTGAGTTTGGAATTATTGGTGAGATAGGTATAGCCAATGCAGTTTTAACAAGAGATGATAAATATTATGAGATTAATGTAAAGCTAAAAGCTACAGGTATTGCAAAAACACTTTCTGGTGGACGAACAGAACATCATATTTCGACAGGACATATTGAAAATGGAGTCATGATTGCTGATTATTATAGGGTTAGTAAGTCTCATGGTTCTGTCATGACAAGTAAATTGTATAGTATCAATCACAAAAATAAAACGGTTGAAAAAGAGTATAAGCGTTGGAAAGATGGGAGATTAACAAGTGATGAGAAAAAAACTTTAGATTTTTATTCAACTGATGATTTACTATCATTATATTTTAATTTAAACCAAAAAATTAAAGATAAAAAAAGTGCAAAAGCTTATACCTTTACAGCTGTAGGGGCAGAAAAACAAGATGGTAATGTTGATGTCTCTATTCCCAATGTATCTAAGCTCGATGAATATAAAGGGGTTTTAGGTGAAAGTGATGACTCTTGGTATGCTAAAGCAATTATTCATCAAAATATTTTTTCAAGTGATAAAGGTGAATTATTATTAAGAATAGGTGATGATGGTATTACACAAAAAGCTGTTTTAAAAGATTTAATTCTTTTTGGAGACATAAGAGCAGAAAGAATATAGTGTTAATATGCATCTACTGAGTAAGGATTAGAATAACTATTTTCTAATTCTATATTTAGTGAGTCATCAAAGTGGGAGTCGCTTTCATCAGTTTTTTTTCTTCTCTCTTTGATAGGTTCTGTAGTTTGTACTTGGTAAGAAGTAAGATATTTTTGTTTTTCAAAAATATCTAGATATTTACGAATTCTTGCCTGAGCATCTGGTATCTCCATGTTATTAACCCATTTTCTAAGTTCTGAAAAATCCCAATTTGGAAAGTCATAATCTTGATGTTCCTTATTCCATTTTTCTAAAGCTTCATCTTGTTCTAAATTTTGGGCATTCTTTATGATATTTAACATGTCTAAAAGAGGTTGTGTATCTGGAGAATCTGACATATATTGTTCTGCTAAATCGACATATTTTTCCGTATCATTAGCTGTAATAATAGAGAGTTCAATGTTATTTAAAATAGAATATTTTACGGTATTTGGTAATTTACTTTTATCTTTATATTTAGCAATAATTGAATCAAGGACTTCAATTGCTTCTTCGTCATCAACACCCATAAGAGCAAAACTTTTAGCAAATAACAACTCTTCTATCTCTTTATCAAATCGTTGCTCTTTATCATTGGTAAATTTATCAATAAGCTCATCATAAGCAAGTAATATTTCATTTTTTGAAATAAATGGTGCTTGTTGAATTTTTGCTTCCATATAAAGTAAAAGTAGGGCTTTATCATGACTATTTATAAATTTATTAGAAATAAGTTCATAACTCTCTATGGCTGCACTTATATCAAAATTAGGATAGGCATAGTGTGTATGTGCTTTTTTAAAACAGGCTTCTGCAAAAAGTTTGAGTATTTTGATATCTTTGGAATTTTGGGACTTTTCAATAACCTTTTCATATAGGGCAAGTGCTTCAGAGCTTTTATTATATCTTGAAAAAGTTTCTGCTTCTTGTAGTAGTTTCTTTAATTCTTGACTTAAGTTATTATCTATAATGACAGTATAATTACGAGTAGTATTAATTGCTTGTGGTTTATTTACAATTAAAACTTCTTCTTTTGAAGGGGGTAAAATAATCGTTTTAGTTTTTTCACTATTTGAAAATAGATTGAAGTTTAATGCTAATGCAATAAAAATGACAATCATAAGTATAAAAAGTAATGGTTTAAGCATTTTGAATTCCCCAATTCCTACAATAAATATTAGATTTTAGCATATAAAAATAAAAGTTATATTTTAACTAAAAAGTTCTATAATACGTAAAGGATAAAAATGAAAAATATAATCACATTTACTTCTTTGCTTTTTTTTATTTTCTTGGCTCTTCATGCTCAAGATGAATCATCTTTGATTTTGACCAGTTCCTATACTTCTATTGAACAAAAAGATTGTATTACTTTAGATAGTGATAATATGGGGTCTGTTCAAGAGTGCGAATCTTTTACTAATATAGGTGTAAAAGTAATAGAAGGTGATATGCGTCAAAGTATTATTTTGAGACGTAATAAAAAAGAGTATGATTTGGCTTTTTCTTCAATAGTAAGCCCAACTTTTTCTTCATTGGGTCTTCAAATAGAGTGGCGACATGAAATTGGAAAACCTGAAAATGTCAAAGGAATGATTGTGAGGCTTGAGAGTAGTGATAATGAAAACTTAGATAGAACTTCTTCTTATTTAATAGTTAGTAAAATCACAAGTAGTGAAATGTGTGTTATTGCTAAAGTAGTACCTCAGCATAATCAAAATGTAATAGCAAGAGCTGTTTTAGATACTAAACTAGAAAGACCTTGTTTAAAAGAGTTGAGAAAAAAAGAGAAATAAAGTTAGTGTATTGACTTTAAATTAGTTAATTTTTAATGAAAATAAATTGAAAATATTTATATATATTTCCCCTTAACAAGCTCTATTCTGTGGGGATGAAAAGTTTTTTAAAAGTTTTAAATTCACACAATTTGAACACATTTAAAGCTTATACTAACAACATGAAAGAGATGGTTTTTTCTTCCTATTTTACCATGAGCCTTTCATAGCTCTTACTTTATATTTTTTTCAACAGTCATATAGACACAGTAAGGGCGTTTTTCTTAATTATAGATATTCTACTATACTTCCAAAATGAAAAATAAACATCAAGGCGAAATTTACGCCATACTTATTGCATTTTTAGAAAGTTTATTTCCTATTATTAGTATTTACATATTAGTGAGTATTCAACCTATTTTTGCTTATGCATTCTCTATTATGATTGCAAATATTATATTTATTATTATCATTAGCTACCAAAAAACATGGTCAGAATTTTTAGTTAAAGAAGCGTGGGCTGATTTATTGTGGCTTACTTTTTACATTACAACACTCTTTATACTTATGATGGTAGGACTTCAGTACACTACAGCTGGAAATATGTCGGTTATTATCTCATTACAGTTGTTCTTTGCATACTTGTATTTTAATGTATTTGGTTCTGAGAAAATGACTAAAGTACATACTTTAGGAGCATTTTTTATGGGTATTGGTGCAATTATTGTTCTTTTCCCTAATGATTTTTCATTAAATAAAGGAGATGCCTTGATTTTTTTAGCAGCAATCATTGCCCCATTGGTTTCAAAATACCAGCAAAGAGCCAGAGTATTTGTTTCATCTAAAACCATTTTAGCATTTAGAAATATAGTAGCTTTACCTTTTGTATTAAGCTTTGCATTTTATATGGAAAAAATTCCCACCCTTAATAATTTTTTAGATGTTGGTATTTATATTCTCTTAAATGGAATTATTATCTTTGTTTTTTCAAAACTTTTATTTGTAGAAGCATTAAATTTAATTTCAGTGACCAAGCTTTTAGCACTGGTCTCATTTATGCCCATATTTACACTTATATTGGCTTATTTTCTTTTGGGTGAAAAAGCTTCTCTTAGTCAACTTCTAGGGGTAGTCCCTATTGTTTTAGGCTCTTATTTAATTACTAGAAAAGCATAATTTAACTAGCAAACCCACTTTGATAACCTTTTTTAGGAATAGCAGCTTGAATAATTGCCTTTTGTTTCTCTTTACGTTTAATATCTTTTTCAACAAATACTTTTTTACGTGTTATAGGATCCATCTCCGTATAATAAATTACAGCAGAATAAGTCCCCGGAGTAGGAATAAAAACTTGAGCTTGTTCAGGGTTAATTTTTAGCTCTTTGGTAGTAAAGCGTTTAAGTTCATACATATCATCATCGGTACATCCAGGGTGAGCTGCAATGAGGTAGTAGGTCAAGAACTGTTTTTTCCCCATGTCACGGTTTAGCTTGTCAAAGAGTTGTTTAAACTCAATGAGTGTATTTTTAGCAGGTTTTCCCATAAGGTCAAGCACATGTTGTTGGGTATGCTCTGGGGCAACTTTCATTTGTCCTGAAATGTGGTGTTGTACCAACTCTTTTAAGTAAGAGTAGCCTTGACGTTTGTCACGGTTGATGAGGTCATAACGAATTCCAGAAGCAACAAATGCTTTTTTGATGCCAGGAATGGCTCGTACCTCTTTCATAAGATGAATAACACGGCTATGGTTGGGTTTCATTGAACCACAAAGGTGTTTTGAGTCCACGCACCGTTGGTGGTCACATGTCCCAAAGTCTTCTTTTTTAGCACATTCATACCCATACATGTTCGCAGTAGGACCTCCAAGGTCAGAGATGATGCCCTTGAAGTCTTTGTACTTAGTAAAGTCAGTAGCTTCTTTAATAATAGATTTTTCACTTCGTGTTCGTATGGTTCGCCCTTGGTGAACACCAATAGCACAGAAGTTACACTCTCCCCAGCACCCTTGATGTGTCATAATAGAGAACTTAATGGTCTCTAAACATTTTACTTTTCCTTCTGGTCGGTGGTAGGGGTGTAGCTCACGTGTAAAAGGCAGGGCAGAGACAGCATCCATCTCCTCTTCACTAAGATAAGGTGAGGGTGGATTTTGAATAGAGTAGCGTGTGTCTACTTTTTCACAAAGCCCTTTTGCTCCTTTGGGGTCGTTGTTGTCATAAAAGTAGTCAAAAAGGTCAATGTACTTCTCTTTGTCATCTAAACACTCTTGATGTGAAGGGAGTTGATGATACTCAGGTACAGGCTCTTTAGAAATATAACAAACCCCACGTACCTTTCGCCAATCTTCTCCTCTATCCATCGCTTCGGTAAGTTCACGAATGGCATGTTCACCCATACCATAAATGAGGGCATCAGCCTTGGCATCAAAGAGAATGGGTTTTTTAAGTTTGTTTGTCCAAAAGTCATAATGCGTCACACGACGAAGACTCGCTTCTATGCCACCAAGTACCAAAGGAACAGTATTTTTAAAGTGTTGACGAATAAGATTACAGTAGACCAAAGTAGCACGGTCTGGTCGTTTGTTGTTAATGCCACCTGGAGTGTAGTCATCTTTGTTTCTAAACTTTTTGGTAGCCGTATAGTTTGAGACCATAGAGTCAATGCTTCCTCCACTAATGCCCCAATAGAGTCGTGGTTCACCCAAACGCGTAATGTCTTTGCCACTTTTGTAATCAGGTTGACCAATAATTCCAACTTTATACCCTAAATGTTCCAAAATACGCCCCACAGTAGCCACTCCAATAAAAGGAGAGTCAATATAAGCATCACCAGAGACTAAAATGACATCACACTGTTTCCAACCAAGTTTGTCCATCTCTTTTCTAGTCGTTGGTAAAAAGTTTTTTGCTATGGGGTTGTTGTATTGTTTATGTTGGCTCATAATCTGTTCTCACTTTTAATATAATGTAAAATCAAGGGTTTTGTTAATAATGGTTATAGCTAAATTTGTCTTTGAGGATTATTTCATATACGCTTTAACTTTATCTTCTGAAAGTTCAATGAGCTTTTTTAGGATGGTATTCACAACTTCCTGTTTGTCTTTGTCTTCAAAATTACAAAGTATGGCTAAAACAACAGCTGAGGGGTCATTGCTTTGTAAAAATGCTTCACACGAGACATCTCTTATGTCTATAATAGCATATTTGTAGTTAATGTTGTCTCGAATAATCTCTTTTTTACTGGTCTAGTTTTTGGGGTTTATTATAAGTAAAAAAGTGACCATAAAATATTGACAATTATGACGTATGACAAAAGTATAGGCATCAAAAAAACTTCTACTAGTTATATATTTTTTATGATATAATATTGTCAATACCACAATAAAGAAATAAAAAATGAATAAAGTAGCCATTTTCGACAAAGCTCTAAACTATCACAACATCACAAAAAAAGAGTTCGCCCAAAAGAGTAATATACCTTACGACACAGTTACAGGTTGGAAACGAAATGGTTCTGTGCCTGACTTTGCATTTGTATTGCTCAAAAAGATAGCCTTTACTGAAAACCCTAGACGACATCAGATTACATTAAAACCCACACCTATTAAGTTAACAGATAAATTAACCAAAGAGATACAAGTTGCTTTTTGGGGTAAAGATTATGAAGTAAGCTATATCTTAAAAGAGGTACGAAAAGGTAATCATAAATTTGTAAAACCTTTTTTTGAAAATGTTTTTTATGGGGATATTTTAAAGATTTTACCGACTAAAGCAATTGAAAAACTATTACCAAGTATTCAAGAACTTTTTAAAAAAGAGACAGCTCTGTTTTGGCAAAACGTGGTGAAGATGTATAGAGAGGGAGGAGTGAGTGTTGCGTAATTGGGATGAAGTTTATAAAAACCAAAAGATTATATTAGCTACCCTTAGAGAGATAAATGAGATATTTTTAGCTGGTGGTACAGCTGTTCAATGTTATTTGTTAGAAAAGAAGTACAGAGAGTCAGAAGATTTGGACTTTTTTGTAGAGCATGAGATGAGTTCTAAAGAGAGTGTTAAATTGGCTCGAACCATTATTAAAACATTAGGTAAAAATAGAAAGTTACATGACATTCGACATAAACATACCGAAGATGGAACGCATCGGATTTTTTGTGCTGTTGAGGGAAGTAGTGAAATTGTTAAGATAGAACTTTTAAACTTTACTACAGATAGGTTTGGAGATTTGACATTTAAAGAGCATGAGGATTTTCCACGAATTGAAAATGCCTATAATCTACTACTCTACAAACTAAAAGCCCTATGTGATAGAACCGATACCATTAAAGATTTGTTTGACATCTATTTTCTCTTTAAAATTTTGAAACCTATTAATCTAAATCAGATGTTACTTGATTTGGAGTTTAAATTTTTGGAGACTACGGGGTATGTTTACAACGCAGAGACGATTATTAACGCTTTAAATATTACAAGACGATGGGATATAGTTTTAACAGGTGATGCATCTTTACACTATGCTATGAAAGAAGCGATTGTTAATTTTCAAAATGACTTTGCTACCCAATTACTTTTAGCTCCTATTGAATTGGACTTTTCATATGAGAAGTATTTGAAAGAAAAAATGGAGACTAATGAATGTAAAAGTAGTGAGGACTATTTGAGTTTTTTTGAAGAAAATGCATTTGTAGAAAAGGAAATTAAAGCTAAAACCATAAAAGGAACACCATGCAAAACATAGACCTAATTCTAATAATAAGCACAGCATTTCTAGGAAGCTTCGGACACTGCATTGGTATGTGTGGGGGGATTGTTGTGGCTTACTCTAGCTCAAAAATTGACCCCAAAAGCTCACAACTTACACAAACATTTTCTCATTTGTCTTATAACTTTGGACGGGTTACTACTTACGCGATACTTGGGGCAATCTTTGGACTCATTGGACAAGCTGTTGCTTTTACACCTACTACAAAAGGGGTACTCTTTTTACTTACAGGGTTACTGATGTTACTTGCAGGGCTTTCGTTGTTGGGTAAATTAAACTTTTTAAGTTCAGCAGAGTTCTCTTTTTCTAAGTATGCATGGTTTCAAAAAAGTTTTAAAGCTTTACTTACTAACAAGTCTTATGGCTCTTTCTTTTTACTGGGTATGTTAAACGGCATCATTCCTTGTGGATTGGTTTACTCTTTTGCCATTATGGCAGCTGCTACGGCTTCACCTTTGTGGGGTGCTGTGGTTATGGCTACTTTTGGTTTGGCTACCATTCCTGCTCTTTTCTTTTTAGGAACAGTTACTAAATTTTTACAAAAAGGAAGTCTGCGTGGGGTCATGATGAAAGCAGCAGCTTTTTTGGTTGTGTTGTATGGATTGTTTACGATGTATAAGGGGTACAATTTTGTAGCTCATCCTAATGAAATGCAAGAGATGATGGACTCTATGAGAGAAACACCAAAAAGTGGAAAATGTGGAGGCATGAAATGTGCCCCTGGGAAGTGTGGGTAAGCAGTCAAATATTAGATAAAAAGAGTATAATTTCACAAAAATAATTATAGGAACAATGACATGAAACAAGTACCCATTTTAGTACTCGACTTTGGTTCACAATACACACAATTAATAGCAAGAAAACTAAGAGAGTCGGGGGTTTACTGTGAAGTAGTTCCTTACAGAGAAAATATTGATGATATTAAAGCACGTAAACCTCAAGGAATTATACTTTCTGGTGGTCCAGCTTCTGTTTATGCACCTGATGCCTATAAGCCAGATGAAGGGGTTTGGAGTCTTGGTTTACCTATTATGGGTATCTGTTATGGTATGCAGTTGATGACTCAACGTTATGGTGGTGAAGTGGTTGCTGCTGACCATCATGAGTATGGAAAAGCTAAATTAAGCATTAAGAGTTCAGCCATCTTTACTGGTATGAGTAACGATGAAACAGTTTGGATGTCCCATGGAGATAGAGCTGAGAAAATTCCTGATGGATTTGAGGTGATTGGTACATCAGAAAACTCTCCTTATGCTGCTATTGCCAATGTAGAACAAAAATTGTATGCTTTTCAGTTTCACCCAGAAGTTCACCACTCTGTTGAAGGAACTAAGTTACTTAAGAACTTTGCAAAACATATTTGTGGATGTGATAGTACTTGGAATATGGGTGGTTTTGCTAAAGAGAAAATAGCTTCTATTAAAGCACAAGTTGGAGACAAAAAAGTACTTTGTGGTGTGAGTGGTGGCGTTGACTCTTCTGTGGTGGCTGCAATGCTTAATGAAGCACTTCCAAAAGAACAGCTTATTTGTGTTTTTGTTGACCAAGGTTTGTTGCGTAAAAATGAGGCCCAAGATGTGCAAAACATGTTTAAGCTTTTAGACATACCTTTAATTACCATTGATGCTAAAGCTGAATTTATGAAAGCATTAGAGGGGGTAAGTGATCCTGAGGTTAAACGTAAAGCCATTGGTGAAAAGTTTATTGAAGTTTTTGATAAAGAGGCGAAAAAACATACCGATGTAGCCTTTTTAGCACAAGGTACACTCTATACTGATGTGATTGAATCAGTTTCAGTTAAAGGACCATCTAAAACCATTAAGTCTCACCATAATGTTGGGGGACTTCCTGACTGGATGACCTTTGAATTGGTTGAGCCTTTACGAGAGATTTTTAAAGATGAGGTACGTAAACTTGGACTTGAACTTGGATTGCCAAGAGATATGATAGCCCGTCACCCTTTCCCTGGTCCTGGACTTGCTATTAGAACTATGGGAGCAGTTACGGAAGAGGGTTTACGGCTTATTCGTGAGTCTGATGCCATTATGCAAGAAGAGCTTAAAGCTACAGGCTATTATGACAAAGTTTGGCAAGCCTTTACCGTTCTTTTAAATGTTCAGTCAGTAGGAGTTATGGGAGACAATCGTACTTATGATAACACAGTTTGTATTCGTATGGTTGAGTCAGTTGATGGTATGACAGCTACGTTTGCTCATGTTCCTCATGATATTTTAGAGGGGATGAGTCGTCGTATTATTAATGAAATTGAGGGGATAAATAGAGTAGTTTATGATATCTCATCGAAGCCACCTGCAACGATTGAGTGGGAATAATAATACCAATAAAAGTAAATTCAAAAATTTACTTTTATTGTAAGGCTATAATGCTTTTTCTGCTTCTTGTAAGGCTTTTATGACTTGTGCAATGTTTGCTTTTGGAATGTGTACTTTCCATTCAGGCTCAGTAGCATCTGCTTTTAATGAGATGCCAATACTTGCAACGCTTTCACTTTTTGGTCCGTAAGGTTGTGCTACGGTTGTAATGGTGATTTTTCCTTTAGTTCCTGACAGTGTCATTTCATCTATATTGGTTACTGTTCCACTCATAATGTGTTCCTTATTATTTTATTTTGAAA
Source organism: Campylobacteraceae bacterium (assembly GCA_027081065.1). The sequence continues at coordinate 14,422 of JALWLW010000021.1, forward strand.
AGTGAGTATATCATTATAGGCTCTACTTTAGTTTAATCATAAAGAATTTTTTAGAACGGCTATAACTATTACTCTCTCCAACAAGTACGACAGCACCGTCAGTTGTTCTTGTAATTCCATGGGCGATGTCTTGGTTTTCTCCACCATATAGACCAGACCATAAAAGTTTTCCTTCTCCATCTAAAGATAAAATATAGTCATCAAAATTTCCTTTCCCCATGGAGTCAGTTTTTCCTGCTACCATGTAGTTTCCATCTTTTGTCATGGTAATGGCATAGCCTTCATCATAATATTTAAATCCATAAATTTTAAACCAAATAAGCTTACCATCTTTATTAAAGTGCATGACAGGTAAATCAGTTTGAACAGAATTGTATGAGCGTGTTTTTCCTGTTGCTACAATGCCACCATTGGGTGTTGGTGCTACAGCATAGAGGACATCATTGTATTTCTGACCTAAGGTTCTAGCCCAAATTTTCTCTCCATTTTGATTAAGTTTCATTAGAAAGAAATCAGCATCACCACTGCTTCTTATTTCACGTGAACCAACCATTATAAAGTTACCATCAGCTGTTCGGGTCAGTGCTTTGGCTTCATCATTTAGTTTTCCTCCAATGGTTTTAGTACTTAGCATTTTTCCATTTTTATCAACACGAACAATAAAGATATCTCGATAACCTTTTTTAGAAAATGATTCTGAATCACCTACTAATAATGCACCTCCATCCTTTGTTCCTGCAATACCACCTGCATATTCATCTCTGTCACCTCCAAAACTGTTTTCCCAAATAACTTTTCCTTCTAATGAAAGTTTTGCAGCATAAAGGTCTTGTCCTCCATGTTTAAAAGATTTTCCCTCACCTAAAATAAGTAAATTCCCGTCAGCTGCACGGGAAATGGCGATTCCATGGTCAGCTTTTTTACCACCGAGTAGTCTACGCCACTTTGTTTGACCCTCTTTGCTTAGACGTGTTACACAAATATCTGAACGCTTTGCATCAAAAGATTTACAAGTTCCAATAACAGCTGTATCTCCCTTTTCTAACATGACAACAGCTTTAGCAATATCATCATCTTTACCACCATAGACTTTTTGCCACTGGGCATAAAAGTGTGGTTTTTTTGTTTTAGTATCAGCAACCAAAAGAGGGCTAAGTAGAGCTGAGGTTAGTAGTATTTTTGAATAAATTTTTATCATTTTATATCCTTATAGTATCTATTGAATTATTATACACTTTTATTATCGATAGATAATAAATAATGCTTTTTAAACCAACTATAGTAGATGGCTGTAGCCAGAAAGCCACAGCCCATAATAATACTTATGGTTTGTAAGCTTAATCCTAATTGTGCAGCATAACCAACAAAAAGGGTGACAGTAATGTTAAAAATCATAAATATCATGTCATTGTAGGCGATGACACGACCTAAGTATTGTACTTCTATCTCTTTTTGTAACATATAGTAAGTAAAAGACCAAAGAGAAGTTGAAAGTAATCCAACAATAAAGATACCAATAAGTGATGATCCATAAGCATGTTGTAAAAATGACCAAAGAATAATAGTAAGTCCTTGTAATGTAAAAAAAGAGGCTAGGTTGTTTTCATTTATGTATTTAGAAAACAGAAGAGGACCAATGGTCATGGCTAAAGCTCTTGTTGCATTGATCCATCCTATGGCTAAAGGGATTGCCAAGATGTACTTGTAGTGTAAGTCAGCTAAAAGCGTAATAAGCGTCTCAAAAGAAGTAAAACCAATAGAAGCATGAAGAACAATGAGATGCATAAGTTTTTTATGGTTTTTTAAATAGATAAAACCACTTTTCATCATGCTTAATGCTGATTGTGTATGATTAATTGATTTTAAAGAGAGTTTTAATCCTAAAAGAATGACAAAAGCAATAGCGTAAAGTGTGACATCAATTAAAAAAGTCATGTCATAGCCAAAATAATAGGTAACTAAACCACCAATTGCCATACCTGCAGAAAAACAGACTGACCAAACAATGGAGTGAATTTCATTAGTTTTCTTAAGCATTTCTCCTTCTAAAATTTTAGGAAAGAGTGCCATTTCTGCTGCAAATAAGATAGATGCTGCAGTTGAGCGTATGAAGAGAAAAAGCATGAGACTATTTAAGTCATTCAGTGAATTGACAGTCATGAAGCATAGCGTCATAATTATTTCTACTAAGAGTAAAGTACCCATAAGTTTTTTAAATGGAACTTTGTCGATAATCCAACCTGAAATTGGTGCTAAAACAATGGCTGGAAGCATTAGCATCATAAAAATATAAGCAATGGAAAGTTCTGATGCTCCATATTCAACCATCATTGAGGCAATGGCAACTTGAGAAAACCAAGTACCAAAATATGAAATGAGTTGAATAAGTGTAAGACGTCCTACAATAGGATGCTTTAATGTTTGTAAATAAGTGGTTTTAGTCATTTACTTTAGTATAGGCAGCATCTCCACAAAAATCTGATGACTCTAGACACTTTTCTTGGTAGTACTTAACATATTCATGATGTGCATTTTTTAAAGCATTTTTCATTGTTTCACTTTTTTCTGCTTCATCATAAGGGTCTCGCTTCCAAAAAAGTTTCTCTTTTTTGTTAGAATCAATATAAAGTTCCAATAAATCATTTTTTTGTTTAATTTTAATATTATCAATAATACTCATTTTAGATTTTTTCTTACCTTCACGAATCTCTGCTTCACTACTATCTTCAATAACTTTTTGTACATAGTGTCCACCTTTTTTATAAAAAATTCCAGTATGTGTTTCAGGTGAAAGTTTTTCTACTATGGTCACATAGTAATAACCATAATTGTTGACATCAAGCTCTTCAATAACAAGATAGCCTTCTGTTATCTCTTGGTTTACAAAAAGTCCTCTTTCTAAAGTATAGTGACCAACAATAGAGTCTTCATCTTCAATTTTTAAATCATCAATATCTGTATCTTGCTTACTAATGGGTAATACACTTTTAGATTGAGATTCAACACTGGGTTGTTGGGGGCTAACAGTAGTTAAATTACAAGATGTAAAGAGAAAAGTAAATACTAGCAAAAATAGATAGGGCATTAGTATCCTTTGAAAAATAAATTTTCTTATTTTAACATATTTATAACATGTATAAGATAACAAAAAATTAATGAATAGTAAATAAAGATGTTAGTAACTTATTAGAATATAAATTTATCTACTTAAAAATATTTATTAATATTAAGCTTTATAAAAAATATTAAAATATTTACTTAATATTAATTTAATATTTAGAAGCTCTAAACTATAATTTATTAAGTTTAAATAAAGAATTTAATATAAAGTATTAATTATAAAAGGAAAGCTATGAAGTTACATGAAATTGCAGATGTTATTAAAGGTATCCATCTTTTGGAGGGGTCAGCTAAAGAAAAAGTTAAAACATATAAAGAGTTAAGTATGCTCTCTTTAGAACCAATTTCTTTTTTAGATGAACGAAAAATAATTAAGGTAAATGTTTCTCATAAAGTTTCTTCTAAGCAGTTAACTAGAGCTGGTGATGTGATTGTAAGCCTTTATTCACCAATGATTGCTTGTTATGTTGAAAAAGGACAAGAGGGGTATGTTGTTCCTCATTATATGAGTATTGTTAGAGTAAAAAATTCTAGAAAAATGGATAGTCGTTTTATTGTGCATTTTATTAATTCAGCACGAGGACGAAGAGCTTTGGCAAAAACATCAGAATATTTTGCTTCAAGTAGACCTACTTCATTGCCTATTGCGATACTAAATGAAGTAGAATTATTAAAAGATACTAATAATCTAATAGAAAGATTCTAAAGTAATATTTCTAAATATTACTTTTGATGAACGCTTCCATTTCGGCAACAATTGGGTCAAGTTCTCTTTCACCATTAATAACTTTTAGTAAGTTTTTTTCTGTGTAGAAAGCTTGAATTTGATCTAATGGGTCAGTGTAAATTTTCATTCTGTCATAGAAAACTTCTATGCTATCATCACTTCGTTCTTCACCTGGTTTAGCATCAGCTGCACGACCTAAAATTCTGTCTTTTGCTACTTCTTGTGAAACACGTACTTCAATGGTAGAAACCAAAGTAATGTCATCTTCTGTTTCTAAAAGCTCATCAAGTGCTGTCATTTGCTCAACTGAACGTGGGTAACCATCAATTAAGATGTTGTCTACAGGAGCATTTTTAATGGCTGAGATAATCGTGTCAATAATGATGTTTAAAGGAACTAAAGCTCCTTTAGAGATAAAGCCATCAATGGTTTGACCAAGTTCACTTCCACTTGCTACCTCTTCACGAAGCATGTCTCCTGTAGAGTAGTGGACGATGTTGTCGTTTCTTCCAGCGATGATACTTGCATCTGTTGTTTTACCTGAACCTGGTGCTCCGATGATTAGGAATAGTTTTTTCATTTTTTTGCCTTTTTTAATTATTATATATGGTTTTGCTGTTCGGTGTTACCGAACCTACGCCTCGATTTTTTTCCGAACTCTTAAGCTTAAGTCATCAAGTTGGTCTTGCTCAACTGGGCTTGGTGCTTGAGTTAAGATACATTGTGCTTTTTGTGTTTTAGGGAAAGCAATTACTTCTCTAATGCTACTAGCACCCGTCATCAGCATAATCAGTCGGTCAAGTCCTAAAGCAAATCCACCATGTGGAGGTGCACCAAACTTAAAGGCATCTAGTAAGAAACCAAATTTCTCTTCAGCCTCTTCATCAGAAATTCCCATAAGGGTAAAGATTTCTTTTTGAAGCTCTTCTTTATGAATACGAATCGACCCACCACCAAGCTCTGTACCGTTGAGTACAATGTCATAAGCGACTGATTTTAACTCTTCAATATCATCATACGCTATTTTCCCATTGCTATCAAGCTCTGGCATGGTAAAGGCATGGTGCATTGCTTTTGTTTTTCCATCTTCAACTTCAAACATAGGGAAATCCATAACCCATAAGAACTCAAACTTCGTGTTGTCAATAAGGTCAAGTTTTTCATGTTCAGCCAAGAAGATTCTAAAGCGACCCATGTAGTCCCATACCAGTTTTTTGTTACCAGCACCAAAGAAGACAGCATCGCCAACTTCAAGCTCACATCGCTCGATGATAGCTTGAATGTCCTCTTCCGTGAAAAATTTAGCCAAAGGACCTTTTAGTCCATCTTCTTTCATTTGGAAGTAACCAAGTCCAGAAGCTCCAAACTTACGTACATACTCTTCAAATTTCTTCATCTCTCTTTTAGAGAAAATTTCGTCACCTTTTGGTACTTTAAGGGCTTTGATTCTGTTCTTTTTAGGGTCTTTGGCGATGTTAGAGAAAATCTCATTGTCACAACGCTCAAAAATATCAATGACATCTACCATCGCTAAGTCATAACGCATGTCTGGTTTGTCCGAACCATATTTTTCCATCGCGTCCATATAGCTCATACGTGTAAATTTACTTGGAATTTCAAAACCACATTTAGTAAAGATATTGTTGATGAGTTTTTCAGCAACATCAATGACATCTTCTTGGTCACAAAAAGACATCTCGACATCTATTTGCGTAAACTCTGGTTGACGGTCTGCTCTTAGGTCTTCATCTCTAAAACATTTGGCAATCTGGAAATAACGGTCAAAACCACCTACCATAAGTAGTTGTTTAAAGAGTTGTGGAGATTGTGGAAGTGCATAAAACTCACCACCATGAACACGGCTTGGCACAAGGTAATCTCTAGCTCCCTCAGGTGTAGACTTAGTAATGATTGGCGTTTCTACTTCTAAAAAGTCCAACTCATCAAGGGTATTACGTGCAGCAATGGTTGCTTTTGAACGCAGTTTAAAAATGTCATAAGACTTTTGAGTTCTAAGCTCTAAGTAACGATATTTTAATTTAATCTCTTCATTTACTTTCTCATCACCAAGCTCAAAAGGCATCGGAAGTGAACGGTTTTCAATAATTAACTTATCAGCTACAATCTCAATCTTACCCGTTTTAAGTTTAGGGTTTTCAAGTCCTTCACCTCTAGCACGTACTTTCCCCGTTACAATCAATACAAATTGGTCACGTACGCCTTCAGCTAGTTTATGAGCTTCTGCATTGTCAGCAGGATCACAAACAACTTGTACTACTTGGTCTTTGTCACGTAAATCAATAAAAATCAATCCACCATGGTCACGGCGAGAGGAAACCCAACCAGATACGGTTACGCTCTCCCCAATATTTGTTTCGTTCACATCAGCACAATAGTGTGTTCTCACAGTTATTTCCTCTATTATATAGCTTTTACATAGGTATATAGTTAAATTTTTTTGCAATTATAGCTAATTGTTGCCTATATCTCTGTTAGTCTGAATAACTTTTTAAGGCTTTTTTATTTTATAAAAAATATATTTGAAACAATTGGTTAATTTATTGCCTCATTCCACATCTTTAAAAAGAGCTCACGTTCATACACTTTCGCACCTAAGTCAATTTTATAAGGCATGAAAGGTTGACCCAAATTTAAGAAAGAAAACCCTTCTTTTTCTAAATGTTGAGCCAAGAGAACAAGTTGGGCTGTGCCGTAGTTGTTGTACGCTTTTTCTCTACTTGAAAAGGCTGCTAAAGAGGTATATGTTTTGCCTATAACATAGCCAAATTCACCAGCAATAGCTTTACCCTTATCTCTTATGATGACAGTCACTATTTGCATAGAGTTGTCTTCTGATTGATGTACTGCTTTTAAAACATTTAAATAAGTTTCATTGAGCCATGTAAGAGCATGAAAGTTTTTAATATTTTCTTGCACTTCATCAAAAGCTTCTCCAATTTCAATCTTAAGATTTTTCTCTTTAATCAACTTTTTCACTTTACGGCTAACATGTAGGTCTTTAAAGTGTAAAACAGCATAAGACTTTTGAATTTCAGGTGCTAAAATGACTTGGTCTTCATGCTCCATAGTCACAGCAATAAACCCTGCTTTTGCTTGTGCAATGTAAAATTTAGCTGAGAAGTCATCACTCCAATAGTAGTTTTTTTCTTTGTTAGCATAGATATTTTTCATAGTTTCTTCATCATAAAACTCTTCAAGTGACAAATACTCAATAGGGTAATCAACCGTACAAACAAAAGGTTTCCCTGTATAAAACATCTTCTCCTCAGAGCTTGTGTCAATGGGTTTTGATGTGTCATAAACAAATTCATAATATTCATTGCCATTGTACTTAAACTCTTGAATGATACTCAAACCAAGCTTACGTTGATGTGCTTGAAAAGAGCGTGGATTTTTCTTGTTAACAAAGGTCACCAAAATAGGAAAGCGTTTAGCCATCTCCACACGTGCTAAGTCAAATAAGGCTTCAAGTAAGCCAGAACCTCGAAGTGTTTTGTGAATGCAAACGGGTCCATATTGGTAAGAGTTTTGGGTGCTTAGTTTTTGCCCTAAGAACTCCAAGTTTTCCAAATCGTCCATCATAAACCTAAACATCTCCCACTTAGACCAAAAATCCCAAGAAGCAGCCATAACATAACCTAAAACTACCTCTTCATTTTTAGCAATAAAGAGTCCTTTTTCCTCAGTAATGAGTTGGGTAAGTTCCTCTTTTGTAAAGGCAGTTGTCACAAAACCATCTGCTTTATCTTCTTCTTTTATGTTGTCTATTTGGTACATAGCATGAAGCTTAAGCGTAGCATCAATGTCAGAGAGTTCAGCGATTTTGAATTGCATTTTTTTCCTTTTGTATTTGAAATTATAGCAAATGGTAGGCTGTATTGGGAAAAACATCCTATGCGTATCATAATCTACTAATAGTAAAGTACTCTATATATTGTCATAAAATCATAGGTATGACCATGTCACACGACAAAACCAAACATCGCATAAATTTAAATTTTTAATTTCCATAAAATCCAAACCAAGATTTAACGTGTGACATGGTCAACACCTACGGTTTATATAAGGGTTGGCTCTTGATTTCATGGTACTTAAATCGTATTCTTCCATTCCAAACTCTTTAGCAGAAAGTAACCAACTCTCTTTTGCTTTTTCTAGCTCTTGTAGTGCTTCTATTTTGGTTTCACCATCTGCTATGCACCCTTTTAGGTGAATATACTCTGCCAAATAGCCTCCACCCTCTGCATTGGTTAATTTTCGTATTTTAATCTCTTTATTCATCTTCATCTCCTTATAGCTCGTCTATCATTTTTAAGAGTTTAATTATGTAGATAGGTTTAGTGATTTTCTAAAAATGAGTTTGCTATAGGTTGATATTCAAGACAAAAGTATATTAACTCTCATCTTTCTTATTTTTCATATACTCCAAAAGTTCCTCTTTTTTAATATTGAGTTTTTGAACTACATCATCTATGGCTAATTGAAACTCTTTTATCATAACCATTGCACTCTCAAAGGTAGCATTTTTAGCTCCTAACTCATAAAATGGTGTTTTTTCTATATCTACAGTTAACATATCTACTCCTTTTATTACTTCATCTTTCAAATTACGATTGGTTGAAAGAACACTTACCATTTTTAGGTAATTTCTAAACTCTTGTTCATTGCTTAACTCTTTTAGTCGTATTAAAATCGTATTGACTACCGTCTGCTTATCTTTCTCTTCAAAGTCACAAAGGATTGAAAGTACCACAGCAGATGGGTTATTACTCTTTAAAAGTTTTTCACAAGAGATATTTTTCATATCTATTATAGCATAAGAGTAATCCAATCCATGCTTATTAATACTATTTTGCATATTACATTGCCATTCACCAATATAGAGAAGATACTGTTTTATCTCTAAATTATCATATTCAAAGAGTATGTCACTAAGATAACGTAACATTCGTTGGTGCATCTGTTTATGGTTATTGTTTTGTATCTCTATATGGATTATCTCATTACCATTTTTAAAAATAAGGTCAGCATCACGTTTTTCTACTCTTGTAAACTCTTTGTCTATGAGTTCCATATCTTGTCGTATCTCAATGTTGAGAATATATTTTGATATATCTTTATCACCCATACTCAAAGCCTATTTTTGGATTTTTAGTATTTTAACATTAAAAAATAATTTTTATTAGAAATATGGCATATTGTCATATAATTAGATTTTACGGGGAAATTTTTAGTGATGTTTAGACTGGCAACGAAGCTCCTGCTTCGTTGTCTTATATAGGAGTTGCTATTGCTCTATTTGTTATTGTTACTCCAATAGTCATCCCCAAACTGGAGTTTGGGGACGAGTAAAGTGTGACCATGTCACATACACATCTGATATAAAGCTATATTTAAGTTTTACTTCTAATAAGTACCTAACCCCTTGATTTATAGCTCAAAAATTTCATTAATTTTATCTTCTAATTCTATAGGGAATTCTCCTATTCTTATGTCATGTAAATCATCATAATATTCTTGATTAAGAATATACATTTCTTCTGTTTTCCAAATAACTTTTTTTAATAAATTTATTTTAATAAGGTTTTCTAAAAATATAGATTCTCCTTTATGATATTTAATATTTTTTCCATTTTTAAGAACCTTTAATGATTTACGAGAAGTATTTATTTTTTTACATACAAATTGAATACTCTTATAAATCTTTTCTTTTTCATTTTCTTGTTTCATATCATTTAACTTTATAATTTCATCTATATTTGAATTAGGATATTGACAAGTATTATCAAATAGTTTTGAGTGAATCTTTTGAGACTTTGGTATTTGAATATTAGAAAATTTAGTATAATAAAAGATGGGGGAACTATTATCAGAAGGAAAAGAACAATCTATAAAGTTTGCATATCTATTAAATTCTGAATCATGTATATTAATT
>JALWLW010000022.1 GCA_027081065.1 Campylobacteraceae bacterium
TTGCTGTAATATTTGGTATTCGGTTGAGCCGTTGGTTTTAAATTGGGTGTATAAATTAGCTCCTTTTTCTGCTGTTGACCATGAACCCAATGTATCTAAACCTATCATAAAAATTGTAGCAAATACGGCTATGACTAAATAACCTTTTTTCATTTTGCTATTAATAATCTTTGTTTTGAGTAGGCTATTAAAAAACTTTGTGAACGCTCCACGCTTCACGGTATCAAATATGATTAATACAATAATAAAGGCTATTAAAGCCGTGTTTAATGTTGCTGTGTTGGTTTCTTCACCTGTAGTAAAAAAAGGGCGTATAAGGGTATATACTCCAAAAGTGGAAATAATCCCACTCACGACCAGACCCCCAACGCTTTTTAAATCGTGTGAAGAGCTGATAAGGTAATCTTCTAAAATTTGGTTTTTAATTGGTGGTTTTTTATTTGGCATTATTTACCCCCTATTTTATTTTTAACTTCTGTATAGGTCATTAAGGAGTAATAACCCTTATTCCCTCTTAGTTCTATAGCTCTGATTGATATTAATTGTTTGTATAATGAGGATAAAGAGGTTATTTCAGTTCTCCTATTTATATCTATAACTTTTGTTTTAGGCTGTAGCTTTTCCCCTGCTTTCTGAACATTTATAAAAAGCTTTTTTAATAAATCCTCTTTTGATGTTTTTTGGTATGATTGTTTAGGGTGGTGGGGTTTTGAACTATGGGCTAAAAGTTCTTTGATTTTATCTTCTAAATTTTGGTTTTTTGCTTCTAGTTCTTTATTGATTGACTTTAATAATAAAACCTCTGAAACTTGATAATCTTCAATTGTTTTTTTAACTTCTGATATAGTTTCAATATCAAATTTAAACCACTCTCCAACTGTATTAAAATTTTTATATTTCTGATGTAGCTCTTCTTCTACTGCTAAAGTAATAAAGCGATTATCAAATGAATTAGTAGTTAAAATTTTCAATCTCTCATAATGTGAAGTCTGAATGTTTGCTAATCTTTTTTGTGGGTTATGGCTTATGCCTATCTTATAATTAGTGGTAGCACCTGCTTGAATGAGGTATACAAAGTGTTTCTGTGGTATCATTTTATGTTCCTTATTGGTTGATTTCTAATTAGCCTTTACGGCAACTTTTTTAAATGTTTGGGGGTTAGATTTTGAACGGTTAAACCCTCAAACGCTTACTTATTTTCAGTCTTATTTTTTTTAATATAATTCCTTATACACGCCCTAATAACTTCTGATTTTGTTTCTTCATTTTTTTTTAATGCTTCTTCAAAATCATCTAACATCTTTTCAGATATTTTTATATTTATTCGTCTGTCTTTGATATTTTTCAACCTCCAATACTATTTATTTTTTATGAGTATATTGTACTCACCTTACACTTATATATATCTTAACTTCCTAAGATATATTAAAAAAGTTTTATGTATATAGTAAGGGTATACTGTAAGGGTCTTAAGATTGTATGTATTATGGGGGGTACGGCGTAGAACAGAATGAAGATTTTTTAAGTTTTGTACCCTCAAAATGTACCCATATACAGTATGATATGCTGTATATTATGCTGTATATTATGCTGTAGGGCGTGGATATTTTCGGTTACAATATATAATCTATTAAATAAATCTTTTTATTAGATATTTTATAAGCTTTTTTATTTGGTTGTATATCCCAATATAAATAAAAATTGGGAATTTGTTTTTATAGTATTTACTCATTTTGAGCTTCTTCTAATTTGTGTATTTTCTGCATTATTTTAGCTTTCTCATTGATAGATAAATTTTCATTTTTTAACTGCTTTTCTAAGTCCTGTACTGTCTCTATTTTCGCAGGTGCTTCTTCAAAAATAATTTCACAATCATACTTAATTTCATACTCTTTTATAAATTCTTTTTCTTTAGCTTCAAGGGCTTCTAATCTTGCTTTTTCTCTCTCTTCTTTTTGCTTGATTTTTTTAAGCTGTTTTAATTCTTCTCTTGGTAAAGTGATAACGCTTTTTTCATCTTTACCATTAAATTTTTTTCTTCTATAAAACTCTAAACTATCTTTAGTAATATTTTCATCTTCTAAGAAGTCTTTGAGAAATTGAGAAAAAGGGGCTTTTCCTTTTTTCATTGTTAATCTTACTTCTTGCTCTAAGATGTTTGATAGTTCGTTTACTGTTACAAATTCTTTTATTTTTATAGCTTCAAATATTTTAGCAATGATTATTTTTTTACCAATAAGGAAAAATTTTAATCGTGTGAATTTTTCGCTATTGGTACGTGTTCCTGTTAATATCTTATCTTGTATTGTTTTATCATCTAATCTTTTATCATTTAGTAGGGTAGTGGCTTCACCTGTACTAAAACCACCTTTAGCAGGATTTAGAAAGATTTTACTATTTTTCGCATTCAATAACCAATCAAATTTTATTTTTAATTCATTTAAAAATTTATCTTGCTTCTCTTTTCTCTCTTCACTTTTTAACTCCTTTTCTGCTTGGTCTTCATCTGTGATAAAATTCTTTGACTCTACATCATCATATTTTAACTCTTGATTGCTATTGACGATTTCAAAAGAGAGAGTATAGGCATTGTTTAAAATTTCTATGTTTCCCTTTTTCTGTAAAAAGTCTATCATTTCACGCTCTATATATTTTGTAAACTCGGCACTATCTCCATTTTTAAAAATATTGGTAAAGCTCTTATCTTCTATCTCATCTAATCTATTTGTAAATTCAAAATCTTGTTTATCCTGTGTCTCTTTTCCTATGCTCTCACTTGCTATCATCTGCAAGGCTCGTTTATATGTTCTTAAAAATGCTTCGTGTGTTTGGTCTTGGTATGGTAGTTCTATATTTTTATTAATATATGCTTTTTTTGTTTGGTCACTAAAGAGGTCACTTGTTTTTCGCAGATTAAATTTTTTAGCAATATTTAGAATATTTATAGCTTTGTTCATAAGGCTTTCATCTTGTGCCTTATCGCCCTGTGTCTTGATAAAGTAATATTTTCCATTTCCCCTTATTCGTGCCATGAGCTGAATAAAAGTGTGTGGGTCATACGCTGAACCAAATTGGTATATAACAGATAGATTTTTAAAATTTGCTCCTGTTGTTGCTCTTGTAGTTGAGATAATGGCTATATTCTCTTTTATCGCATTTATCTCTCCATCTTCAAGGGTTACGGCTTCACTATCATTTAAAAGCTTTTTTGTGTTACCTCGTGACGTTACAAGTAGGGTATTAACTTCATTCTCAATTAAATATCTTTGTATGTAGTCGGCTTGTTTTCTACTTTTTGAATATAGCAATACATTACCATTTTTTAAATTCTCTTTGATGTTCTCTAAAAGTTGGGCTTCATCTTTGAAAGGGTCGGTGTAGTAGTGAATTTTTGAAAAATATCTTTTATCCAATTTACACAAAATAGGGTGAAAATTTGGTAAATCTGAATAGATAGGCGTTCCACTCATTGATAAAACTTTACCGTTATAGTTATCTCTTAAATAGTCATTGATTGATACTACTTTACCTCTAAAATTATGGCTTTGGTGTACTATGTGCTGTTCATCAAAAACTACAAGCTCACACGCTTCTAATCTTGTTTTTAATTCGTCCTGTGTCATTTTATTATTCAGTAGATTATAAAGAGTGTCGGTAGTGATTGAGATATAAGGGGCGTGGATATTTGCCATAACTGCGTCTAATTTCTCATTATTCTCTATATGGGTTATATTGGCTTTGTCTGTCTCTGATAGTTCCCCAGCAACTTTTTTTAATGGTGCTATGATTATCATGTTTTTATATACCGTTGTTAAGTTCTCTTTTGTAAATGTACTTTTTCCTGTACCTGTTGGGCTTCCTAATATTATTTTATTATGGGCTTTGAACTGCTCTATAATTTGACCTGTAACATCTCCTAAATATTTTGAAGAATTTAAATTTATTAATTTATGGTTGATGGGTGGTGTTACCTGTAGCTGTATATAATATTTAATATCTTCTGTAATATCTCCACTCAATTTAAGTTTTTTTTGTAGTAGCTCTTTAAACATTTTTAGGTTATTAAATTTCTTCGCATTTTCTAAAAGTGGATTAATCTTCTCATCAATTTCAATAGAATTTTCAAGCTGTTTAATTCTTTCTGTGTGCAATACTTTTTTAATTGATTTTAAAGCGTCTCTTTTTATTCCCTTGGTGGTCATATTAAGAGACTCTAAGAAGTCGGTTATGTCCTTAACGCCTGTTGGTAATTCGTTGGTATTTACATAATAGATTTTATTCAATATCTTTCTATCTTCACCTTTTAATTCTGCAAATAGATTAATAATTTCTTTAGGTGTTAGCTCTTTATCTTGGAAGAGTATCACGGTTTTATAATCTTGGTCAAGGTGATTAAAATTAAATTTAATTGCTTTTGAGTCGGTGGCTAAGATGTCACATTGTGGAAGTGCTATATTAGCATTTATAGCGTCTTTTAGCCCCTCACATAATATAAGTGTTTGGCGTGTCTTGTTTGAGCCTTTTAAATATGCTCCTATGCTTTTAAAACCACTCTCTATTCTAAAAGTTGACCACCCTTTAAAATTATAGTTCCCATTATATTTAAAACGTGCGTTATGCTCTTCACCTGTAGTAAAATATAATATTTCGTGGGTGCTGTTTTCATCTGAATATAATTTTATGTTGGGGTGGTTCTCATACTCTTTTTTAAAGAGGGTGGATAGTTGCATAGTTTCCAAAAAATGAGCAGATAATTTTTTAGTATCTGTTATGTTTTTAAGTGTATCTTTGGGGCTGTAGTTTGGTTGTGGCTTTGGTTCTGCTGTTTGGGTTGGGGTAGGGTGGTCAAGCTTTCCTAAACGCTTATTTAGTGCGAAAATAAAAGTTGAAATTTTTTGAGCTTGGAATGAACCATCTTTAAAAGTATTTATTAAAAGGGTGGTTTTGTCTCTTGAAAAATATGTATTATATTCTACTCCATCAAAAAGAAACTTTTTTATTTTCTTTGGGTTGGTGAGTAGGTCGGTAATATCTGCGTATGTAAATTGTAACATTTAATTTCTCTTTAAAAATTATGCACCCCTTAAACGGTGCTATGTTATAATTCACTTAACACGCTTCAAGTGTCTTAAGTGAATTAACTCGCTTTCATGATTAATAGATTGTTGGTAGCTCTCTATTAATCAACTTCATTACAAAATCAAATCTTTTTTTCTTTTATCAATTCTAAAAACATTTTAAATAATTCTGTTTTGGTTTTATTACTCTCTAATGCTTTTGATTCAAACACTTTAAAATCATCAGGTGTTACTCTAAACTGTAGCATTTTTGTTTTTAATCTTTTTTCTCTCTTCATGTTGTCACCTTTATTAACTGTACTTCCATTATATTAATTTTGTACTTCCATTGTTCTTAAATCTACCAAATTTAAAATTATTTTTAGCTCCTGCGATTAGGTGGCTTCGCCTTAGAGGATAAAAGCGTCCTTTTTTGAGTATTGCTATAGTTATTCCTAAAAAAAATATAATCTAATTATTCGCTACCCTATAATTTAATTCTCATTATTTGAGCTACTTAATGGCGATAAAATAGCTCAAAGGCTCACGGCTATTGATAGCCTTGGTTGTTCTGTTGGTAGCCGTTATTATTATTGTGTGTATTCTGTTGACCATTACCACCACCATAATTATTAGGCTGTTGGTTCTGCTGTTGATTGTTTTGATTTTTTGGCTTGATGTCATAAAAGTTTATGTTTTGACCGTTGAGGGGTAGAGCGTCCAATTTAAGAGACATGCCACCATCATTATAAATGAAGAGCTTACCAATAGTTAAGTAACTCTTTTTCTGCTGTCCTGTGGCTCTGTCGGTGTATTCACCTGTTACGATTGTGGCGTTCATTGTTTTTTGTAGTTGGTTTTGTTGGTTCATTTATATAGTTCTCCTATAGCTGATTAAGAGAAAAAAGGAACATTCCTAATTTCTCATAGTTCTTTATAAAGTAATTCCGATTAGTTAGGGTAGGGTGATTATTTCACACCCTATGAGGTGAGCAACAACCGTTTAAAAAACGATTGAAAATTAAAGGGTAGGATTGAGGGCGTTATCTCCTACCACTTTTTAAATGAATAGAAAGAACACGATAACGCCCTATAAGTTGTTTGAATTGTAGCTATTTTTTAGATTTTAAAACATGCACTAAAAAAAGGTGCTAAACTCAAACAACATAACAATTATAATCTGTATGTTACCCATTAGAATAAAAATGAATGTTAACTATTAATAGAGAAAACTTCACATCAGCCCTAAACTACACATAACCCCAAATAAGCCCAAAATAAAAACCCTCTAAGGGGTAGGTAGGGCAACCCCTAAACCCCCTTTAAAATCCATTTT
>JALWLW010000023.1:0-21148 GCA_027081065.1 Campylobacteraceae bacterium
GTTAGCAGGAAATGCAATGGTAGATGCCATTGACAACAATGCTGACATGATGGTAACACCTTGTCCTCTATGTCACTTAAAAATGGATACTTATCAAGATAGTGTTGGGAAAGTTGTAGGTAGAGATATTGAGCTACCTGTACTACACATGCCACAAATGGTTGCTCTTGCTCTTGGGTGTACTGAGAGTGAGATTGGGTTGAAGTTTCATGTTCAGAAGGCGAAACAGATTTTTAGCGAAGCTCAACCTGCGTAATAAGCTATTTTAGAGATAAGGCTTTGCCTTTTCTCTAAAAATCAGCCTCTCCACCCCTCAAAACATCCAACACATTAGTGGCATAAGACCCCTTAGGCAGAGTAAATTCTAACTCATAATGGGCTCTTTCTTCTACATAAGTTTTTTTGATGTCTGTTACTTTTATCCATGCGTAGCGTCTTGCACCATTTTCAACTATCTCTTGGTCATAATTTTTTTCTATGAGTTCAGAGGTTTTTGTACTTCTACTTACACGTTTTCCTGCTAAAAGTCCAGAGGGGGCTATGTCAAACTCAGCAAAGCGTTTTGCTTCTTCTTTGAGGTCTTCGAGTTCAAATACACGACCAAAAGGATAATGCATCATGAGGTCACCCTCTAAGAGTTTAAAGAAGTGTGGCTGTTCTTTTGTACCTTTTAAAGCACCCTCGGGTAAATTGAAAACTTTTGCAGCATCTTCTTCTGAAAAAGAGTCTAAAAGCATAGAAAGTTCTATACGTTTTGAGAGCCATTGGTTAAACAAATGAGACTGATAGGCATTAAGTAAAAAGGTTCGCTTCTTTTTGTCTCTCATTTTTAATGTTCCCTCAACCAGTTTCTTTCCCTCTTGCCAGTTGTCACCTTGATTTCCAAAACGTTGGTTTCCAAAGTAGTTTGGTACACCATTGGCTTTTATCCATTTAAGCACTGAGTCTAGTTTATCTTTTTGTACCCCTAAAACTTTTTTAAGACGTACTTTAAAGTGGTTTCCTTTTAAGTGTCCTATTCTTATTTTATTATTATGTCTATATGTACCTAAAATTTTAATCTTATCATGGTTAAAAGTTTTGAGTATCTCTTCATTATCTTTTGCTAACAAAGAGATATACTGCATGGTCATGGCATGTTTATCTTTGAGCCCTGCATACCCAATATCACGTTGTTTTATTTTACAATACTTCGCAATGGAAGAGACCATCTCCCATGTGGTCATGTCTTTTTTACGTACATGTAAAATGAGGTGTTCACCCTCACCTGTAAACTCATAGAGAGGAATTTCATCAACAATAAAGTCACGGCTAGTTGGATTAAATATAAAGTTGTTTTTTACTTTTACAGGATATAGAAGATTTTGCATAAGGGTATCTTTCTGTAGAGATAAAATAAATATAATGCTAAAAAATATAAGATAAATAATGATTAAAAGTGGTGGGTCGGGGGAGACTCGAACTCCCGACCACTCGGTTATGAGCCGAGTGCTCTAACCAACTGAGCTACCGACCCGTTAGAGCAAAAATTATTAAATTCTAAAGATTTTTCTTCATCATCGTTATTTTTGAATCAGAATTATACATAAAATAAAATCTAAATGCAAGTAAATTCTCTAAAATTCCAAAAAGAAAAGAAAATATAATAAAGGAAGTCCCTCCATGTGAAAACATGGGTAGAGGAAGACCAACTACGGGTGCTAAACCTATGGTCATAAGAATGTTAACCGTCATATAAATGAAAAATAAAAATGCAATTCCAGCTGATACAACCCGTACAAAATAGTCCTTCTCATTGTTCATCGAAATAAAGAGTAGATGTAGTATTAGTGCAATATAAAGTCCAATAGCAGACATCATTCCTACAAACCCTAAACGCTCACCTAAATAGGCAAAAATAAAATCTGTAGAAGAAACTGGCAAAAATTTCAACTGTGTTTGTGTAGCATCTTCTCTGTTTTGTCCATCCATTCCACCTGAACCAATGGCTATCATTGACTGCTGAACATGATAACTAGGCTTACCAATAAAGTTAGCAATACGCTGCTTTTGGTACGGTTTTAAACCATGCGTATAAAGTAAAGGTGCTGATAAACCAATAATTAAAAGTAAAATAACCCAAATACGTGCTTGAATACCTATAATAAAAAGAATTCCAAAACCACTAAGTAACAAAACTAATCCTGTTCCTAAATCTGGCTCTTTAGCAATCAAAATAAAGGGTATCAAAATGTACATAGAAAGCTTAATAAACATTTTCCATCCATAACCATCTTTATGAGGTGGATTTCTTGAAATAATATAAGCCAACATCAAAATGACAGTAATTTTAATAAACTCTGAAGGTTGAAGTGTAATACCAATACCTGGAATCTCTATCCATCTTCTAGCACCTAAAATAGTTTTACCAAAAAATTCAACACTTAAAAGAAGTAAAAGATTTATCCAATAAGCTAAGGGAATCAACCATTGATACTTACGCCAAGGAATTAAAAAAGCTACAAAGAATACAATCGCCGAAATACCATAGTAGACCATCTGTTTTCGAAAAAGATATTCATTGATTTCATAAACCAAATAAGATGACATTGCAAAGAGAGGCAAAAGTTGTAATATTAATATAAAATTTATTTGTTGCAGTATACGTCTGTCAAATTGAAACCAATTATTCATTTATAAAATCTTTTTTTAATATTATAGGAGATTTAATCTTAAGTAGCGTTAGTATTTTAAGTTACAAAGGAGAAATACTATCGTAAAGGGAAAAGAACTTTCAATTTAAAAGGAGGAAGAAAATCATGAAAAATTCAGCTACTTAAGATGTGCTCGAATTATATCTTGTCAAAATTATTTTATACTTAAAATTATAATAGTTATTTGTTTTTTTTATAAAATTTAAAAGTGTCGCTTATTTGTGGGCTTTTCTCCTCCTGGTTTTTTCTTTTTTCTTGATATCTCATTACCCATTCCCTCTTTTTTCATCATTTTTTCAGCCAACTCCTTTGCTTTTTTTAGATTTACACCCTTTTTCTTAAGTTCTTTTTTGGCTTTTCTATTAGTTGGTATTTTATCTCTATTTGAAGAGAAGCCCTCGGCTTCAAACATTTCAAGTTTTTTGTTAATAAGTTCTTCTATCTCTTTTAATTGTACCTTCTCTTTCTCACAAATAAGTGACAATGCCATACCCTCTTGTCCTGCACGACCAGTTCTTCCTACTCTATGAATATAATCTTCATTGTTTAAAGGTAATTCAAAATTAATAACATGAGGTAAATTAATAATATCAATTCCTCTAGCAGCGACATCTGTTGCAACTAAAACAGAAATTTTATTGGCTTTGAAACTTTTTAAGGCTTCCATACGCATTCCTTGACTTTTGTCTCCATGAATGGCACGTGCTTTAATATTTGTTGCTTTTAAGTTGTCTACTATTTTGTCAGCTTGAACTTTGGTGTTGACAAATACCAATACTTGTTGCCAATTATTCTTAGCAATAATTTCACAAATCAAAGGCATTTTTTCTTCTTCATTAACATAATGCACTACTTGATGTACTTGTTTGGTTGAAAGATTCTCTTTGTCTATTTCTATGGTTATGGGATTATTTAAAAAAGATTTAGCCAAAGAGATTATGGGTTTTGGAAAAGTTGCTGAAAACATAACAGCCTGTCTCTGCTTTGGTACTTGAGCAATAATTTCACGAATCTCATTAATAAACCCCATCTCTAACATCTTATCTGCTTCATCTAAAACTATCATCTCTACTTCACTTAAGTTTAATGAACCATTTTTAATGTGGTCAAGCACTCGCCCTGTAGTTCCTACGGCAATGTTAGCTCCTGCACGTATGGCTGAAACTTGTGAACCTAACTTAATACCCCCATAAAGTGCCACAGAAGTATGAGAAAAGTTTTCAGCATACTCTGCTATTTTATGGTCAATTTGAATAACAAGCTCACGTGTTGGTGCTAAAATAAGGGCTTGAATTTTATAACGGGTATCTCCTGTTTTTACGTCATCAGATTCTTTTAGATTTTCTAACAGAGGTAAAACAAAAGCTGCTGTTTTACCTGTTCCTGTTTGAGAGGTCGCTAGTAAATCTTTTTTCTTTAATAATAAAGGAATGGCTTTTTCTTGAATTTCAGTAGGTGTTTCATACGCCAACTTTTCAAGTGTTGTTAATAGTTTTAGACTTAAGTTTAGTTTTTTAAAGCTCAAAGAGAATCCTAATAAATTAGATTTAGAATTATAACAAATATTTAGGATATAATTTCAGAATATTTTTTAACCAAATAAAAGGATTTTTTATGGGTAGAGCGTTTGAGTACCGTAAAGCAGCAAAAATGAAGCGATGGGGAGCGATGTCTAAAATCTTCCCTAAACTAGGAAAAGTAATCACCATGGCAGCCAAAGCAGGTAGCCCTGACCCTGATATGAACCCTAGACTTCGTACAGCTATCTTAACAGCAAAAGCTCAAAATATGCCCAAGCATAACATTGAAGCAGCCATCAAAAGAGCTTCTGGAAAAGATGCTGCTGATATTAAAGAGGTACACTATGAGGCAAAAGGACCTTATGGAACACAGTTCATCATTGACTGTGCAACTGACAATGGAACACGTACCGTTGCTAATGTAAAAGCAGCCCTTTCAAGAAACTCTGCTGAGATGCTTACAACGGGTTCTTTAAACTTCATGTTTACTCGTAAATCTGTTTTTACCTTTGACAAAACAGACGAAATGGACATTGAAGAGTTAGAACTTGAACTCATTGATGCTGGTCTTGAAGAGATAGAAGAGGATATCGAACCACAAGAAGATGCTGAAGACAAAAAAATTGTACGCGTTTTTGGAGAATTTGCAGCATTTGGTGACTTATCTAAAGCTCTTGAAGAGATGGGTATTGAAGTAACTAAAGGTGAACATCAATATATTGCTAACACCCCAATTGACTTAACAGATGAACAGATGGAAGAGGTTGATGTACTTATTGATAGATTAGAAGAAGATGAAGATGTACAAGCTGTTTATACAAACATAAACTAAAGAAGAAATTTTATTTCTTCTTTTCATTTCCTTTACGTCTATCTCTATCACTCTTTTTAGCATCTCTTTTTTTCTTTTGAGCAGCATACGTAAACTTTCGTTTTTTATCGTAATCAATATACCCTTTTTTCTCACGTAAACTCTTTTTAACAGGTCGTTTTTGACGGGGTTGTTTGTCCGTTAACTCAAAACCTTCATAAATCTCTCGTTTAACATTCATACGTAAATCTTTTTCTATCTGAGAGAAGTTATTATAGTCACGAATAGTTAGAAGTGAAATAACCATCCCTTTATGGTTAGCCCTTCCTGTACGTCCAACTCTATGGGTATAGTCATCCGTCTTCTCTGGAATATCAAAGTTCATCACAAAAGGAAGCTCTTGAATATCAACACCACGAGCTGCAATGTCAGTGGCTACGAGTACTTGTGTCTTTTCAGCTTTAAGTAGACTCAATGCTTTAGCACGTTCACCTCTGGTTCGGTCACCATGAATAATGGCTGTACGAATCTTTTGTGCTTTTAAATATTCAAACACTTTATTAGCTGACTCTTTTGTATTGGTAAAGAGTATGACTTGTTTCATTCCAAAATCGTTAACCAATTGTACGACTAACTCTTCTTTTCGTTTTTTATCTACCTTATATGACTTATGAGAAATGACATTGACTAGGTCTCTACGGTTACTTACTTCTACAACAGCTGGATTACGTAAAAATTCTTTGGCAAGACGTTTAATATTTTGTGAAATGGTCGCTGAGAACATCATAATCTGTCGTGGTTTTCCACAGCCATTTAAAATGGCTTTTATTTCATTGACAAAGCCCAGTTCTAACATTGTATCTGCTTCATCAAGTACAATAGTATTAACATTTTCTAAATTTACTTTTTTATCGTTAATAAAATCTTGCAATCGTCCAGGAGTAGCAACCACAATGTCTGTACCTTTTTTAAGACGCTTAAGCTGAATGCTTTTTGGTGTTCCCCCTTGAACTTTAGCAACTTTAATCTCTAAGTCTTTACCATATTCCATAAAAGTTTTAGTCACTTGGTCACAAAGCTCAATGGTCGGCACAATAACTAAGGCACGAATAACTTTGTTCTCCTCTTTAACAATTTTTTGCAATTTATTTAAAATGGGTAGAACATAAGCCACTGTTTTACCTGTTCCTGATTTAGATGCACCAATAACGTCTAAACCTTTCATAACAGGAGGAATGACTTTATTTTGAATGGAAGTTGCGTTTTCAAAAGTGATGTTTTTTACAATATCGGGATGAAGGTTAAATTTTTGAAATGCTTTGATGGGAGTGCCTTTAGAGAATATTAGATTTTGTGAATCTATTAAAAGCGTATTATAGCAGAATTTACTTTTTAACTATTTCTGCATCTATTACGCCATCTGGTTCATCATTCATTATTTTTTTTGTTTTTTGAACCGAATAAGCATATAAGCCAATAACTACAGCAATGAGTAGCACCCCAATTAAAAAATGATAAACAATCACACCAGCGACCATCCCATACACAAAAGTCATGACATGCTGTTTTTCAACTTTCTCTTCTTTGGTCATTTTAGACTCATCTTTTTTAAAAAGAGCCATGCTGTTACTAATAAAATTAGAAACTGTTTGAAACATCAAACCTGACTCTTCTTTAATCTTAGAAAAGGAAAATCCATTTTTAGTACTTTTAAGCATGAGAAGCCTTATATTATATTAAATTCTTTCAGCAGGTACATCATCTTTAAATGCCATTTTTTCTGCTTGTTTAAGTATTTTGGTTGCACCTTTATCGGTCATAAGTTTTGCCATAAGATTACCAAGACTTTGACAAGAGACTAAAGAGGCTGCAATTTTCTCTTCAATAATTTTTGAACCATCAGGATAGCCAATCATCGCTTTCATGGTAATCATTCCATTATCAATGGTCGCATTAACAGCGACAGGAGCTGAACAACCAGCCCCAATATCACCAATGAAGTCACGCTCTACAGTAGAACACAAAAAAGTATCTTCATCATTAAGTACCTCTTTGACGATTTTACGAACTTCATCATCAGCTGATTTAATCTGAATGCCTAAAGCTGCTTGACCCATAGGGGGAATCATAATAGAAAGAGGAAGTTTTTCAGTAAAAGGAATATCTTTTAGTAAATCTAATCTATCAAGTCCAATGTAAGCCAAAATAATCGCATCATATTGACCCTCAGCCAATTTTCTAAGACGAGTGTTAACATTTCCTCTTAAATCTTTTACTTTTAAGTCTGGGCGAACAGAGAGTAGTTGCATTCTTCTTCGCAAAGATGTTGTTCCCACAACAGCACCTTCTGGTAAAGCATGAAAAGACTCATAGGTATGAGAAAGAAAAACATCCGATTGGTCTTGACGTTCTGTAATGGCAGCGAGTTCTAAACCCTCTGGCATGTACGAGGGAACATCTTTTAATGAGTGCACTGCAATGTCTGCATTTCCTGCTAACATCTCATCTTCTAGCTCTTTGGTAAAATGTCCTTTCCCCCCAATAAGAGCCAAAGGTTTGTCTAAAACCTTGTCACCATTAGAGGTGATTTTATTTAGCTCTACTTTAATATTTGGATAGGCAGCCTCAATTCTGTCACGCACATGATAGGCTTGCCAAAGGGCAAGGTCACTGGCTCTGGTTGCTATGATTATTTTATTCAAAAAAACTCTTTATTCTCTTTTTTAACTTATCAAAGAACCCTAGAGAGGATTCTTCAATCGTTCATTTTTTAGAAATAAACTCTTTATATTTATTTCTACTTGGGTCCCATTTTCCATCTAGGTATACGGTTGGTGTTCCGGATACCATTGATTTTGTTGCCATATCTTTGTCAAATATAACTTCTTTGGAAACAGCCTCAGTGTTAATATCTTCTTCTGTAATATTAACTTTAAACTCTTTATTTATTTTAGCCAAAACTTTAGTAGCATTTACTTCTCTTGGATTAATTTTTAACTTATAAAACTCCATCGCCTTCGCTTTGTTACCTTTATTCTGTTCAACTATCATTGCTCTGGTAATAATATCTGATACTGGGTGAATTCTTAGCAATGGAAAGTGAAAGTAATAAAGTGAAAAAGTCTTAGGATTT
The DNA here is from genome assembly GCA_027081065.1 of Campylobacteraceae bacterium. Next base: position 8,158 of record JALWLW010000023.1, read on the forward strand.
TCTTTTACAGCTTTATAAATTTCAGGTATTTTTGTTTGACAAAATGGACATTGAGGGTCTGAGAAAACAACCAACTTATGTTTTGCATCTTTATTCCCTGCAATTAAATGTTTCTCATCATAAATATCTTTACTTAATTCTGGTTTTAACAATGTTTTATAATCTTCACCTGTCTCAAGGTTAATAAGTGTAGGTACGGTATAACCATCTTTTACAAAAAGTGTTTCAGGTACAGTTACTTTATCAAAAATTGTTTTACTTTTTTGTACAGTTGCATGAATATTTAAGAAAAATACCTCCCAACCTTTTGGTTCATCTAAAAGTTTAGATGAAATAATATCTACTTCAGTAACCTTAACTTGCTTATTTTGAATCATATGTGTTTTTACATAATCTTTTACATCATCAGCTTCTGTTCCTGCATTAATACTTAGTGTTGTTATGACTGCTAGACTCAATAATCTCGACATCAATGACATCATCATCTCCTTGTGTATATTTATTTAAATTATTTATATTCGTTTTAGTTTTAGAACTTGGTATTGTACCACCTAATTGTAAATAGAAAGTATACAAAAGTGCAATTAGTCCTAAAATATCAGAAAAAACCCCAGGGATAATTAAAAGAATTGCTCCTAAAAAATATGACGTAGCCGAATCGTGAAAAGATTTCATATTTAACTTCCCTGCTTTTAAACTCGCCATATTACTTTGCATGGTGGTATGTGCATTTTGAATTAACCCCATACCAATAATGAATGAACCAACAATCCAAATGACTGACCATAAAAACCCTATGCTTGAACCCACTTCTAAAGAGAGAAATAGCTCAAATATAAGAAAAAAAAGTACATATATCATGAGGCTAACTTTTCTATAATGACAGTAACTACCTCATCAATAGCCACCATCTCTTTACTTAAATCAACTCTACTAATCAATTCTACCTTTCCCTCTTCAATCTCATTACCTACTACAATGGCATAATTCATTCCAATAAGCTCAAAATCTTTTACCTTAACCCCAAACCCAGTTTTTTTATCAGCTCTGTCATCTAAAAGAACATCTATACCTTTAGCTTGAAGTTCTTCATAAAGTTTTGTCCCAACTTCCATTTGCTCATCTTTTTTTGCTTTGGCTACAATGATATCTACATTAAAAGGGGCTGATGCTTGTGTCCAAATACAACCATGCTCATCATGGTTTTGTTCAATAATTCCAGCAAGTAAACGACTTACCCCAATCCCGTACGTTCCCATTACAAAGGGTTCTAACTTTTGGTTTTCGTTTAGAAACTCTGCTTTCATCGCTTCAGAGTAAATCGTACCTAATTGAAAAATATGTCCAGCTTCAATTCCTTTAGTTAGTCTTAGTTCTCCACCACAAGCACAATTTTTAGTACCCTCATCAATGACTTCAATATTAGCACCAAAATCACACTTATCACAAACCATTATGGTATCTTCACCAGAATCAGCTAAAACCATAAACTCTTTAGACCCAGCCCCACCAATAGCACCCGAATCTGCTTCTACTACTTTAAAGTCTAAACCTAAACGGGTAAATATTTTTTTGTAGGTCTCTTCCATTAAAGCAAATTCACGTTCCATGTCTTCAGTAGTGGCATGAAAACTGTAAGCATCTTTCATTAAAAACTCACGACCACGCATTAACCCAAAACGAGGACGAACTTCATCACGGAACTTCCAATTTATTTGGTAAACATTAAGAGGTAATTGCTTATAAGACTTAACGGTTTGACGAACCAAGTTAACCATTGCTTCTTCATTCGTTGGGCTTAAGACAAAATCATTCTCATGTCTATCTTTAAAACGAAGTAACTCTTTACCCATTTTATCAATTCGACCTGTCTCTTCCCAAAGCGTTTGAGAAGTCACAATGGGAAGATGCACTTCATTGCATCCAGCTTTATCTAACTCTTCTTTAACTACTTGGCGAACTTTTTCTAAAGTAATTTTTCCCAATGGTAACCAGTTGTAAAGACCTGAGCCTCCACTTGATTGAATGAAACCAGCACGTAACAAAAGTTTATGCGAGACTAACACAGCATCGCTAGGTGTCTCTTTTGTCGTTGGTATTAGCATTCTTGAAAATTTCATTATTTTTTCCTATCTTATCTTGTAAAAATTTGGGTTATTATAGCTAATGCTTATTAAGAGTAACGCTCTTTTAAATCAGCTAAAAACTCTATAACACGTAATTGATAAATCCTCTCATCTTCGCTCATCTCACAATCTTGAAACTTCATCAGTGCTTCAATGTCTATCTTTTTAGAAAAGCGTTTTACATCCCGTGTCTCTTTCTCTACTTGAAAAACTAAATGCTCAAAATCTAAACCATTGTTAGTAATAATTTTTTCAAAATATTCATTAATGGTCTCAACTAAAATTTCACAACGATCTTCATCGTTTTTATAAATCTCACAAGCACACTCCATCAAAAGTTTCTCTTCACATTCAGAAATATGTTCATTGGCAGCGACCACCAAAGTAAATACTTTAGCCCTATATTCCAATGAGTTATTATGATAAAGTAAAAACTCTCTAAAAAACTTCTTAACTTTTCGCCTAAAAGCTTTAACCATTCAATAAATCCTCTACACAAACCAAAGGGTCTTTACCCTCTAACATCTTATAGACTTCATCTGCAATGGGTAAATAGATTTTTTCTCTTTGAGCAATGTTATGGAGAGCCTTGGTCGTAGGAATGCCTTCAGCTACTTCTCCTAACTCTTCTAAAATCTCGTCTAAGCTTTTACCTTGTGACAAGCCTAACCCAACTCTATAGTTGCGTGAAAGCTGAGAAGATGCTGTTAAAAACAAATCTCCAGCCCCCCCTAAGGACAAAAAGGTTTTAGCATTAGCCCCAAAATGCTCTCCAAAACGGGTCATTTCAACCAAACCACGAGAAATTAACGCTGCACGTGCATTGTTTCCTAACGCTAAACCATCACAAACACCACCTGCAATGGCAATAACATTTTTATAAGCCCCTGCAACTTCTGCACCCACAACATCTGATGCCACATAACCTTTAATAAAAGAAGGCAAAGCATCAGCATAAACCTCTGCTAATTCTCTATTGACCGAAGATATTTTCAAAGCAGTAGGTAAAGACTTCTGAACCTCAGCAGCAAATGAAGGACCTGAGATAAATGCCAATCTATCAGCTTCCACAAAAGAACCATAAACCTCATTTAAAAATGAACCTGTAGCTATCTCAATACCTTTGGCTGCAACTAAAATATTTTGTCCTCTATCTTCAAAATTCTCTTCCATCCAACCCCTAACTGCTTGAGCTGGAATCGCCATAACCAAATATTTGTATGACAGGGCTACCTCTAAAGAGACAAAGTTTTCAATGTTTTTAGTAGACCTAGAGTGTATAACAACATCATTTCTCTGACTATACGCATGATAAAGTGCTTGACCCCATTTACCTGCTCCTATGATTGCTATTTTCATTTTTTTCACCTTATCCCCTTATTTTATCTAACTGCACAATAAATTCTTTAGCACTTTCATCATACAAATCAAATATAACATCTGCTCCTGCGAGTTTAAGCTGTCTATTTTTCTGTTTTGTGTCACTCAATGCAATAATTTTACCATGAAATGCATTGACTTTAAATGAGATAGCCAAATAGTGATTGATTGCTTCATCATCCATAGCACAAATAATAAGATTATCAGATAAGCCTTTTAAGGTCTCTAAATGTGTTTCATCTTCAAAGTTTATAGGTAAAACATGGGTAACATTACGTTCTATATTATCATAAATCTCTACATCTATTCCAGAACCTATACACATATCTACAAGATTTTTTGACTTTTGACCATAACCAAAAACTGAGACTTTTAACCTATTGTTATGTTGTAATTGATTGATGATGTAGTGATATGCTCTGTTATGAATAATGGCATATGGGTCAATGATGCTGTTTGTCCCAATAGAATCATATTGAGAAGATAAATGCTTATGACTAATGCGTGAAAATACAATGGAATTTTTATTGTAACTTTTAGCATTGAGTATAAAATAGATATTATCAATATCTGAACTTTTGAGTGTTAAAAGTGCTAAAATATTTGTCTCTTTTTTATAGATTTTTTTCATCACTTCAACAGAACAACCATCACCATAAATGGTTACATGTGAAGAGTCAAATGCTCTGTTGCTTTTTTCTTTATTCTCTTCAATCACAACACAATTATAATTTGTCTTCTCTTTTATATAGTAAGCAATCCGTGAGCCTAAATAACCATAACCATTTAAAATGACTACATTATCTAAGTCATACAAAGCGTTAATACTTGAGTGTGTTCGCAATTCATCAAAACGCTCAGCAAAAGCAGAAACCATGACTGAAGTTACAAAAGAAATCATAGCAATACCAAAAATAATACCAATCATCGAGACCATTTTACCTACATCAGTTACAGGAGAAATATCACCATAACCAACAGTTGAAACTGTAACTAATGCCCAATATAGGGCATCAAGAAAAGAGTTGATATTTTCATTCACACCAAATTCTACTACATATAATACTGATGCAAAAGAGAAGACAACAGTTAGTAAAATATAGCCTAAAAATTTAAACTCAAACTCTTTTTTAGAAAGGGCTTTGAGTAAGGTCTTTGCTCCATATAAATAATGGTAGAGTTTCAGTAAACGGACAATACGAAACTGAGGGAAAACAGCTAAAAGGTCAATAAGACCTGTTATAGAAAAAACATATTGAAGTTTACGTTTAGCAATTAAAAAAAACATCTTACTTGGCATTGTTTTTTTTCTATTTTCTTCTAAAATTTGCTGATGAACATCTGAATGAATCCAAAAACGTATAAAATACTCTAGTAAAAATACAGAGGTAATAATCCATAAATCAAAAAGTAAAATCCACTCTGGTACAGAGTGTGTTTTATCTAAAACCAAAACCAAAACAGAAAAAAGAATTAAAATAACCATAATTGAATCAAAATATCTTGTATAAGAAGTTTCTCTATTAGTCAAAAGTTCCCTAAAGAACTTTTTTTTATTTTGATAAGATTGGTTTTCATGTAAGTTTTGAGCAAATTTTAGAAGCATATTTTTCATATTTGAATTATAGCGAAAAATTACACACTAATATGTTTATTCTATTTCCCATGTACCTCTATAAACTCTTCATACGTTCCTTCAAAATCAATAATGCTACCATCACTATTAATTTGAATGATACGATTTGCAAAAGCATCAATAAGTTCTCTATCGTGAGAGACACAGATGACCCCACCTTTATAGTTGTGAAGTGCTTCACCTAAAGCAACAATTGCCTCTAAATCTAAATGGTTATTTGGTTCATCCATTACCAAATAATTAGCATCATCCATCATCATTTTAGAAAGCATTACTCTATGTTTTTCCCCACCAGAACATGCCCCTACTTCTTTACTTTGTTCTTCACCAGAGAAAAGCATACGACCTAAACATTGTCTAATCTCATCAATATGCCACTTAGGGTCATGACCTTGAATCCAGTCATAAAGTGTTTCACTTCCTGTCACAAAGTCCGTAGAGTTTTGAGGAAAGTACGAAGTTGTAACGGTTTGACCCCAGTTATATGAACCCGCATCAGCTTCTAATTTACCCATAATAATCTCTAAAAGTGTTGTTTTCCCAACACCATTTCCACCAATGATGGCAATTTTTTCAGAAGAATCTACTTTGAAAGAGATATCTGTAAATACCTCTAAGTTTTCATAAGATTTAGCAAGATTTTTAACTTCTAAAATCTCGTTACCCAAGTCTCTATGTGGCTTAAACATAATAGAAGGGTCTCTTCGAGAAGAGAGTTTAATCTCTGCAACATCAAGTTTGTCTAACTGCTTTTGGCGAGAAGTAGCTTGTTTAGCTTTTGAAGCATTGGCTGAGAACCGTGCAATAAACTTCTCAAGCTCTTCTTTCTCTTTAGAAGCTTTTGCATGGTCAGTCTCTGCTTGTTTGGCAATAAGGTTCGCAGCGATGTACCAATCATCATAATTTCCTGTAAACTCTCTAATATTTTGAAAGTCTAAGTCTAAAATGTGGGTCACTACATTGTTCAAAAAGTGTCTATCATGAGAGATAACAATCATTACTCCTTCATGACGCTTCAACTCACGCTCTAGCCATGCAATGGTTTCGATATCTAGTGAGTTAGTAGGCTCATCAAGCAGTAAAATATCTGGTTGCAAAAAGAGTACTTGTGCTAGTAAAATCTTTACTTTGTCTCCCCCTGTAAGTGAAGACATTAAATCTCCATGCGTACTTGCATCAAAACCAAGTGCCTCAAGAAGTTTTTCTATTTTTACTTCAGACTCATACATAGGATCTTCATCTGCACAAATCATCTCAAGCTCTCCAAGACGTTCATTTACTTTTTCATCTTCAAAGTCGCCCTCCATGTAAAGCTTCTCTTTCTCTTTTTGTGCATCATAGAGTTTTTTATTTCCATAAAGAACAGCATCTCTTAATGTAAAATCTTCAAAAGCATAATGATCTTGTCCCAAAACACCCAATTTTAAACCTGGTTGTATCTGTACACTTCCATCTGTTGGTTCTATTTGACCTGCTAAAATCTTCAAAAATGTCGATTTTCCTGCTCCATTTGCTCCAATGAGTCCATATCTTTTTCCACCATCGAGTGTAATGCTTATTTTATCAAAAAGTACTCTTTTACCGTAACGCTGAACTATGTTTACTGTGCTTAACATTTATGTTTTACCTGCTTCTATTAAATAATTTTCGCATTTTATCATAATGTCGTATAAAGTGGATTTACTGTTTTAAAATTTCAGTTAAAACTTCTTTAAATTCTTGAGGAGTTCGCATTCCTGGGTATTGATTTATAATATTTTCATCTCTATTTACAAACACAAAATTTGGAGTCATCCCACTTTGCAATCCTAAAGGTAGAGCTTCTAAGTCTTGATTGTAATAAATTGTAATGAAATCTTTTTTCAAAGCTTCTTTAACACTCTCATTACTTAATGTTTCACTATCCATTTTATCACAATAATTACAATCAGTTGCTCGAATTGCCAACATAATAATTTTACCATTATTTTTAGCTTGAGTTAAAGCATCTAAGTAACTATGAATTTCAACTGTATCATTCTTATCAACTACCTCAGCAAAATATTCTTCTTTTATCACTAAATCTTTTTCTACTTCTTGCTCTCTTGCTTGTTCTTCTACTGTCTTAACAATAGGTAAAGATTCAAGTGACTCATCTATAACTTCCAATTTCGTCGTAATCTCTTCAAGATAGCTCTCTGAAATATACTCATCTGCATATAAACAGTTCAGCATAATAAATGTAGAAAAAGCCAAAAAATTTAATTTTTTCATATAGTTCCTTTTTTATTCATCACCCTTTATCTTTGGTCTATATACCCTCACATTTTTATGAGACTCAGCATCATACAAATATTGTGCATGAAGTTGACTCATAACTCCTTTATCGCAGTATAGCAGATATTCCTTGTCCTGTGGTAGTTTCTTAAATTCAGTTTTGAGCTGATGAAAAGGAATCTTGAGACATTCACAAGGTAGTTCGATCGCTTTTTCTTCACCACGAATGTCAATAACGACATAATTTCCACTATCTAAATTATCAATAACTTCAATGGGTGCAGCATTAGTAACATTGTCAATAACCTCATCAACATAAATAGTTTTGGCTTTCTCTACAGCTTTGTCTAAAATCTCATAGTTAAAACGTTGTGCTTCTTTTGCCATCCGTTTATATGAACCATGGGTAATTGGATTTTTAGAAATCACCCCACAATACTCAGGCATATTCTCAGCAAAACGGCGTGTTCCTATTTTAGTAGCAATGTTAATTATCTCTGGCTTATTCATAGTTGCTAAAGGACGAATAACCAACATGTTCGTTGCTTCATCAATTAGGGCTAAATTTCTAAGTGTTTGGCTCGATACTTGGGCAATTGACTCTCCTGTGACCAAGGCATCTATTTCCATTGCTTTAGCAATTTTTTCTGATGCCATAAGCATAAGACGCTTAAGTGTAACACCCATGTAAGTCTCAGGAGTTGAGCGAAATATTTCTGTTAGTACATCATCAAAAGGTACAGAGATAATTTTCACACGATGAGAAGCTCCAAACTTATTCCACAAGTAAAAAGAGACCTGTTTAACTCCAATCTCATGAGCAATTCCCCCAAGATTAAAGAAGATAAAATGCGTTTTCAGTCCACGTTTCATGGTCAAATAAGAAGCTACCGTTGAGTCAAACCCACCCGACATAAGGGACAGAATATCCCCTTGTGTTCCAATAGGGTAACCTCCCAAAGCTATATGATTGTCAGTAATGACATTTAATTGATTATTAATAAGTTCTAAACGTATCATTACTTCATAATGATGCAAGTCCACCCCTTTAGCTTTTGAATGAGCTAAAAGATACCCACCAACTGTTCGCTCTATTTCAGAAGAGTTAAATGCATGTTTTCCTGAACGCTTGGTACGTACTACAAAGGTTTTACCCTCTAGGCTATCGGATACGATTTCACAGACTTTTTCCTTAATTTCATCTAAAGTATTAATATTATCAAATTGTAAAGCTTCTAATATCTGCTCTATCCCTGGAGTATTTAAAAGCCTAACTCTTACGCTATCTACTACTTCTATAGGACATACGACCTCTATTTTATCTGAAAATTTTCTAACGTCAATATCTTCATTAATTTCAGATAACAGCTTCATAAGATTGTTGTAGAGTTGTCCTACCATCTGTTTTTTAGCTGATGAGCCTTTGACCATAATTTCAGGAAAAAATTTTAAAATAAATTTTTGAGTACTAACTTTTGTCATATTAAAAGGTCGCTATCTTCTCTACAACATTTAGTCCAAACCCAGCAAGACCTACAAATTCTGTCTCTTTACTAGCTGTTAAAAGTTTAATATGTTCAATACCCAAGTCTTTTAAAATTTGAGCCCCTACCCCATACTCTTTGGCTTGTTCTTTTGAAATGGTCATGGTATCTAAAAAAATACATACCCCACCATTAAGCTTTAAATACTCTAATGAAGAGTTAATAAGGTCAAAACGTTTTTGATTTAAAAGTAAGTCTACATCTGTTCCTATATTATGAAACTTTACATTCTCTGTTTCATGGGTTTTATAAAATTGAACAACTTTATGAATACGTCCCAAATGGTCTTCATAGGAAATTTGATTGACTTTAGTGTCTAACACAATTATCTCTTCTTCAGCCACACGTTTAACCAACTGTTCATTGGCTAAACGATACTCTACTAAATCTGAGATGTAGACAATTGGCATATTATGTTTTTGCGAAAAAATTTCTAAATCATCATGACGTGCCATTGTACCATCGTCTTTAATAATCTCACAAATAACCCCAACAGGTGCTAAACCTGCTAATTTACAAATGTCAACTGAGCCCTCTGTGTGACCAGTACGCACTAAAACACCACCATCTTTTGCAATAAGAGGAAAAATATGACCAGGTCTTACAAAGTCAGAAGCTTTGGTTAAAGGATTAGCTAATTTAGAGATACAATCATCACGTTCAGCTGAAGAGATTCCAGTATCAGCTGTAGCTGAATCAATAGAGACTGTAAACGCTGTCTCATGATTAGATATATTATTAGAAACCATTGGTATCAACTCTAATTTTTGAGCTAACTCTTTAGGTAAAGGAGTACAAATAAGCCCTCTTGCCTCTTTTGCCATAAAATTTACCATATCAGGGGTTGAGTGTGTCGCAGCATAAACTAAGTCACCTTCATTTTCTCTATCCTCATCATCCATCATGATAACCATACGACCTTTTTTAATCTCATTGATTGCTATTTCAACTCTCTTTAATGCTTCTACTGACATTCGTAGTTCCTTTTGCTTTTATACACTTAATAATTTATCACGAATTATGCCATAGATATTTTATAAGAAGTTTTTTTGATGAGAGATGATTAAAATAGAAAATAATTTGAGAGTTTTAAATGTTCAGAAAATAAAAAAATAAAGTGGAGCGGGAAACGAGATTCGAACTCGCGACATCCTGCTTGGAAGGCAGGGGCTCTAGCCACTGAGCTATTCCCGCATTATTGAATCAATATCAATAAGCTTAAAAAATATTTGTCAATATGGTTGCGGGAGGCGGATTTGAACCACCGACCTTCGGGTTATGAGCCCGACGAGCTACCAAGCTGCTCTATCCCGCGACATGTAAACTAACTTTATCTTTAAAAAATATTTATCTTGGTTGCGGGAGGCGGATTTGAACCACCGACCTTCGGGTTATGAGCCCGACGAGCTACCAAGCTGCTCTATCCCGCGTTCATCAAACAAATTAAATAATGTAATTGGCTTATAAATATTTAGTACAAATTATGGATGGGGTAGAGGGATTCGAACCCCCGAATGTCAGTACCAAAAACTGATGCCTTACCGCTTGGCGATACCCCAAAAAATGCTACACATTGTTTGTGTGGACGGCATTATAGAGTATCTTAAAGAGAATGTCAAGAGTTTCCTTCAAGTTTTACTCTAAATATTACAAATTTAACAAATTATTCCTGAACCGATTACTTTATTATCTTCATAAAAAACAGCTACTTGTCCATAAGCTAAACCAAATACAACTTCACTTAATTCTACAACTCCACTCTCACCCTCTATTTTTACCTTACAGGGAATAGCACGTGTTCGATAACGCACTTTAACTGTTGAATTAAATTCAGTAGCCTCTTCAAAAAGATTAATCTGTTTAATCTTAAAACTATTCACTTCTAAAGCCTCTTTTTTACCCACTACTATTTGATTTTTTTCTGGTTTTATCTCTACCACGAAGTGAGGGTCATGTGCACCATCTACAGTAAAACCTCTTCGTTTACCAATGGTATAATGCATATATCCCTTATGTTTTCCAACAACTTTTCCTGCTACATCTACCACTTCACCTGCTAAGTCAATATCCATATGACGCTCTAGCACTTCTGTATAATTATTTTCTACAAAACAAATCTCTGAACTCTCTTTTTGTGTAGCAAAATCAGCTAACAGAGGAATCTTAGAAGCATAAGCTTTAACATCTTCTTTTCTCCATGTTCCCAAAGGAAAAACCAACTTTTTCAAGGTCTCTTTTCGTACTTGAGCTAAAAAATAACTTTGGTCTTTAGTCTCATCATCAGCCATATATAAAAAATCACCATCACATTTAATATAGTGCCCTGTAGCTACTTTTTCAATACCTAAACTCTCTGCAAACTCAACCATTTGTCCAAACTTAATATTTCTATTACACATCACACAAGGATTAGGCGTTAAGCCCTCTTTATAAGTATCTACAAAATAGTCATAAACATTATCTTTAAATGCCAATGCTAAATCATGGAAATGTACTTCAACCCCTAAATATTCAGCAACTCGCTTCACTTTTTCAAAATTACTTTCATGATAACCAGGCTTATTATGTAATTTCAAATAGACACCAACTACTTCATAACCCTCTTTTTGCAAAAGTATGCTTGTTACCGTAGAGTCCACACCTCCTGACATCCCAACTAAAATTTTTTTCTTTTTCATTTCTCTTCCTCTTTTTAAAATTCCTGCATAAACTCTTGAAGTAAATACTCTTTACTCGCCACAATTAAGTCTTCTGGAATCTGTTGCCCTGTTGAAATATATGCCACAGGCTTCTTTTGTTCTATTAAAAAATTAATCAAATCAGATAAATCACAAGTCTCATCTAACTTTGTCAAAATTAAATTGTCTATACCAAAAGCTTTAAAATCACTATCAACCCGTGTAAGGTCTTTTGTTTTTGAAGTTGCTGAAATGACTAAAGAAATTTGTATGTTGTAAATTGTATTCATCTCAATAAAATCAATAAGATTTTCTAACTCTTCTAAGTTTTCACCTCGACTTCCAGCTGTGTCAATAAATAAAATATCATATGTCTCCTCTAAAATTACCTCTAAAGGTAACAAAGGTATTTCCATTGCATCAGCATAATTTTCAAGCTGTTCTTTTGCACCAACTTTCTGACGATCAAAATTAATAAAACCTACCTTATGTGACTTCTCTAAATAGTACTTATATCGTGCTGCTAACTTTCCAACTACGGAACTCTTACCTATACCTGTACTACCAACTACAATATGAACTGTTTTCTCTAAAATTTTTCGCTCATTTTGAACCGTTAGCAAGGAGTCTATCTCTTCTAAAACATAGGCAATTAAAATCTCTTCATCTTCCTCAAAAGATGTACCAGCTAAAGAAGCCAAAAGTTTTTCTGTCCAAGCTTGGTCTAAACCATGAGCGACAAATCTGTCAGCAACCTTTTTAATAAAAGGGGTATGAGCTAAAACATCTTTTGCCAGTGAACCATGCATCAAAGTAATCTCTTCTCTTAACGCACGAACATCATCAACAGTTAAAAGTTTTTCATCTTTAGACATAGCAACTCTTAGATTTTGGTTTTGAGATAAGTTAAAGGAATAATCACCGAAGTCCGACTCCTCCAATGAGGATGAGGAATGGTTAACTCTTTTGAGTCCATCTTTACATTCTCGTAAAATATCATATCGATATCTAACGTACGAGGAGCATCGGGAAATGAGCGTCTTCTTCCAAACTTTTTTTCTATATGCAAAATATAGCGTAAAAGTGCTTTAGGTCGTAAACATGTTTTCACAATTATTAATGAATTATGAAAGTCATCTTGTTCCAAATAGCCAAATGGTGGATTTTTTAATATCGGTGAAGTTTCAATAATATCTACAAAAGGAGAAGCACTTAAATATATAAAAAGATGATTAAACCGACGAGAAACATCCCCAATGTTTCCTCCTATTCCTAATGTAGCTTGAAAAGGTTTTCTAGATACCTTTTTTGATAAATATGGATAATTTTTTTGAAATATCATTAAATGAGATGCTCCTTGCAGGAGGTAAA
>JALWLW010000023.1:21158-22787 GCA_027081065.1 Campylobacteraceae bacterium
TTTTTGAAATATCATTACATTGTTTTTATCTAGTTTTTTTTGCATTTTATTTTTCTCCTATTTAAAATGTAATTATTACTAACTTTATTTAAATACAACAATTTTGGTTCTTAACAATGAAATGTTCAAAACTTTACAAACACGCTATTTCACCGTAGTTTGCATTAGATTTTTGTTAAAAATAGATTGGAAAAAATTAAACCATAAGTCCTCACAGAGTATAATCAAGCAATGAAAGAGACAATTATAAATCAACTCACAAAATCTATTCCCTCTATCAAAGCTATCTATATCTTTGGAAGCCAAGCAGACCATACAGCCACTACTCAAAGTGATGTAGACATAGCTTTTTTGTCAGATGAAAAACTAGATAAAGTTAAAATTTGGGAGATAAGTAACGAGATTGCATTTTTGTTAAAAAAAGATGTTGATTTAATTGACCTCAAAGAGACCAATACTATTTTTAAAGTCCAAATCCTATCTACAGCCGACAGAATATACTGTACAGATATACAAAATGTTGAAGCCTATGAGAGTTTGGCTTACTCTTTTTATGTACGCTTTAAAGAGGAAAGAAAAGAGATAGAAGAGCAAATACTCAAAGACAAAAAGGTACTCAAAGATGTATGATGATGTTATTTTAAACAAAATAGAGACAATCCAAAGATGTATTCGACGAATAGGTGAGGAGTTCGATAACCAAGAGGAGTTTAAAACCAACTATAGCAAACAAGACTCTGTAATATTAAATCTCCAAAGAGCATCACAAGCAACCATTGACATAGGTACACATATTATTAAAATCAAAAAATATGGCATACCCAAAAGTTCAAGAGAGGTTTTTGATATGCTTTATGACTATTCGATTATATCATCAAAAACAGTTAAAAATATGCACTCAATGGTTGGCTTTAGAAACATTGCTGTTCATGACTATCAAAATCTTAGTATTGACATTGTTATCTCTGTTATCAAAAATCACTTAAAAGATTTTAAAGAGTTTATAGAGGAGATATTGACTCCTACATCATAAAAACAGACTTTCACTAGGCTTTTATGGATAGGATATTCCGTCGAACTCAGGTTTAAAGGAGGGTTGGAAAACTATTTTAAAAGCTTGTGAATTGTTTTCATAAAAAGATACAACAATCTGTATAGGTTCAATAGAGTATGAAGATGCTTTAATATTTGATGAGAATGAATTTAAATACAACAATCTGTATAGGTTCAATCTACACGTTAATTCTCCTCATGATGGGTACTTTTATTTAAATACAACAATCTGTATAGGTTCAATTTTACCCTGAAACCTACAAACCCATCTTAACCAGATTTAAATACAACAATCTGTATAGGTTCAATCAAAAAGAAGTTCAGAGGTCACGCGAGTTTCTTCATCATTTAAATACAACAATCTGTATAGGTTCAATTCAAGCATGTTTAAAAAATCTTTATCTTCTAATGCTCTATTTAAATACAACAATCTGTATAGGTTCAATAATTCAATATAGCCACCATAAACATTTTTAACTTTATTTAAATACAACAATCTGTATAGGTTCAATAGTTTCAGTTCCATTTTTACCAACTATTTTTATATATTTAAATACAACAATCTGTATAGGTTCA
>JALWLW010000024.1 GCA_027081065.1 Campylobacteraceae bacterium
CCATCACCATCTGTATCGGTTGCTGTAGTTGGTAAACTTATACTCTTCTCACTACACAACTCTTTAACATCACAAACCGATAGAGTTGCTTGTGTTGCACAAGACTTAGACTCCATAGTAGCTGTCTCATCAAGAGTTGAAATATTGTCATCTCCCCATCCTCCTACTGATTGCATACTACTTGCTACACAAGAATCTTGACCAGAGATATAAACCGTATACCCCCCATCTAAAAAGTTATCCCCTTTTTTAGCCTTTATCTTAAACTCACAACTGTTATTTACAAAACAAGCATCAGGATTAAGAACAGAAAACTCTTCAATAATAGGAAGTTTATCATTTACAGCATTAGGGTCATCAAACCCCACCTCAAGCAAATTCCCCCCAGCGTCATAGCTATAGGAGATACTCTCCCCACTAGCATAAGTAGCCTTGACGACTCGGTTAAGATTGTCATACTCATAGACAATATCAGAAAGCGATGTCACATCTATAGGCTCACTTAAAGCTACAGGTGTGGCGTGGAGTGTGAGGGTGGTGCATAGTGTTATGATTGTTAGTATTTTTTTTAGCATTTTGGTTTCCTTTACTTAACTGTTGGTCTTCCCATATTTTTCCATTCTTCTATAACTTCTCTCATACTGAATTTGCTGCCTTTTTCAAGATCTTTACCTCCATAATATTTTTTATTCCTTTCCCACCATTTCATAAATTTTGTTCCTTCTTTCTTGCCTAGTATCGCTATAGCAAGTTTTGCTTCTGAATCTCTTTTATTCTTTTTCCCTCCTCTAAAACCATTTCCTTTCTTACCTTTATTACCTCCACCACCATTTGGAGTATTTTCATAATCATTAGGATCAATACCAAGATCTTCGAGATTGATATTTGAATTATTTTGAAGCAATGTTCCAGACCTTGGGTCAAATGGAGAAGCAGAATCTCCAAAAATAGTAGGGTATCCACTATTATCTGTTTGAGGAAACACATCTCCAATAGGTTCAGCTGTATACATATAATAACTACCAACAACTGTCCCAGTACATAATGCTATTGCATCTCCAATAGGTAAAGGGCCATCTATTAGTGGTGCAGTGGCAGTAACTTTCATCATAAAATTAATAATTGAAGGTGCAGTGGCAGTAGTTGTTCCTTTAGGGTCGATGCTTCCACTCACCAACCCCTCAACATACCCAAACCGATTCAAAGACCCAAAATCCCCCACTTCCCCAAGCAGAGTATCACGATTGACAAATCGTCTTAATGTTTCGTGGTAGTATCTTGCCCTCATATAGACAAGCTCATTCTCCTCTTGCATGACTCCATGTTTCCCCACAAACAAAAATGGTGTAGCGTGTGAACCTGTATGGGTTAAGAGTTTTCCATAAGGAGCATAAGAGAACCTGTCGGTAATAGTTGGATAGTCTTTTGTATCGTCACTTAGGGCAATGGTGCTTCCTCTTAGGTCGTAGTGGTAGTAGAGCGTTTCACTCCCTTTGGTTTGAGAGAGTAGCCCTAGACCATAGACATAGTAGGTTTTGCTTCCATCTGCATCTGTTTTGACCAACACTTGACTTAGTGGTGCATTTGGGTTGGTGATATAGCTTGTTTTTTTGCCATCTACTGTTTTTGAGAGTCGGTTGTTTTGACTGTCATACACATAGCTTACCCCATTGGCTTTGGTCAATCGGTTTCTGCTGTCATAGCCAAGAGCCAAAGAGCCAAAACCCAACATATTGTCATCTTTGTCAAAAGTAGGCACGGTTTGGTTTGCCTCTTTTAGCAGGTTTCCTTTGGCATAACTCATCTGTAGCGAAGCCAATGCTTTTGGAGAGATTTGAGGGTAAGTTCTCTCTTTGAGAATGTTTCCTACCTTGTCATACTCATAAGCATACTCCGATATACGGTTGTATTGACCCAAAAACTCTTTTTGAGAGGTCAGTCTGCCACCGTTGTCGTAAGTGCGTGTTAGCACTGCACCATTAGGGTAGGTCTGCTTGACCATTCTGCCATGATTGTCATACTCATAAGTAGTTATATGGTTGTTCCAGTCTTTGACTTTAGTGAGTTGATTGGCTTTGTTGTAACTGTACTCTACCTTTTTACCATCAGGGTAAGTAAGGGTTTTTAGGTTTCCTACACTGTCGTAGGCGTAGCCTATGGTATTGCCCATGATGTCAGTGTAGCTAACCAGTCGGTTCATCTCATCATACACCATTATTATCTTTTTGCCATTCTCATCAATGCTTGTTGGGTTGCCGTTGTCATCGTAGGTGTAGGTTATAGTTCCTACATCATCTTTGATGGTTTTGACTTGTCCATTTTTGTTGTAGCTGTAGGTTCGCTCTTGCCCTCTGCCGTTTGTCTCTTTGGTTAAAAGTCCATTGGCATCGTACTCATATTTAGTCGTGCTACCAGAGGCTGTTTTTATCTCGGTTAGGTTTCCAACCTCATCATGCTTTAGCTCGGTTTTGTTGCTGTTTGGGTCGGTAAACTCTTTGGTATTTCCCTCTTTGTCATAGCTCTGTTTAGAGATACCATTTAGAGCATCTATAGCCTCGGTAAGTCGCCCTAATTTGTCGTATTTGAACTTATTGACTCTACCTAGAGGGTCGGTAGTCTGCTCTAGTAGTCCTAGTTGGTTGTATTTGTTGGTTACTTTGTTGTTAAAGTAGTCCACAGCCTCAACTACCTTTTGCATGGTGTCGTATTTGTACTTGGCAATCACATTACCATCTCTATCGACCTTTTGTAACACATTGCCTAAGGCATCATAGGTAAACTCTACAAAATTACCCATTGCATCTATCTGTTTGGTCACTCTACCTAAAGCATCATACTCAAACTTGTTGGTTGCACCATTTGCGTAAGTGATGGTTTTTACTCTGTCCTCTCCGTCGTACTCGTAGGTGGTTTCGGTGTTGTCGGGATAGATGGTTTTTAAAAGATTATTTTTAGCATCATACTCATATTTTGTTGTATGGTTTAATGCATCTACACTATATATCTTATTGCCTCTCATATCGTAACCATAGTTTACTGAATTGTTTAAGGCATCGGTTACTTGAATTAATCTATCTGCATCATCATAACTATAGGTTGTGGTTGCATTTAGAGGCATAACTGTTTCACTAATTAATCTTCCTGCTTCATCATAGCTATAATTTATTGAGTTACCTTTAGGATAAACAACCTTTGATACTCTACCATTTTCATAACTATAGGTTGTCTTTGCCCCAGATGGTGAGATAGATTCTATAAGCTGTTTATTGCTATTGTAGCTATATCTATAGGTATCTCCATTTGGCATTTTTTTACTAAGTAAAGTATTGTTTGAGCCATAAGTGTATATGGTTTCATAAGAAGTTTTATCTGATAAAATAGACTTTTCTGAAATCAAATTATCATTGTCATCATACTTCATCTCTTTTACTAAACCATTAGCAAAGACCTCTTTAACCAATCTACCTTTACTGTCATAAGCAAAACTTGTACTCTCTTTTTTAGCATTGGTTGTTTTAATAAGCTCTCTTGTTGTTTGGTTATACTCATTAATAATTTCATTACCTAATGCATCTGTAATTTTATAAAGTAAGAAATCTTTACTATCATAGAGGTAGGTTGTAGCGTCTCCTTCTCCATTTACATAAGTACTCTTAATTTTTCCCTTTTCACTGAAATCAAAACTGTACTCAAAAATATGATTGTCATATCTACCATCATCTTCGGTTTCAATAAGACCATTTTCCAAATAGGTATTGGTAAAATAGACTGTACCATCTCCATAACTCATTTGTGTTATTTGACCTATTTCATTATAGTTAAAGTAGTACTCAATATTAGCAGGAGTCTCTATTTTGCTTAAAAAGCCTTTGCTATTGTAGCTTAAAAGTGTCTCTCTGTTTAGTTGTGGGTCAATAATCTTGCTTAATTTCCCTTGTTCATTATATTCATACTCCAAAGCCACACCCGATAAAGCATCAGAAACACGGCGTAGTGTTCCATTTGTATCAAAGCTAATGTTAATACCCTGTCCTAGTTTATTTTCTACTGCTTTTATATGACCATCTTCATAAAATTGATAACGCATACCATTTGGCAATTTAAAACTAAAAGTACCATCACTATTTTTGACAATCTGAGTAAATTTAGTTGTTGTATCTGTCGAAGTATAGGTATTTTCAGAGGTTAAATTAAAGTCATTGTAGTTCCCATTTTGCCAATTTAATCTAATCTGACGCTTCTCTTCATCTAAAAAGTCCAATGAAGCAGAAAATCCGTAGTTGTGGTTCCACCCTCTTGAGATACTATTGTCAGTCAAAAGAAGAGAGTTATAGCTTAACACAGATGAAATAGTATGTAACCCTTGAACTTTCATAAGATTTAAAGAGAACATTTCAGCACCACTTGCAGTATTTACAGCACCATTCTTTTTAACAGTAAATCGCCCTCCACACTGACCTGCTTTTTGTCTATTGACATCATTAATATATGCGTAGTGAAACTTTTTTTGATTGTAAATTTTGAATTTAAAATCAATTTTATTACTCTCTTTGTTATTGTCTGCAACCCATACTCTGATTGTATCTATAGAGTAATCTTTGTTAGAATATTCAGAATAGACAGGTGAAAAAGTCAATGTTTTTGTCTCTCCACTCTTAGCATCAATACACTTACTCTCTAAAAAAGTAGAACTACTATCAGAGTTTTTAAAGTGACTATAGCATATCTTCTTTAAGTTGCTTCCTTTTCCTTTAATATTAATCTGTACTTTTGAACCTGAAACAATATCAAAAGTTTTTAACTTTGATATATTGTAAACTTCTAGTTTTTCAGCAGGTTTAACAGTAACAACCCTTGTTGTAGAAACACCACCTTTATTTTCAACATAAAAGTACCATTTACCACTTTCATTAGGATTAGGATAAATAGGAATTTTTATTTCTGTTGAGCTATGTTTTCCAAGAGATTTATAGTATCCTGCACCAGCAGGACTTTTCCAGTGAACTCTAGAAAATTGTGAAAAGTTTGTACCAGTTAGGGTAAGTATTGCTTTGTCCCGATTAGCTTTTATCTCTCCATGATTGATTATATCTAAGGTAGGTTTTTGATAATACTCTTTATCATAGACATACACATTACCTGTTTTCATAACACTTCCTGAGTACTTATGATTGCTTGTTTTGTCTTTTGAAAGAAAATCATCATAGGCTCTTGTTGTCCAAGTAAATGTACCAGAATGGTTAAATGTATGAGAAGCTGAAACTTTTACATTTGTATTGTCTGTTTTTATAACTTCAGTTTTTGAATTGCCATCGTTCCAATCTATATCTACCTCTTTTACCTTACCATCTATATCCATAGCTTCTACTTCAAGGCTAAAAGAGTCTCCTTTTTTAAGTTCATTATTAGATGGCTTTGTCTGCTTAATTATAGGTACTTTATTGTCTACTAACCTAGAGTTAATATGAAATGTTTTTTTAATAAGCTCTTTCACATCTTTTCCATGTTCATAAAGTCTAACTACTGCTATATATTGACCACTATTTTCAATATGACACTCTTGCTTACCTGAATCATAGAACCCTGCCTCACTTGGCAAAGTGTATGGAGTTTTTCTTTCCCAACAATTTTTTATAAATTTTCCATTCTCATCTAAAATTGCTATTGCCATTTTGTCAAAAAGTACACTATCATTTCCATTACTTTCATTTTTAATAGAAAACTGTGCATTAAAGTTTGGTACTTCATCATTGTAATAAACTCTACTGTCATCATCATAAATTTTAAACTTTAATGTATAAGCTATTTTACCCTCAACGACAGTATAAGCTCCTATTTTTCTATCTATTTCAATAGAATTATTATAGGTTTTTTGAAACTTTCTTAATGCTTTTGTACTAGAAGCTTTTTGTTGAGAATTAGAAGAGATTTTTCTTAAATAGACTGTATAGTGAGCATTTTTTCTTACCTTATTAATAGATGTTGTATATCGACACTCTCTTCCTTGACACTGCATCTCTACCTCATTTTTAATATCATCTGCTTTTAAAAAAACTTTCATATTTTTAGGTAAAGTCTCAGTTAATGGAGCATAGAATGTCACATCGGCATTGACTCTTGCATTTACAGGAAGATAATAAGGAATTTTTAACTTAATAGTCTCTTCACTCTTAGCCTCTCTACTTGCAGAACAGTTAGCATTACTTCCACCATTTTGCCCCTCACAAACCCAAGTTTGTGTACTCCCTTGACTTGGAAATTTTGTTGGATTTGCAACTCCTT
>JALWLW010000025.1 GCA_027081065.1 Campylobacteraceae bacterium
TTTCTTCTTGTTACTTCTTGAAACCTATTACTTATTTTAATATTTGTTTATTACTATTTTAAAATTATTTTATTTTGTTTTACTATTAATTTAATTTTTAAGTAAATATAAATAAATAGCTATTTCCCATATAATTTCCACACTTAAGCTCTAAAATATGCTTAGTTTTTTACTAGATTTCAAAAAGGGTCTACAAAAAATAAAATTTAATTATAAATTAAGGTTTATTATGTTTAAAGTTTCTCTAGTTATATTTATTGCTCTCTTATGTAATGGTTGTTCATCAAGCACAGGAAAAAATTCAATTTTACCAAAGATTTTAAAGGCTACAAAGCAAGTAAATAATCGTTTAGTTAAGTATGCTACAAATCAAGGGTGTCAAATGATGAAAAATGGTTATATGGTCTGTCCAAAAAGCATGAACCGATAAATTTACTTTTTTACAAAAGTATCTATATATAAGTCTTCTACTTTAATTCTCGCCCACTCATGGTCAACATTTCTTAAAAACTTAAGACAAGACTTTAGGTGTGGGTTGTTATTGAAACAGTTTATTTTCACTTTTTTTCCTAGCTCTTCATAACCATAATGCTCTATGAGTTTTTCGAGTATATCTTTTAATTTTATGCCGTGTAGTGGGTTATTGCTATTGTCCATTTCTTCTCTCTATTTTTAAATTGTGCTATTATATGACAAGTTTGATATATTATTAGGTTATTTTTAAAAAGCATAAAAATTTGAGTATGCATTACATTTAAATTAATAACATGCTATAGTTTAAATAAGATTTTGATAAAAGTAAATTTACTTCAATTGCTATTATTAACCTTGCAATTGAAGCAACCTTAAAAGAGAAATAAAAAGAGTACCCTAATACGATTTATGTAAAAGAGTGGGGGTAGCTGATGATAGTTTAGATATTATTATTTTTGACCAAAATGCTTGGTTATTTTGGAAAACTTGATAAAAAAGAAATAGATAAAGTATTGCAATTAATTGAGAAGCATCTCTAAAGAATGTTATAATACTGGATTACTTAATAACTAAAGGTTAGTTAATGCTTTTAACTGAGACTCAATTAGAGGCTTTTCATGAAAATGGTTTTTTAATTTTACGGAACTTTCTTGAAAAAGAGAAATGTGAAGCTATTTTAAAGGTGGCAAAAAAGCATGTTGAAAATAAGATTGAGCCTATAGAGAGTGAGATTGATTATGATTTAAAATCACAAGCATATCGTACACATGTAACAAATTATGGGAGTATGGAAAAGAGTGAAAAATTTAATATACGACGATTACGACAGGTATATGAACGAGATACTATTTTTAGAGAATGGATGGAAGATAAAGAAATTCGTCCTATACTTAAACAAGTTTTAGAAGATGAAGTGGTGTTAACTACAGCACATCATAACTCTATTATGACAAAAATGCCAATAAGTAGTAAAGAGACTTCTTGGCATCAAGATAGACGTTATTGGTCTTATTCTGATGATAATCTGGTCAGTGTTTGGTTGGCTTTAGGTGATGAAAACTTAGATAATGGTGCTTTAGAATTTATTCCTGCTAGTCATAAGATTTTTTTTACTAAAGAGCAGTTTGGTGAAAAAGAGTATTTTAAAGAAGATAGTTTAGAGAATTTTTCTTTGATAAAAACAAAATATTCAACAAGTTTAAAAAGTGGAGATGTAGTACTTTTTCACTGTAGACTTCTACATAGGGCTAATAAAAATAGAACATCAAAAGCTAAATTTTCTTTTGTTTATACAGTTAAAGGAAAGAAAACAAAAGCGTTACAAGGGAGTCGTTCTTCTAAATATAGAGAGATTTTATTGGATTAATCTTGACAATTTAGCATAGATGAGGTATAAATCGTTTACTTTAGATTATAAATTACATAATCTATAAACATAATTAATGTACAATGTGACATTAAAAATTAAAATTTTAAGGAATAAACAATATGGCAAAATATATTGACTTAACACAAGATAACTTTGATGCAACAATCGCTGAAGGCGTAACAATGGTAGATTTTTGGGCTCCATGGTGTGGACCTTGTAGAATGATTGCTCCAGTAGTTGAAGAATTGGCTGAAGACTTTGATGGTAAAGCAACCATTGCAAAAGTAAACACAGATGAGCAACAAGAAATTTCTGTTAAATATGGAATTAGATCTATTCCTGCTATTCTTTTCTTTAAAGATGGTGAGTTAGTAGACCAAGTAGTTGGTGCAGCTTCAAAAGATGCATTTGCTGAAAAACTTAACGCTCAACTGGCGTAATCTTTTTACTCCTACAATTTAGTAGGAGTCGTTTCTTCTTTTTTATTGGTTAATACCAATCCTACACAAAACTTTTATACAAATAAACTATAATTAGCGCTTAATATAAATATTTTATAAGCTTAAGGAATAAAGATGCTAGATTGTGCAATTATTGGTGGAGGTCCTGCTGGGCTTACGGCTGGATTATATGCGACTCGTGGGGGTCTTGAAAACGTAACACTGTTTGAAATGGGAATGCCTGGTGGACAGATTACTAAAAGTTCTGAAATTGAGAATTACCCTGGTTTTTTTGATTCGACTAAAACAGGCTTAGACTTTATGGATGCATGGCAAAAGCAATGTTTTCACTTTGGTTTAAAACATGTGATGAAAAAAGTTGAAAGTATTGCTAAAACTGGTGAGTATTTTACTATTACACTTGAAGATGGTGAGAAAGTAGAAGCGTTGACTGTTATTGTAGGAACAGGTTCAGTTCCTAAGAGAGCAGGGTTTAAAGGTGAAGAGGAGTTTTTTGGAAAAGGTGTCTCTACTTGTGCGACTTGTGATGGTTTTTTCTATAAAGATAAACCAGTCACGGTTCTTGGTGGTGGAGACACGGCTTTAGAAGAAGCATTATTTTTGTCAAATATTTGTTCAGAAGTTTATGTGGTTCACAGAAGAGAAGAATTTAAAGCTGCTCCTCCTACCATGGCAAGGGTAGAAAATAAAGAAAATATTCACCTTATTACCAATTCAGTTATTGAAGAAGCCTATGGTGGAATGATGGGGCTTGATGGAGTAAAAATAAAAAATATCAAAACTAATGAAATAACAGATATGAAAAACACAGGACTCTTTGTATTTGTTGGTCTTAATGTTAGAAATGATGTACTTAAAGATGAAAAAGGTGAGTTTATTTGTGCCATGAGTGACAGTGGACAAGTGATTGTTGACCTTAAAATGAATACTAATGTCAAAGGTCTTTTTGTCGCAGGTGACTTACGAATTGATGCTCCAAAACAAGTGGTCTCAGCAGCAGGCGATGGAAGTATTGCTGCTCTTCAAGTTTTATCTTATGTTCAAGAGATGGAATAGATAGTTAACAATAAAACATTACATTATATAAAATCTAGTATAATTCACTCATAATTTAATGCTAGGACATATAATGGCAAAAGTCGGAATTTTAGGAAGTACAGGGCGTGTTGGTGAACACCTTATTAACAACATTCAAGAGACAGAAGGTTTAGAGTTAAGTGTTTTGCATGTTTTTTCTGAATTGAAAATATCTGTCCCTGAGTCAGTTTTAGTAACAAATGATATGAAAACACTTGTAGAAAATTGTGATGTTGTTATTGATTTTTCAGCACCTGAAGCGACTCAAGCTTTGTTTGAAGTAGCACTTCAAAACCCAATACCATTGGTTGTTGCAACAACAGGATTTAGTGAACATCAAAAAAACTTAATGGCTGAAGCATCTAAGCTTATGCCTGTTCTTTATGCTTCTAATATGTCGGCAGGAATTGCTTTGTTAAAACAACTAGTAGAACAGGTTGCTTCAATACTTAAAGATTTTGACATTGAAATTGTAGAACAACATCACCGTCATAAAGTTGATTCTCCTTCTGGTACGGCATTGACTTTAGGTGAGTTTGCAGCTAAGGGTAGAGGGCTAGACTTAGATGCTGTTCGTATTTCTGGGCGTGATGGTCAGATTGGGGCTAGAACTAAAGATGAAATAGCTGTCATGGCATTGCGTGGTGGAGATATTGTAGGACGACACACTGTAGGTTTTTATAATGATGGTGAATACTTAGAGCTAAATCACACAGCAACAAATCGTCAGACTTTTTCAAAAGGGGCTATTAGGGCTGCTGCTTGGTTGGTTAATCAAGAAATTGGTATGTACAGTATTAACGACTGTTTAGGTATATAATATGTGTGCAGTAGTTGGTATATTTGGGGTAGAAAATGCATCTCAATTGGCTTATTATGCTTTGTTCTCCATGCAACATCGTGGTCAAGAATCAACAGGACTTTCTTCTGCTGATGGAAAAAGAATTCACCTTATTAAAAAGAGAGGCTTAGTAACAGAAGTTTTTCATAAGGGAAACTTAAAATTATTAGAAGGTTTTTGTGCTATTGGACATAATCGTTACTCTACAGCAGGAAAAGACTCTGTGCTTGATGCACAACCTGTATTTGCTAAATATAAATTGGGTGAAATCTCTGTTGCACATAATGGAAACTTGACTAATAAATATGAAGTACGTGATGAACTTATTGAAAAAGGGGCTATTTTTCAAACAGAAATGGATACAGAAAATATTGTACATCTTATTGCTAAAAGTTCACAAAATAAACTAAAAGATCGTATTAAAGATATGTTAACTAAAATTGAGGGGGCTTATTGTTTAATTATTCAGAGTCGTACGAAGATGTTTGTAGTACGTGATCGTTTTGGTATTCGACCTTTAAGTCTTGGTAAGCTAAAAAATGGTGGTTATATTGTGGCGAGTGAGACTTGTGCTTTTGACTTAGTAGGAGCAGAGTTTATCCGAGATGTTAAACCGGGGGAGATGTTGACTTTTTCAAAAGGAAAAGAGCCAAAATCTGAAATGATTTTTGAATCAGATCCTCATCCGTGTGCCTTTGAGTACATTTATTTTGCACGACCAGATTCGATTATTGCTGGTAAGACCGTTTATAACATGCGTTTAGAAATGGGTAAGCAGTTGGCAAAAGAGACCCCTGCAGACATAGATTTAGTTCTACCTGTTCCCGACTCCGGTGTGGCTGCAGCTAAAGGCTATGCTGATGGTATGGGTGTTCCTTTTGAGATGGGAATTGTACGTAGTCATTATGTAGGTCGTACCTTTATTGAACCGACACAAGAGATAAGAGACTTGAAAGTTAAGTTAAAACTTTCACCTATTAAAGATATGATAAAAGGCAAAAAAGTTGCTATTGTTGATGACTCTTTGGTAAGAGGTACAACTTCACTTCAAATAGTTAGAATGCTTAAAGAGGCAGGGGCTATTGAAGTGCATATGCGAATTGCAGCACCAGAGATTAAGTTTCCTTGTCGTTATGGAATTGATACAGCTAGTAAAACAGAACTTATCTCAGCAAATAAAACAGTGGATGAGGTTTGTAAATATATTGGGGCTGATTCTTTAGGATTTTTGTCTGTTGAGGGCTTAAAAGAGTCATTGGGAGACGATACTAATTATTCATTAGTCAGTTTTGATGGAAAATATTTTGCTGGAGGAAATGAAAATAGTCCAGGCTGTAGCTCTTATGCATAATTGTGAACTTTTAAAAGTTCACGATGCCTGTTAAGGTATTAATTAACATACTTCTTTTTCTTACATTAGACAACTCTTTTCCAGGTGTTGTTGTACTAATAATACTTCGACCAATAACCAGTTTGCTTCCATCATTTAAACGTACACCCCAGTAATTATGTAAAATAATAGGCTCACCATCTTTTTCTCCTAGATAAAGTGTAATATGACCAGGGACAAAGAGCATAGAACGAAATGGCTTGGCATAGTCAAGAATGGTTTTCTTTTTTTCATTAGCTTCTAATCCTTTTAATGACATAAACTCAGCCCCAGCATTTGCTTGTTGTCGAGAGTTTCGTGGTAGATAGATACCAAAAGGTGAAAAGAAGTCGCGTGTTAGTGCTGAACAGTCTCTACACTTTTCTTTTCCTCCCCAACCATAAGGCTCACCAACTAATTGCTTGGAGATATAAGCGAGGTTATATTCATTAAACTTAATTGGTTTATGGGCAATAATATCTATATCATTGACAGTGACTTTTTCAATATGGGCAAAACCTTTTTCATCTTTTTTGGCTATGATATATTTTTTACTTTTAGGGTCAATAGGAAAGATACTTCCTATTTTTACTAAAGATATTTCACCATGTTCATCTGAAAGCTTTAGGTTATCTTTGACGGTAATGGCATAATCTCCATTTTGGAAAGCTTCTTGAAATTTTGAATTGACAAAAGCAATATCTTCAACCTTTATCCATCCAGATGCAAATGATGTTTGGGCATAAACCCAAAGTTGGTCAAGCGAATAGTGTGAAATCATCACAGGTGTGTTAATATGAACTGAAGAGTTTTGAGAATAATCAAAAGGAAAACCTTCTCCAGCACGTTTTGGGTCATAATAAATTCCTCGACTACTAGGGTAGAGACGTAAATCAGTATGACGTAGGGTAATAGCAGGAATATTTAGTGTGTCAGAGTTTTTAAAATTTGAGTTAATGATTTGATAGTTATACCATGACTTTGGAATACGTTGTCCATCACTACGATAGGTTTTTTCCTTAGCATATTTAAATTGCCAAGTTTTTGCCCCTTTGCTAAGTTCTACACTGCTTTGATTCCAAGGTGCGAAGAATTTTTCATTGTAGCGTCTGTCATACTCAAGTTGCTCTTCATTAGACATAATTTCAATGGTTTTAGTAAAGGGGGTAGGGTCTTGTGTTATATGTATGGTATCTTTAATCTCATTACTTGGCATAAAGTCAATACTACTAGGACTTCGCTCTCCTAAAGAGAGTATGGTTTCAGAAAAAAGGCTGGAAGACAATACTGTTAAAAGTGAAACAGTGAATATAATTTTTTTCATTTTATTCTCCCGAATGAATTTTATTAAATGAATTAGTTTTCTATTTATTATAATAAAAATTTTTAGAAAAATATAGAGAGAAGTAGTTATTTTATGGGATTTGAGAGCTTATGATACCTCTGTGTTATTATCTTGAACAGAGAGTATTTTTTCTTGTAATTATTATTGTTAAAATTATTTTAATAAATAAATCTATTTAAATAATTTATTTTTTTCTTTGCTCTTTTTCAACAATTCCAGACATACCAAAGCGACGTGCCAATTCTTGTTTAACTCTATCAGGTGAAATATCACGATAGCCAAGACCCACAAGCGTATGATAGAGCAAATCAGCAGATTCATAAATGACTTGTTCATCTGACTCTTCATTTATTGCTACACAAACTTCATCGGCCTCTTCACGTATTTTACTTAGCATGAGTTCTTTGTCATTAAGTAATTTTTTTGTCCATGATTTTTTAGTTTCAGTAGAATTTTTACGTTCAAGTACGGTATGGTAAAGGGTATCTACAACACCATACATCGCATCGGTGTTGACCTCTTGTTCGAGAACACGTTTATCTTGTGTGACTGAAGTAAAAAAACAACTTTTAGTACCAGTGTGACAAGCCACACCATTTTGATGAATTTTTAAAATTAAAGTATCTGCATCACAATCTAATAATATATTTTTAATCTCTTGCGTATGATTAGAACTTTCACCTTTTTTCCAAATGCGTTGTTTACTACGGCTAAAGTAATGTGCATAACCTGTTGAAAGCGTTAAGTTGTAAGCTTTTTCATTCATATATGCTAACATAAGTACTTCATTGGTCTCAAAGTCTTGAGCTATTGCTGGGATGAGGGGATTTTTTTGCCAATTGATTTGCATGAGGACTCCGTAAGGTGCGATTGCTATCGCACCATATAATTATTGTTGTGCTGAAACAGCTCTTTGTGTTTGACCTTTAGTGTCAACCCAAATGTTTGGAACAGCTCCACCAGGTGTTAAGAAAATTTTAGCATCTTTGTTTACTTTAAGTGCTTCATTAAATTTACCTTGCGTTTTAATCTGCTCTAACTGTAAAAGTTCAGCAGTTAAAGAACTTGAGATAAGTTGGTTAGCTTTAGCCTGTTCTTCAGCTTCAATACGAATTTTATCTGCTTGACCTTGAGCGACAATTCTGTTTCGTTCAGCTTCACCACGTGCAATTTCAGCATTTTTTTGTGCTTCTTGTTTGGCACGTTCTTTTTGTTGCTCTGCAATGTTTACATTTTGCTTCTCAGCTTGAAGTTGTTCAATTTTTTCTCTAATTTTTTGAGGTAAAACAATATTTCTAAGCTCAACAGAGGCAACAATAACAGGTCGACCATCTAGTGAGTTCACTTTGTTTTCTACTTTGGTTTGAATAGCAGTCGCAATTTCATTTCTCATCTCTGGAAGTTTTTCTGCTGTATATTTACCAATAACATCACGTACTACTTCACGTACTTTTGAGTTAATGATTTTCTCTTCCCAAGCTGCACCCCATTGTTCAATGGTTTTAGGTGCTGAGTCTGCACGAAGTTGGTATTGAACAGCTAGGTCAATATTAACGGTTAACCCTCTTTTATCAAGTACTGGAATAGCACGACTCTGTTTTACTCCACCTTCAAGGTTGTTTGAACCTAAAGTACTACGTGATTTATAATCTTCACCAGCTAAAGTATTGGCTTGATTTGAGTAGATAATTTGTCTCATTCTTGTGTTTACAGTAATAATATTTTGAATTACTGGAATGTAAAAGTGAAGACCAGCCTTTAGTGGTGTTTCATCAAATTTACCCGTTTTAACTTTAATTCCTACTTCACCAGAATTAATAATGGTAAAAGGCTTAAAGAAAATAAGTGCTGCTACAATTGCAAGTACTCCAAAGAGCCATGATGGTGCTTGAAGATTGTTACCATTATTGCCTCCACCTTGTGAGGGTTTATTGTTAGGAGTTTTGTTGTTTCCTCCACCATTTGGTTGTTTTTTTTTAAAATAGTCATTCATGTCTGCTGGCATGTATATTCCTTAATTAAATAATGTGAGTGTACACATTTATTTTGATGTAAAGTTTTTATCTAAACGTATGTTAGATAGTGCTTATATTTCTCATTTCGACCAAAAACAATGTCAAAATAGGCTGTTTGAATTTTTTCTGTAATCTCACCTCTAGCACCATTTCCAATGGTTCGTGCATCGACATCTCTTATAGGGGTAATCTCAGCTGCTGTTCCTGTTAAAAAAGCCTCATCTGCAACATAAACTTCTTCACGCGTGATTTTTCTTCTTGTAACTGTGTAGCCCATATCTTTAGCCATCTCTATAACAGTTTTTTGTGTAATAGAAGCTAAAGAGTTGTCATTTGGTGGGGTAATTATTTCTCCATTTTTAACCATAAAGAAACAAGCTCCTGATGCTTCAGCTACATATCCTTGGTCATCAAGTAGTAGGGCTTCATCATAACCACAATCAATGGCTTCAAATTTTGCCATTTGAGAGTTTAAGTAGTTAGCTGTAGCTTTGGCTTTACCCATATTTGAAGTGTTTGCAGGTCTGGTCATGGAAGCAATTTTAAGTTTGATTCCAGAACGCATTCCCTCTTCTCCTAAGTATGCACCCCATTCCCATGCTGCTAGAACTGTCTCAACTGGTGCTTCTTTATGGTAAACACCCATTACTCCATAACCTAAAAAAGCAAAAGGTCTTAGGTAGACATTATCACCTTTAAAGTTATTTTTACGAATAAGCTCTATTTGTGCTTCATTCAGCTCTTCAACCGAATAAGGAATGTCTATGAGTGTCATTTTTGCTGACTCTTTGAGTCTTTTTGTATGGTCGTTTAATCTAAAGATAGCATAGCCATCAGCTGTTTTATAAGCTTTTGTACCTTCAATTACACCATTTCCATAGTGTAGTGTGTGTGATAATACATGTGTTTGAGCATCTGCCCATGCTTTAAATTCACCGTTCATCCATATATATTTTGCTGCATCCATTATTGTGCGTACTCCGTGTGAAACCTATGGTAATCATAGGCTCAAAAATTAATAAAACATTTTAGCTAAAATCCTGTTAATATCTCTTTGTTATGATAAAATGCCTTAAGCGTAATAAGGAACGATAAATGAAGCTTTTGTTGAAATATATTTTTTGGTTATTAAGTCTTATCTCCTTGGTCATTTACTATCTTTTAGGAACATCTCTTGGATATATTTCAGTAGGATATTTAGTAGGTGACTATTATAGCAAGAGATTGGACAATAAAATTGAGATATCTTCTTTGAATATAGAAAGATATCCTTATATTTTAGCAGAAGTTATTATTAATGATACTTCTACATTATTATTATCAGGTGAGTATAATAAAGAAAATATGAACTTATCTTATCATTTAAAAGGTGATAGTTTTAAATGGAATCAATATATCTTGTCCACACCAACTAATTTAAAGGGTAAGGTAGGAGGAAAGATTTCTGAGCTTTTAATTACAGGAGATGGAACAGTTCTTTCTGGAGATACAGCATATGCTTTTGTAAGAAAAAGTACCCATTATGAAAAGATACAAGCTTCATTTAAAGGGGTGAATTCAAAAGAACTTTTAAAATTTTTTAAGCGAGAGCCTATATTGATGGGGAATATGGATATTAACCTAAGTTTTGAAAAATTTACTGCATATCGGAAGAAAGGTCTTGCTAAGATTAGTATGAAAAAAGCAACAATGCCCAAAGTCTCAGGAGCTGTTGAATTCACTTTAGATGCTGAGGTGACTTTTAAAGATTTATTACATGAGTTTTTTGCTGAGATTCATTCTAATATTGGAAAATTACGTGTTGCTAATGGTTACTATAATCAATCTGCAGGGCTTTTAAAAGCTGATTATGGTTTACACATTAATGAACTCTCTTATTTTGAAAAGTTTTTAAAACATAAGTATTATGGCTCATTAAATACAGCAGGTAGTTTGAAGTATGAGGCAGAGAAACTTTTACTTAAAGGAGATAGTACGAGTTATGAGGGCTTGGTGCAATATATTTATAGGGATGATGCTTTAGAGTTAGAATTTAAAGGGGTCTCTTTAGAAAAAATTTTACGTCAACTCTCTTTTCCTGCTTTGTTAAGTGCGAAAGTGTATGGTTCGGCTTCTTATAATATTAAAGATGAAATTATTTTAGTTAATACGCAACTCAGAAGAACACGCTTTAGACGTACTAAAATGACTGATACTATTTATAATGTTTCAGGAATTAATATTCTTAAAGATATTTATGATGATAGTGTTTTCACAGCTGGATATCAAGATTCTGTTTTAACCTCTTTACTTAAAATTGATAATGGTGTAAATCATTTATATTTAAAAGATACTCGAATGAATTCAAAAACTAATGCTGTTTCTGCAGATTTTGAAGTACAAATTGATGGTCAAGAGTTTTTTGGAGAAGTCTATGGAACTCTTGACAATCCTCAAGTGAATTTGGACATGTCTAAGCTTATTAAATATCAAATCAATAAAAAAATAGAAAATTTCTTTGGTACAGGTAAAGTTATAGATAAAAGTAATATAAATAAAAATTTTGAGAATTTAGAATTGGATAATGTTGAAGAGCAAACACGATCCTTTTTAGAGGGATTTTTTGATTAAAATAATTGTAATAAAATATATATTATTATAATTAATCATAAAGTATTAAAAAATACTATTAATACCACGATTAGTACACAAAGAAGTCTTAAAATATTAATCCAACAATATTTTTAAACAATAAAGGATAAATATGAGCAAGATTTGGAAATTGATTACACTCGGGACATTACTGTTAACAACAGCTTCAGGTGTATCTACAGCAGTATGTAAGGGGTGTCATGGACAAAATTGGGAAAAATCGGCTATGGGTAAGGCCAAAGTAGTAAAAAATATGTCTAAGTCAGAGATAATTGGAGCACTTAAAGGGTATAAAAATGGGACATATGGAGGAGCAATGAAAGGTTTAATGAAAGCACAAGTTGCCAAACTTTCAGAGGGTGATATTAACGCTTTAGCAGCCAAAATTAAAAAGTAATCAAATCATCTGTACAAGCAATGAAGATTGTCTTGTCCATTTGGTCAAGAAACAAACCTTTTATCTACAAATCTTCTCTTCTTCTTTTATAAATTTTGTTATAATAAATCTATATATTTAATAAATAGGAATTAATATGTTTGGAATATTTAATAGTAAGCAAAAAGTTAATGATGCACAAATTTTTATGGGCTCAACAGAAGAGAGTAAAGAGATTATGATAGAGCGTGAGAGTCCTTATAGTCATGAAGTTGTGAGTCGTGCACCCTTATGTAATGTAGAAGATACGGAACGTGCTTTAAAAATAGCCCAAGAAGCAACTAAAGCAACAAAAAGTTCTCCTCTACATCAACGTGTTACATGGTTAGAAGATGTGGCTGATATGTTAGAAACTCATCGTGAAGATATGGCTCTAACAATTGTACATGAAGTAGCAAAACCTTTGGCATTTGCAAGAGTGGAAGTGGATAGATGTATTGAAACTATTAGGTTGACAGCTAAAGAATTAGTAGCCTTACATGGTGAGACTATTCCTACTGATATTACGCCGAGTGGTAAAAAAACCATTGCTTATTTTACCCGTGTTCCTGTGGGCGTAGTCGCTTGTATTACGCCTTTTAACTTCCCTTTAAATCTTGTAGCCCATAAAATTGCACCTGCACTTGGTGCTGGTAATGCTGTAGTTTTAAAGCCCACACCTGAAGCACCTCTTACAGCTTATAAATTGGCAAAACTTTTTAATGCTTCAGAGTTTGCTATTAAAGATGCACTTTCAGTAGTCTATGGAGACGTAGAAGTAGGGAGTACCTTGGTTAAGAGTAGTATTCCAAGAGTGCTTTCTTTTACAGGTTCTGTGCCTGTTGGAAAGATTATCACCCAACAAGCAGGGATTAAAAAAGTAAGCTTAGAGCTAGGAGGAAATGCTGCTACTTTTATTGATGCTTCGGCTGATATTGAACATGCAGCATCTCGTTGTGCTTTTGGTGCTTTTGTCAATTCTGGACAAGTATGTATTTCGTTACAACGTATCTATGTACATGCAGATGTTTATGACGAGTTTGCAGAAGTGATTGCACGAGAGACTAAAACGCTTACGGTTGGTTCACCTTATGAAGAGGAGACTTTTATGGGTCCTCTTATTGATAAAGAATCTTTAGAACGTGCAAAAAATTGGGTAGCTTCAGCTCAAGAAGAGGGAGCATCTTTATTAACAGGTGCAGAAGTAATCGATGGAAGCTTTGCACCTACGGTGATGGCAAATGTAAGAGATGAGATGAAAATCGTTTGTGAAGAGGTATTTGCACCCATTGTCTCTTTGGTAAAAGTAGAAAGTTATGAAGAAGCTATTAGTAAAATGAACAATTCACCTTATGGTTTACAGTTTTCTATTTTTACCAATAATTTAAAAGTAACACAACAGTTTATTGAAGACGCAGAGTCTGGAGGAGTAGTTATTAACGATATTCCAACTTTACGTTTTGATGTTCAACCCTATGGAGGCTCTAAACTTTCAGGAGTAGGTAGAGAAGGACCTAAATGGGCGTTAGAAGAGTTTACAGAAGTTAAATCAGTAGTAATTTGTAATTAAGTAAAATCACTTAATAAAAACTTGTCTATTCTTTTTAATAAAAATATGTTATACTGAATAACAGAGGGTTATTTTATGTTAGTACTTTAATTTGTTAAAGTACTGTTTTTTTAAGGAGTATAGATGATAGGAGAGGATTTCACTTTCATATTAGAATATATGAGAATAGCTGGTTTCTTAGAAACTAGAGCATCTTTAGGTATTGATATCGTAGTTACCTTTTTAGCATTCTTACCATTACTGAGTATTTTATCTATTTTTTTAGTAATTAAAAAATATTTAAAAATGCATCAAGTTACCCAACTTTTACTTTTCTTTTTAACGATGATTCTTTTAGGGCTATTTGCTTATATTGTACATTATGAAGAAGGGTTAGCTACTTTAATTCAAAAGAGTAGTATAGATAAGATTAAAGTTTATACTTTACTCATTCTACATGCTTTCATCTCTATAGGAACATTAACTATATGGCTCTTTGCACTCTTTTATGCACTGTCCGATAGAAAAAGACGAGCTTTACCAGGGGTTTATAGTGCAAGTCATGCCAAAGCAGGTAAACGGATTTTTAAAGGTATTGTATTGATGGCATTAACTTCTACTGGTATCTACTGGGTACTTTTTATAGCGTAGGATAAATAGATGAAAAAAGTTGCACTTTCAGCTTGTTTATTAGGTTGTGCTTGTAGATATGATGCTGATCATAATTTTAATAAAACACTTATTGAACTATTAGATGAATATGAAATTATTCCATTTTGTCCAGAAGATTATTGTTTTGGAACACCTAGAGCTACAATGGATTTAATTATAACAGATAAGGGAATATCTGTTATTTCAAATGAAAATAAAAGTAATTTTTCTGCTCCCATTATTCAATATGCAAATGATTTCTTTTCTAATAACCCTGAAATAGAACTGTTTATAGGAAAAGACCGAAGCCCCTCTTGTGCAGTGCAAAGTGGCAAAGTCTATGATGTCGAAAAAAATCTATTATACAAAGAGGGCATGGGACTTATGGCAAAAATTGCTTTAGAATTTGGTATTGAGTGTTGGGATGCTGAGGTTTATGTGGCTACTCATATTTCTTGAATTGCTCTAACCACGCAATATCTTCAGGAGTTAACTTTCCTATTTTACTTAGCAGACCTTTTTTAATATTTTCTAAATCTTCAAGTTCCAAATATTCTAAATAGTTAGGATTAATGGTTGTTTTCTCTTCTGGTTTGTATGTGAGTAGGGCTTCTATCTCTTTTAACAGTTCTTCTTTTTTATTTATAGGGTTTTTATTTTGCATTTTGCTATACTAGCGAAAAAATAATAAGGATTTACCCATGTTAGAAATAGGTGATGCTATACCAGAGTTCTGTCTACCTAATCAAGATGAAGAAGAGATATGTTTTAGAGATATTAAAGGTCGTTGGGCTGTGATTTATTTTTACCCTAAAGACAATACTCCAGGTTGTACAACAGAGGCTTGTGATTTTACAGCTGCATTACCTGATTTTACAGGAATGGAAGCGATTATTTTAGGGGTTAGCCCAGACAGTCCTAAAAAACATCGAAATTTTATTGAAAAAAAAGAGTTGAAAATTACGCTTCTTGCTGACGAAGAGAAAGAGCTATGTAAAAAATTTGGTATATGGCAACTTAAAAAGTTTATGGGGCGTGAATACATGGGCGTGGTAAGAAGTACTTTTTTAATTGCACCAGATGGAACATTGGCGTATAAATGGGAGAAAGTTAGGGTTAAAAATCATGTGCAAGAAGTAAAAGAGAAATTAATAGAATTACAAAAGTAATTCTATTAAAATGGGTCAGTATCTCCATAAGGATTATTAACTGAAGCCGTTGCTACAGGTAAGGGTGAAATATCAGTATAAAGTTCTGTTATGACACCATTGACTGCATTGTAAACACCCTCTGGACGAGTGAACTTTTTAGGCATATTGGGGTAGAGCTTATTGTGTAATTTATTTAAAAAATAAGCAAAAGCAGGTGCTGAAGTTCCTCCTCCTGTACCACCTCGTCCTATTGGTCGGTTGTTATCTCGCCCCATCCAAACAATCACTTCTGTAGTAGGAGAGTAACCACAAAACCATGCATCAACATTTTTGTTAGTTGTACCTGTTTTTCCTACAACTTCAACTCCTTTAACACGAGCATTTCTTCCTGTACCTCTTAAGACAATGTCCCTTAAAATATCCGTCATTAGGTAAGCTTGTGCTGGTGTTGTAAAGTCACTTATCTCTTGTGTTTTTCCCTCATAAATAACACTGCCATCTCTTGAGAGTACTTTGGAAATAAGTTTAGGCTCTATCATATGACCACCATTGGCAAAAGCAGAATATATTTGTCCCATTTTAACAGGACTTAGACCAAGGTTTCCTAAGGAGACAGACATATCTTGAGGAATTTTAGGAATATTGAGTTTTTTTAGTTTTCCTAAAATATTTTTTAGACCAACTTCAGTTACAAGGTTAATGGTTGCTAAATTTCGTGAATGGACTAGGGCTTCACGTAGTTTTACAAAACCTTTAAAGTTTCCTTCATAGTTTTTAGGTCGCCATATTTTACGTTTACCATTACTGTAGTATTGAAATGTTCTAGCAATGTCGGTTAACTCAGTAGCAGGGTTGTACCCCATATCTAAGGCAACTTGATAAATAAAAGGTTTAAATGCAGAACCAGGTTGGCGAGTCATCATCGTAGCACGGTTAAAAGCAGATTTCTTATAGTCAACTCCTCCAACCATGGCTTTAATATCACCAGTTTTATTTTCAACAGCTAAAATAGCTCCATTAAGCGTAGTAGTAGAAACTTTTTCTCGTTGTTTCTTTACAATTTTTTTATGAGCATATTTTAGTGCTTCACGTGCAATTTTTTGTTGCTCCATATCAATAGTTGTATAAATGGTATAGCCACCACTTTGAATGTCGGGAAAGTCTTTTTTAAGTCGTCTAACGACTTCATCAGTAATGTAAGGTGCAATGTTTTGAGTTAAAGAGTCCTTATAGATAGTAGGAATCTCTTTAATGGCATCAAGATAAGTTTCATGGGTAATCCAACCTAACTTTTTCATTCTTGATAAAATAGTACTGGCTCTAGTAAGTGCTTTATCTAGGTGACGTGTAGGGTCATATGAACTTGGTGCTTTCATTAAACCAGCTAAAAGAGCTGACTCTTTTAGGGTTAATTCATCTAGCTCTTTTCGGTAATAACCTTTGGCTGCTGTTTTAATTCCATAATATCCATGTCCAAAAAACATCTCATTTAAATAACGTTCTAAAATCTCTTCTTTAGTTAGTTCATTCTCAATTTTCATGGACATAATAGCCTCTTTGAGTTTACGAGAATAGCTTCTTTCATTGGTAAGAATAGTATTTTTAACCAGTTGTTGGGTTAGTGTACTTCCTCCTTCTACTTTACGTCCAGCTTTATAATTTTTAAGTGCAGCACGAATAATAGCATCAGGATTAATTCCATTATGCTCAAAAAAGCGTGTGTCTTCAATGGCAACCAATGCTTCAACTACGTAACCAGGAATCTCATCGTACTTTGCATAAAGACGGTGTTTACCCTTAAATATATAAGCGATTTTATTCCCTTTTGCATCTAAAATAATAGAGGATGTTTTAGGGTTATAGTTAATAAGTTTATCAGCATCAATTTTAATTTCATTGTAGGCATAAATAAATGCAGCAAAAAGTGCTAATGCAAAAATAATAGTTAAGACTATCGAACCTTTAATAAGTCTGTTTACCATGTTTAGATTCCCTTATAATGATTAAGCTTATTATATCCTAATAGGACTTCATAAAGCATTGATTTTAATGCCTCAATCGAAGTGCCAAGACGTGGGATAATACGTAAGATAGGTTCTTTAACTGTAGGTTGACGAATTGCCCCAACCAAGTAGCCTAAGTGTTCTAATCTCTTTTGGTAACTTAAAGTCATCTGGTTATCACACATGGCAATAGGAACAATAAGTGAGTTTACAGGAACGCCAATAATCTTAGAAACCTCTTTTTTTCGAGCTTCAATCGCTTGAAATAAAGATTGAGCATTCTTAGCTACATACTCTATATTTACCAATGCCAAAGCTGTGTCAATGACAGAGGGAGCAGTAGAATAGATAATGGGTTTTCCACGATTCACTAAAAAAGAGACGATATGTGATGAAGCCAAAATATAAGCACCATAACTTCCATAGGCTTTTCCAAGTGTTCCCATTTTAATATGTCGTTCATGAGGTTTTATGTCGTAATACTCAAAAATACCAAGTAAATTTTTACCAATGACACCTGAAGAGTGAGCTTCATCAACTATTAATAACGTTTCATATTCATCTGCTAAATCAAATATTTTTCTATCACATAAAGCCCCGGACATTGAGTAAACTCCTTCAACAGCAATAATCTTACGACCACCATCAAACCTTTTGAGTTTCTCTTCCAAGTCATTTGGGTCATTATGTTTAAAAGTAACAACTCTATCAGCCAAAAGTCCAGTGGTCATCATACCTGAAGCGTGGTACTCTTCATCTATAAAAAGCATGTCTTTTTTACGAACTAAAGCTTCTATAAGTGAGACATTGGCTAAAAATCCAGAACCAACAATCATCCCCTCTTCAAATCCATTCAATCCTGCTAAAGTCTCTTCAAAACGTTTATGAATAGGGTGGTAACCATTGACTAGCATACTTGCTTTTGGAGCATGAGTCTCATACTCATTAAGAAGTTTTAGGGCTTTTTTTAGCTGTTTTTTGGAGTTGGCTAGTCCTAGATAGTCATTGGAAGCAAAGTCTATTAACTCTTCACTCCAAACTTTTCGTTCTCGAAATCGGTTTGCTTTTTTTAGGGCGTTTAGTTCTTTTTGGTACATTTTATTGATTTATTAATTCCATACTATTCTCTATACTCTCTTCTATAAACTCAAAGAGTTCATCTTTATCATTAATGGCTTTTAAGTACTCACTCCTATGTTCATTCTCAATAAGTGGTGGAACGATATTGTTCTGAATAGCTTGAAAAGCCATTATCAATCTTCCAACTCTTCCATTGCCATCAGCAAAGGGATGAACCCTTTCAAATAAAATATGAAACTCTGCAATATCTTCTAAACTCATACTATTACTTTTAAATCTATAGAGTAGATTTTCTAAATCATTGGCAATTTTATGAGGAGGTGAGAGTTTTATATCTACACCTTTTATGTACCTCTCATCTACTCTATAGGCTCCAATAGGTTTAGAGACAAATTGTGGAGAGACTTTTAAAGCATCTTCAAACATAATGGCATGAATATCTTTTATAAAACTACTATCAATAATATTCTCTCTATTTGTAGCCTCACGAACAATAACATCATAAGCTTTTGCAAAGCCCAAGATAACAAGCTGTTCATGTAGTGGCTTATCTCCTGCTGTATTTCCATGTTCTAGTAGCTCTTTTGTCTCTCCAAAAGAGAGTGTTGTCCCCTCTATTGCATTCGAGTGGTGAGTGATAGAGATACGAAGTTGCCTAAAAAGCTCTTCTCTTTGTTTTAGTGTTAGGTTATTTAGTTTTTTCATTATTTTAAGCCTTTGTAAAAAATCATATCTAATAGTATATTATTTAATAAATTATTTTTGAGATAACATAGTTCTATCAAATAAATCTAATGTCATGAATATCAAAAAACATTCAAATAATTGTTATATTTTACTTGTTTTTTATAAATGGTTTAGATAATTGTATATGCTAATACCTTTATTTATCTCTGCCTGATAACTTGTACTAAGTTTTGCTTTGTCTAATATATCTTTGGGTGTATATTCACTTTTCTCAATATCCAATGCAAATTTTGCACCGAATTTTAAGTAAGGATAAGTTTCTCTACTTTCTACTAGTTTGATTAATTCTTCAATTAAATTTGGCATGTTTAAGTTCCTTTCATGAGAAGATAACAATTTATTAGAGGATATTATATACTGCTCAGCTTTAAGTACTTGAATCCAAAGATAGGATAAATGTATAAAAACAGAAAAAAGAGGAGCAGTAGCCCAAAAGCTACTCCTTAAACATTCAACCCCACAACCTCAAACCGATTATCTTCACGCCGTCTAAACTTATAGTACTTAATCTCATCAGGCTTAGCATAGACAGGTTCAGGGGTAACAAATACCACTCTAAACCCACGACTATTAGCAAAAGCTCTCAAGAGGTCTTGGTTGTGACTGTGCAGACGTGATACTTCATCTAAAATCAAGAAGAAAGTAGACTCTTTCTCTTGGGTATAAAGTCCCAAAATAGAGACAGCTAACGCCATTTTAAGTAAAATAGTTCCTCCCGTTGAACTCTCATTTTTAATCTGTGTTACATTAGACTTTTTCGTTCCATTCTCGACAAACTCTAAACTCAAATCAATCGTGTCAAGCAGGGTAATCGCTCCTCCTTTTAGCGTCTCTTTAATTTCAGAGAGTAGGGTGGCTATCTTCTGTAGGTCTTGGTTTGTTTTTGGTTGGTCAAAAAAGAGTGACTCTTTTGTGTTGGTAATGCTAATGTTCTGCACAAATCTATTCATCTCACCTAGTAGGGTCATAATGCTTCGTTTATTGCCTATCTCAGGATTTATTTTAATCCCTTTGACAATGCTAAAGTCAATGGTGGCAAGGTTTTTGTTTATCTTTCTGACCTGCTCTTGAAACTTATCTTCTGAGTGTGAGAGGCTTCCAAGTTTAGAGGGAATCTCACTCTTTATAAAGTTAAAATACTTCTCATTGGTGGTCTCTTTTAAGATTTCAATCTTCTTCTCTTTAAAATCTTTAAGTTCAGAGAGCCTCTCTAAGGTCTCAAAATCTTCTGAGAGTTTACTAAAGGTAGAGAAGTTCTCAATCCTAAAGCTAATGTCTGTAAATGGATTGTTTTTCAGGCTATTAATTTGACTAAGTAGCTCTTTTAGAGTCACTCTTAACTCTTTATTTCGAATGTTGCTCTCTCTCTTTTTCTCAATAAGTTCACTAAGGTAGAGACTACTCTCTTTTGGCTCTATGCTCTCTAAATTGAGCGTTTTAACCTTTTCTAACCCATCTTCTAGTTTTTTTATCTCTTTGGTAACGGTTACAATGGCTTCTTGGTTAACCGTAGCACTTTTTAGAATCTCATCTTGTTTTTGTGTAAGCTTGTTCTCTAAGTTTAGCCTGTTTTGTTGACTCATAATCAAACGGCTCTTTTTACGAGAATAGGAGTCGATAAACTCTCTTTTCTCCTGATACTCTTTGAGATAATATTCAGCCGAACGACTCTTTTGAATCTCCTCTTTTAACTGCTTAAGCGACGCTTTCAACTCTTTAATCAGTTCACTTGTTGAGAGGCTATCTTGGCTCTTTTTTTTCTCATCAATAAGTTTGTTAATCTTTTTAACTTCATCTTGTAGCCACGACGCTACTTGTGCCTCCTCTTTTTTCTGCTCTTCTTTTAGCTTCTCTTGGTAGGCTCGTAGCTCCTCTTGTTGACGCTTTATAAACGCTTTTAACTCCTGATTGAGCTTATTAACTTGCTCTTTATAGCTCTTTAACTTCTCTGAAATAGCCTCTATGGTTTGAGCAACAACTTTAACCTCTTTCTGCTTCTCCTCTTCGAGTTTCGCTTCATACTCAGGAATAACAATCGTAGAGATTTTAGTAATCTCCTGCTTATAAGCTTCAATCTTTTGGGCTACCTCTTTAAGATTCTGCTCAACCTCTTTACGCTCTCGCTCTATCTCTCGTAGCTCTTTGTTATATTGGTTCTCAATGTTACGCTTCTCCTCTTTGTAAAACTGCAAGAGCTGTTGCTTTTTAACTTTGGCTTCACGAATGGACTCTTCTGCCTCTTCACGTGTAGGAATCTGTTTGAGACTACTTGTGTCAAGCTCTATGCCTAAAGGCATCTCATCATTAAGAATTTTAGGAGAGAGAGCCTCCTCTGACATAGAGAGCAGAGAGCTGTCCATAAAGGGGTAAAGCTCCCTCTCCCAAGAGATTCCACTCTGTTGTAAAAAGGCTTTAAACGACCCCTCTTTAGTAAAGAGTATGCTCTTTTTCTCTTTGATGATGTTGTTGTAGTATTGACGCTCTCTCCAGAGGTTTTGAGCTAAAAGCTTTTGTTCTTTTTCCTTGTTGAGTTTTAACTCCTCTCTCTTCTCCTCAAAGATTTTAAGCCTTTTTTTCAGAGTTCGCTCTTGCTCTTCTTCACCCTCTATCTTCTCTTGAAAGGACTTTTTAGCTCTAAACTGCTCATCTCTAAAGAGGTTGAGCTTTTCACGGTAGTGGTTATGAAGCTCATTGGCTTTTGACTTTTGAAGCTCTAGGCTCAACTCCTCCTCTTCAATCTGCACTTTGAGGTTGCTAACTTGGCTCTCTATACGGTGTTGGGTATGTTCAAGTTCACTGTTAAGTCGCTCTTTTTCTTGGGCTAACTTCTCTACAAACTCTGCTTTTACCTGCTCTAACTTTAGCCTCTTTTGCTGTTGTAGGTCATTGTCTCGTTTAAAAGTTAGGTCTCTAATCTCCTGCTCAACACTCTTAAGAGCATCAATAACATCAGCCTCTAAAAGGGTGAGTTGTTGTAGTTTTTGACCCTGCTCTTTCTCTAAAAATGGAAGCTTGGCAAAGAGAGCCTCTTGGGTTTTATATATCTCAGGAGCAAATTTGAGTTTGAGTTGCTCTATCTCTTTTATCTCATTTTCAAGTGTCGCAATCTCTTTAGCAAAGCGTTCACGCACACGGTTAAGGGATTTTTGTTTCTGCTCTTTTTGAACAATCAACTTAGCCTCTAACTCCTTTAGTCGAGCAAGTCGGCTCTTCTGCTCCTCTAAAAGCCCAACCTCAACCTCTTTCCTGTAACGCATATTGGCATAAAGCTCTTCAATAGTCGCCTCAACAGCCAAGAGTTCCTCTTGCACTTTAAACGACTTAGCTATCTTGTCACTCTCTTTTTCAAACTTACGAAAAAAGAGGTAGCTCTCTTGAAACTTCTTAATCTCATCCATATAGGCTTGGTAGTTAAACTCAATGTTCTTCTCTTCAACATTCAACGACTTTT
>JALWLW010000026.1 GCA_027081065.1 Campylobacteraceae bacterium
ATTTGTGATTTAATTCATATTTAATAGAATAATTAAAGGTATTACAAATGGCAAGATATAGAGGTCCAGTTGAAAAACTAGAGCGAAGACTTGGTGTTGATCTCGGCTTAAAAGGTGAGAGAAGACTAGCAGGTAAATCAGCTTTAGAAAAAAGACCATACCCACCAGGGCAACATGGTCAAAGAAGAACAAAGTTAAGTGAATATGGTGAACAGCTTCAAGAGAAGCAAAAAGCTAAATTTATGTATGGTGTTTCTGAAAAACAATTTAGAGCACTTTTTG
Source organism: Campylobacteraceae bacterium (assembly GCA_027081065.1). The sequence goes on from JALWLW010000026.1 coordinate 283, forward strand.
CAGAAGCAAAAAGACAAGATGGAAATACAGGGGCAACTCTTATTCAACTTCTTGAACAAAGACTTGATAATGTAGTTTATAGAATGGGTTTTGCAACAACTAGAAGATTTGCAAGACAACTTACTAACCATGGACACATTTTAGTTGATGGTAAAAGAGTTGATATCCCTTCTTTTAGAGTTAAGCCTGGTCAGAAAATTGAGATTAGAGAAAAGTCTAAAGCAAATCCACAAGTTGTAAGAGCAATGGAATTAACTAACCAAACTGGTATGGTTGAGTGGGTTGATGTTGAAAAAGATAAACTTTTTGGAATTTTTACGAGAGTTCCAAACAGAGATGAGATTTCAATTCCAGTAGAAGAGCGTTTAATCGTAGAACTTTATTCTAAATAGTAGTTTCGAAAATAAAAAAGGCAAAGAATGAAAAAAATTAAAGTAGCACCATCACTTCCAGAAAACGTTGAAGTAAACGAACTGGGTGAAAACAGATCTGAAGTTATTGCCTACCCTTTTGAAAGTGGTTATGCCATTACTTTAGCACACCCTTTACGAAGACTTATTTTAGGATCTTCAATAGGGTATGCACCTATTTCAGTTAAAATTGAGGGTGCAGCTCATGAGTTTGACAGCGTTCGTGGTATGCACGAAGATGTTGCTGTATTTATCATTAACCTTAAAAACATTCGTTTTAAACTTGCCGAAGGTGTTGAGAGATTAGAAGTTTCTTATAACTTTTCTGGACCAAGAGAAATCACAGCTACTGATTTAGTCAATGATGATGTTGAAATTGTTAACCCTGATGCTTTTTTAGCAACACTTAATGAAGATGCAATATTAAACTTTACAGTAGTCATTGCTCAAGGTTTAGGGTATGTTCAAAGTGAAGACTTAAGAGATGAAGTTGAATCTGATAGCATCGCCTTAGATGCTTTTTTTACTCCTGTAAAAAAAGCAAATTATGACATTCAAAATGTTTTGGTTGAAGATAACCCGAACTATGAGAAAATTATTTTTGATATTGAAACAGATGGTCAAGTTAGCCCTGTAGATGCATTTACTAATGCATTGGAAACAATGTATAAACAGCTTTCAGTCTTTAATGGAGTGCTTGATGTTGAAATCAATGCAACACCTATTAAGCGAAGTAATGATGACTCTGAGATTAAAGCTTATCTTGAGCCAATTGAATCTCTAGGATTATCAGCACGTTCATTTAATTCACTTGATAGAGCTGGAATGAAAGTTGTTGGAGAGTTAGTACTTATGACCACAACAGAGATTAAAAATATTAAAAATCTTGGTAAGAAATCGTTAGATGAAATAGCTGAGTGTTTAGAAAATCTTGGTTATGGTGAAGATTTTGAACTAGCAGATAGTACAAGAGTAAATCTTGTTAAAAAAATTGAGCAGCTTAAAGAATAAGCTCTAAACAAAGGAACATAGATGAGACATAAACATGGATACCGTAAGCTTAGCAGAACTTCTGCTCACAGAGCTGCGTTACTAAAAAACCTTTCTATTGCTCTTATTAAATATGGTAAGATAGAAACAACTTTACCAAAAGCAAAAGAGCTTAGTAGATATTTTGAAAAACTTATTACTAAAGGTTTAAGTGGAGAGAATGCTCATAGAGCAGTATTTGCACTTTTACAAGATAAAGAGTGTACGAATAAATTGGTTACAGAAATTTCTCCAGAGTATGCTGAGAGAAATGGTGGTTATACAAGAATCATCAAAACACGTATGAGACGTGGTGATGCTGCACCAATGGCAATTATTGAATTAGTATAATCCTCTTTCTTCCAACTTTAAGGAGAAATATCTTCTTAAAGTTCTTTTTATATATTTTCCCCTTTAATAGCAATTTTTATAATTTTTAATTTTATTTTAAAAAAATATTATTATAATGAAAAAACTAAGGTATATTAAAGGAGTTATAATGAAGAGAGTGTTTACAAAGGTGTTTAAATTCATTTTTTTTAAAAGTGAAAGAAAGTTACCATCAATTGAAATACAACTGATGAAGTTGTAATGTTTTAAACATAAATTTATTTTGTAAATTTTAAAAATCGTCTTTTTCTGTGAGATTTTTCTTTCTCTACAGAATCAATCCACAACTTATTGATAATAAAATAAATAATAGTTGAAACCCCTATTGAGTAAGGTATTGTACCAACATAGAGTGGTATAATGATTCTATTCCAGTTATTGGAAAACCAATCTAAACTTAACTCAATATCTTTTATACTATCCATCCCTAATAACATAATTCCTGTTTGGTATTCCATATAATACATAAGAGGCATGGTTAATGGATTGGACAGCCAAACCATGGAAATGGCAATAGGTACATTAAACTTAATGAAGGGCGTAACAGCTAAAACGGCTAACATTTGCATGGGCATTGGAATAAATCCCCAAAAGAGACCTATTAATATACCTCTTGAAATAGATTTTCTATTAATACAAAGGTATTCATTAGGAATTTTATATTGTTTAATAAATTTTTTTATTTTAGGGTTACTTTTTTTCTTTTTAAATATTTTTCGAATCATGTTGTATTTTAATCTCTATAACTTTATGTTTCAATGAAAGATACGTGAATTTATGGGAAGAGCCTTAAGGTGAGGGGAAAAGTTAGCACTAGGGCTTGACAAAGTTTTAAATATAATGTATAAATAGATTAATTATATATGAAGGAGAAGCCTGTGCTTCCATTTACTGATGATGAATTGCAACCCATAGTTTCAAGTATGATTGAAAAAGCTAGAGTATGGATAAAAAAAGATGGGGGGGACATTACCTTATTAGATATTAAAAATGGTAAAGTTTTTGTACAACTTCAAGGTGCGTGTGTTGGCTGTGGAAGTTCGGGAACAACGATTAAGTATGGAATTGAAAAAGAGATGAAAACAATGATTCATCCTGATATTATTGTCGAAAATGTACCTCATGGTATGGAAGATAAACTCGAAGAGTTAGGATAACTAATGGCAAAAATAAGTCTTAATACATTATTAACAAGAGCTGAAGAGCAATTTACTTCAGGAAAATATGAAAATGCATTAAGAACTTACGGGTTGCTTTTAAATGATTATCCTTCTGATTCAGATGCTCAGATTGGTGTCTATTTATGTGACATAGGTTTGGAAAGTGCTGATGAAGCACAAGCACTGTTTGATTATTATCAGATTATTAAAAATGAACAGAGTGATGCTAAAGAAGTAATGGTTAACTTATTATCAACTTTAGATATTAGTCAAGGACAAGTAGCTGAGCTACTAAATGCTGATGAAGATAAAGCTGAATATAAAAATGGTATAGGCTATGAAGATTTTTTACAATTTATCGATGAACGTGGTAGTTTTAAAAGAGCATTTGAAGATATTATGTTCTCTACAAGGGTAATTTTAAAAAATAAAGAAGAGTATATACTATTTATTACAGTACTTATTGAACGAGGACAAATTGAGTTAGCAACACAATTTTTAGATTCTTTAAGTAATAGTTTTGCTAATGATCAGGAAATTTATGCTTTGTATCATAAGCTTAAAGAGTATAAAAATAGAGCATAAAAACAATCTTTAAAAAGAATATTATATGACAATAGATTACAATGTAGATAACTTTAAGTATCTTACCGATGATACTACAGCAATTAATAGTGAAACAAAATTTCTTTTAACAGCACAAAATAGAAAATATTTTCAGAATTTAAAAGAAAAAGTTACTTATATTACTCCTTTTGAACTTATTGATTTATGGGCTTTAAAAGCTTTAAAGGTAGTTGGAGTAACTGGTACAAATGGTAAAACAACTGTCACAGCAGCTATCTATTCATTTCTTTTAGACTTGGGTGAAAAACCAGCACTTTTAGGAACAAGAGGCTTTTTTGTTAACGATGAACGTATTGAAGAAAAGTCCATGACAACTCCTTCTATACTACATATTTTAGCTGCTATGAAAGTTGCTAGAGAAAAGGGTGGAAATTATTTCATTATGGAAGTGAGCTCTCATGCCATTGAGCAAGAGCGTATAGAGGGGCTTGAATTTGCATTAAAAATTCATACCAATGTTACCTCTGACCACCTCGATTATCATGGAACGGTTGAGGAGTACCGAAGAGTAAAAAGTCTCTTTTTTTCTGATGAATCTCCTAAGCTTTTAAATAAGGATGATATTAAAAATATTACTTATAATCCTAAAAATGCACAAAGTTATGGTGTTGATGAGCCTGCTACTTTTAAGGTACAAGCTTTTTCACTTCAAAATGGTATTACAGCTGGAATTAAGCACTTAAGTACAGAAGCTACTTTTCATTCTCCGATGGTTGGCTTGTTTAATTTATTTAACTTAATGGCTGCGATTGGGGCATGTACTATGCTAACAGGCAAAAATGTTATGGAGATTTGTGAAGTGGTCTCAAATTTTGCAGGAGTGGCCGGACGGATGGAAGTGGTTTCTCAAGATCCTTTGGTCATTGTAGACTTTGCTCATACTGATGATGGGATGATTCAAGTACTTGACAGTATGAAAGACCGAGAAATAGCCGTTGTTTTTGGAGCTGGTGGAGATCGTGACCAAGGCAAGCGACCTCGTATGGGTGCAGTGGCTGCTAAGTTTGCTAAAAAAGTCTATGTCACTTCTGACAATCCACGCTCTGAAGCACCTGAGGAGATATTAAAAGATATTTTGTCTGGAATTAAAGACCAAAGCAATACCCGTGCTATGGTAGATAGGGCTTTTGCCATTCAAGAAGCACTCAATGAGCTAGAAGAGGGTGAAGTGCTGATGATACTTGGAAAAGGGGATGAAGATACCATGGAAATTAATGGTGAGAAGATTCATTTTGATGACAGAGAGATTGTTAGGGCTCTATTAGAAGAGATGGATAATTAATTGTCTATCGAATAGATAATCTCTGTTTTATTTTTCTTTGTTTGAATCTCTTTTATAGTTAAATTTTCAATAGAAAGTTTCATAAACTCTTCTAAACTATTTATGTTTGAAATCGCTACTTCTCGTAAAACAATACCTCTATAGGCTTTTGCCCAATGACTTACAACTTTTCCATTTTTAATAAATTTTAAAGTTGTATACTCTTTAGTAGGCTTATAAAATTTATCATAAAATCCAGCACGTAAATCTAAAATATCCTCGTCTTCTAAATAGCTTTCAAGTAGGTGACTCTGTTCTTTATAGAGTTTTTCAGGTTTTAACTCTCCAATAGTTGTCCCTTGTTTTAAACGATACTCTGGAATCATATCATCAGCACGAATAAAGCCAAAAAGATTAGAACATAAAATGACATTGTTATCTATATATTTTTTTGGATTGGCATTGAGTTCATTATAGTTTAAATAATCAAAAGCCACCCCTGTGTAACGCTCAATTGCTTTCATGGTTAGCTCATGAATAATATCTCTGTTATGATAGTTAATGTCTGCTTCTTTTTTTAGTCCAAACATTTTTGTGAGTTCTTCAAGCTTGTTTTTTTGTAAAATATTCATGTAGTGATGTAAAAGCATTTTTCTAGTGGGTGTTAATTCTGAAAAAAGTAAATTTTCTAAAGAGAATTTTTCACAGCCTCCATGAGTTTTTGTTTCACTGGGAGCTAGAAGAATTTTCATGATAAACCTTGTTTTTTAAGAATTATAGCAAATTTTAAAAAAATAGCATAAAATTAAAAGAAGTTCTTGACATAGAAAACTTTTTTGTCTATAATGCGACTCCATTTAAAGAATTACTTTAAATGAATGGTGCTGATGTAGCTCAGTTGGCTAGAGCAGCTGATTTGTAATCAGCAGGTCGGGGGTTCGAGTCCCTTCATCAGCTCCATTAAAATTTTATCAGTGTGTGACCAGAAATATAAAAATATGGTGAGTTACTCAAGTGGCCAACGAGGGCGGATTGTAAATCCGCTGACTACGTCTTCGAAGG
>JALWLW010000027.1 GCA_027081065.1 Campylobacteraceae bacterium
ATATAAATATTTTTATTAAATCTTAATATAATAATATCAATTTTTTTATCAAATGAAGAATTAAAATCATTATAAATATAATTTTTTAATTCTTCAAGTATACTACTCTTCCCACTCCCATTCTTCCCAACAATAGCCGTAATATTAATATTTTTACCAAAAAAGTTATCTATATAGTCATCATTCTCTTTAATGGTCAATTCATTTTGTTCTTCATTATAATCACACTCAAATCTAGGCGAAAAATTAAACCCCTGCTTATGAATGTTTTTATAATTTTCAACCCATAAATAAACCAGTTCCATTAGCTTTTCCCCAACATATAATAAGTACTACGCCCACTACCCAACCGAATAATAAGCCCTTTTTCAACCATCTCTTTTAAAATTCGTCTAGCTCTTGCCTCTTTTAATGCAAGTAGAGACTCTACCTCTTTAGATGTTATTTGGGAATGCTTCTGAATATAGTCTAAAATTATTTCTTCATTATCCGATACTTTTCCGATACTTTCCGATACTTTTCCGATACTTTCCGACGGTTTTTCGGCACTATTCGGCACTATTCGGTCATAATCGGTCGTTTCCGATACTTTAGGTCGATAGAAAACAGCCTCAACAAACGACCCTTTTTCAATTAACTCAAACTTAATCCCATTTTCAAAGCAACTTTTTCTGACTTTCTCTACCCCACTTCCCCAACTCTCTATAAAATTTAACTCTTTAAAAAGATTGGCTACTACTTTGTTTCTAAGCTCACTTCTACCATTGCTAATCTCATCTATGGTTAAACCATTTACAAAGCTACCGACTGATATTATCTCAACTATATCATCATATATTGCTATTTTTATGTCAGAATTTCTAGTGTAATCCCTATGAATAATAGCATTTAAAACAATCTCTCTAAGAGCCAAAAGAGGAATCTCATACTTTTCAACTCTTCTTAAACCCTCTATTTTGGCATTTAGATGTAGATGATTTTGTAAAAACTTGATAGACTCCTCTAAAATATCAAAGAGATTTCCTGTGAACTCTTTTTTGTCTATAAATGTTTCCATGCTTGTGCCTTTGAACCTAGCACATTTAATCATAACATTGTCAAGTTTTCCAAAAACAATAGACAAGGCATTAGTAGCCATAAGCGTACCATTGAGTTCTTTGATAAGCTTCATATTTTTTAGCTTCTGGGCATCACAACTCTTACCAATTTTTTTAAACTCTTGGTAGATGATATTTAAATCGAAAGTCTCTAAAGCATACTCAAAGTTCTCCTCTTCATCAAAACTAATATTGCGTCTCTGTCTCTCCAACTCCACAATATTATCAAAACTAGCTTTTCTATTAGTAGCTCCAACTCTAATGTATGTACCGTTGTTTTTACCCTCTTTTTTTAGATAATAAGGCAGTAAATTTCCTCTAAAAACCTCTATGACTAAAAGCAGTTTTCCATCTACATTAAGGGTATAGATTTCAGGTAAAATATTGGGGTAACAGCTGTCAAAAATCAGCGAAGATAGTTTGTCTTGAAGCTCAAATATATTTTCATCGGAAACACCAACTACTTCTCTGTTGTCACTAACTCCAACAATAAGCTTTCCACCAGAGGTATTTGAAAAAGAGATAATGGTTTTGACAATGCTGTCATTTTTAGGGAGTTGCTCTTTGAACTCTACTCTTTTGTTTTCACCTTGGGTTATGAGTTTTTCTATGGTCAAAGATTGCTCCTTTTTTTCTTAAAGGTATTATATCAAAATCAGCGTTAAGCATTTAGAGACAGATTATCTCCGAACTCCACGCTTACTAGCAATAATAAAATGATAGACCATCGTAGCAATGAAAACGCGTAAGAGTAAACAGGAGAGTTCTATGCCTTGGCAGTAGTTGTTTGTTCCTCGTATAATTTGTATGGGGTTGATGACTTTTGCAAAATCACTAATAAATTGACCTCCATAGAGTATGATACCTACCACAATAAAAGAGAGTGTTGTTTGTGCCAGTACCCAAACAAAATCTTCAGATTGACTGTATTTGGTTAGTTTTCTTAAAATGGAAATACCAATAACTAATGCAGTTAGAAGTGCTAGTGAAAGGAGTAAAAAAGTATAGGGATGATTGTTTTTTAAACCCACAAAAAGAGACCCAGCAAAGAGAATCCAGTAAAGAGGTAAAAAAATGTTTTGTCCAAAGTTAGAAGCAATTTTTGAAAAACCAAAAACCAGTTTGTCTCCTAAATTTGGTTTATTGAACCAATGGTAGACTTTTTTTAAAAACGATGCATCACTTTTTGGGAACAGCTCTTTTTGGTAAGAACGCATCTCTTGGGCATAGTAGTAATTGGCAGAAATATAGTCATTACCATTGTCAAAAAAGTGTTTGATGTAGGCGAAGGTTTCTCTTTCGGCTTCTTTAATTTTATTGTCTGAGAAAAATGGGTTTTGAATGGCAATTCCATGTAAGTTAAGATAATGAAATCTATTTTGAACAAAATAGGCATGATTGAGTCTAGAGTATTTAAATGAGATTTTTTTAGCATGGCAAGAGAAGAATGTAATACGATATTTGGAGCTTACTAAAGAGAAACAAGCCTCTTGTTCAAAGTGTGTTTTATGAAACACCGTACGTGCATAGAACACTGATTCATCAAAGAGTACTTGTTGTTCAAAACGTGTTTCATAAAAGAGAGCATCTTCTTTAAATTCAACTTTTTTAAAACAAGACTTTTTTAAAAAGTGACTCTCTTTAAAATTAACACCTTGGTAAAAAACAACATTTGAAAAGTCTATTTCTTCTTTAAAATAGATATTTTTAAAATTGGTTTTACCCACAAACTTGGCTTTATGAAAGGAGACTTCATGGTTAAAAGAGAGTGTTTCGTAGGCTTCCCAAAAGCTAAAAGCACTGTTAATTGTTTGAGGAATGGCTTCAAAATTGGGAAAGACAAAATAAGAAAAGTCTAGGGTATTGGTCTGTTCTAAGGAGGCTTTTTTAAGTTCACGTAGATTTTCCCAAAAGACAGTAACCTGAACGCCTTTCCAGTTTTGAACTTCGTCTATGATCTCTTCTGTGGAGGCATCTTTAAAGTTGTCACCATAGAGTTTTGCTTTGACTTCTGGCTTAAAATTCATGACTTCTTCTTGTCTAAAACCAATGTTTCAATCAACTCCCACTTCCCATAACCCGAATCAGCATTAAGATGTCCAGCATTTTGAATGACGGTATATTTTGCCCCAATGGCTTTTGCCATCTTTTGGGCTTCATCAGTCTTTATCCAAGGGTCAGTGTCAGAGACAATAAGGTGTACCTTTTTCGCATAAATGTTGTGAGGTATAGCACAAGGAAAAAAAGTTTTAATGGTAGGTTCAGTCGTACTTAGGCTTGGAGGGGCAACCATGAAGAGTCGTTCGACTTCTACTAACTCCTCTTCACAAAGCCAAAACCATAAGGTATTGGCCAAAGAGTGACAAACAACGGTGTGGGGTTTGAACTCTTCTAAGAGTTTTTTGACTTGTTTAACCCATCTGTTTTTTGAGGGAAAGTGACAATTGTCCAAAAGAGGAAATGAAACTGTTCCGTAGTTTTTGGCTATTTCTGAAGCCAGTTCACTTTGCCAATGGGGATGGTCTGAACCACCCCAGCCATGTAAAATTAAAACCCTATTTGACATAAGCTCGTATCTCTTTATCTATTTGAATAATCTCTTCAATACTCTTAGCTTTGACATGTTCAAACATATGATAAGCATCTAAAACCATTTTGCCCATACCAAAGAAGTCACACTCATCTTTTTCAAACTTTTTAATGGCTTCTTCATTAGCAGCATTGACAATTACCCCTAAATGAGGATTCTCCAGTAAGTGTTGTTTAATTTCCCAAATAGGATAACGTTCTGCTGTAATGGGTAAAAATTCTATGCTACCCATTTCTAATAAATTTATAGGAGGTAAAATCTCTTCTTCTACTTCACCTCTTAGGGCAAAAGCAATAGGTAGTTTCATGTCAACCCCTGCAAAGTGGGCTGTGGTTGAGCCATCTTTAAACTCTGCTAAAGCATGAATAATAGATTTTTTTTCAATAACAGCGTCAATATTACTTGTTCCAAAAAGCCATTTGGCTTCGAGGAGTTCAAAGAGTTTGTTAGTCATGGTGGCTGAGTCTATGGTGATTTTGGCTCCCATTGACCAGTTTGGGTGTTTAAGGGCTTGGCTAAAGGTAGCCTTTTGCATATCATTAATGTCCCAATCACGTAATGCTCCTCCACTTGCTGTCACGTAAAGTTTAGAGAACGGTCGTTCACCCATTAAGTACCAAAGACCAAAGTGTTCAGAGTCGATGGGAACTATTTTACTCATGTCAATAAATTCACCAGCAACTACCAAAGACTCTTTATTGGCTAAAGCAACTTTACGTCCAAGTTCAATGGCTTTGAGTGTTGGAGCTAAACCTGTATAGCCTACTAAAGCATTGACAATCAGAGGGCTATTGGTAAGATCGAGCAGTTCTATGATGCCTTCTGCTCCACAAAAAACTTGTTTATGATTTACTTTGTGTTTGTCGCGTTCATTGGCAATGGCAACATATTTTGGATGATGCTCAGCAATCTGTTTGTTAAGAAGTTCAATACTTTTTCCAGCGACTAAGGCTTCAATTTGTATCTTGTAACGCTTGGCAATAACTAGGGTATTTACCCCAATAGAGCCAGTTGAGCCTAAGAGGACAATGCTTTGCATTATAAAAAGGCTCTAAGGGAGATGAGCATGATAATCGCTCCAAATAAATACCCATCGAGTCGGTCAAGAACACCACCGTGTCCAGGGAAAATATGCCCAGAGTCTTTGACTCCAGCTTCACGTTTAATGTAACTTTCAAAAAGGTCACCAAATACCGAGGTGGTAGCTGTTAAAAAAGAGACAACAAGGGCAATGAAAAAAGGCACAAGTTCCATGAAGTAACCTGCAATTGTACCAGCTACGGTAGCAAAGGCAATTCCACCAATGACTCCTTCGAGTGTCTTGTTAGGGGAGGTTGGAGAGAATTGTGTTTTTCCTACACTTTTTCCTACAAAAAATGCAGCTGTATCAGTAACAGCCACAATGATAAGTAACCATAACATCCACTCAATGCCAAAGTCACGGTAGAGCATAAACATAAAAAGAAAACCACTTACAGGGTAGAGAAAAGGGATGAGGAGTTTTTTCTTGATATGTTCTTGGGTGTAAGCCAGTTTTGCACCAAAGAAGATTGCCATTACAAAAAAAAGGTCATCAGGGTTAGGATAGAAATAAGTAACAATCCAAATAACAGTGGCATAGGTATAAGGAGACTTTCTTTGAATACCAAAAAGTTGGATGGCTTCATGGAAACCTACAAAGTAAAAAGCACCAAGGTAGAGCCACATCACAAAATTATTGTCAATTAGACCAATCATTATGGTGGTTGCTAAAAGGGTGATACCTGTGACCCAACGTTCTGCATTGTTTATAATAAATTTCATCTTTCAACCCTTTTATAATATATAGTTTTTATTATATCATTTAAGGGCTTTTATGTTAATGGTTGGAGAGAGTGAAACTACTCTCGTATTTCAATTCCTTCTTTTCTTACACGAATGGTTTGGTATTTGTCATATTCTACGTTTGAGCCTTCTTTAATTTTGACAAAACGGCGTTTACAATAGTCTACATCATAGTCACCAGCTTGGGTAAGTGAAAAGTCAACACAGAGTTTAGCAGCTTTTTCGATGACACTATGGGGTAAGTTTTGTTTGTCAGTTTTGATGATGAGGTGAGAAGAGGGAATGTCTCTAATATGCATCCATAAGTCATTAGATTTGGCAATTTTTAGTAGGGCTTGATTCTCTTTAGAGTTTCTTCCAATAAGCACTTTGTAATCATCTATCCAAAAGAGTTCACACTCTTTGATTTTCTCTTTTTTACGTTGTACTTTTGCTTTTTTTGGAACTAAAAGTTCCAGTTCAGATGAGTCTTTTGCTTGTTCTATGGCATGGCTCATGTTTTTGTAAAAGTCACGCTTTGTTCTAAGGTTTTCCTCTTCGATGTGAATGTTTTTACTTTTTGATTTTGCCCGTTTGGCTTGGTTGAAAAAATATTCACTCATACGGTTTGGTACAATACCTTTAGGTAATTTGATACTGATTTCATTGCCTTCAAAATCATAAGTTTTAAGGGTTTTATCATAGGCTTTAATTTGGTAGAGGTTAGCTAAGATAATATTCCCATAGTTTTGGTATTTTTTTGTCTCTTTTTCTAACTCTTTGACATTAGGGAGTTTGTCTAAAAGTTTTTGAAGTTTTTCTTGTTTCTTCTTGACAGATAAAAGTTTTTGTTTTTTGAGATTTTGAACTTGTTTAGCTTCAAATTCAAGGTATTTTTGCTTTAAATAATTTTCAATCTCTTCTATGTGATAAACTTCTTCTTTTCGTTCAAAAGGAGGAATGTCTAAGAGCTCAACTCCTGGACGAATAACCCTAAAAGATGAATTGGCATCAATATGACGCAATGCCTCTATGGTAACACCATTGTCATCGATTAATATGGCATTGGTATGTCGTCCTGTAAACTCAAATTGTAAAGTAATTTTTTGCTCTTTATAGGCAGATTTAGGAGCGAGAGTAAAGCGTAAAATTCGGTCATTATTGGGTACTTCAATATTTAAAATGGTTGAAGAGCAAACTAGGGCGTGTAGTAAGTTATCAAAAGGAGCATTAAAACTTTGCAAGGGACGTACAGAATTTTTTTTGTAAATAAAACTATTTCCTCTACTCATATTAAAAAAATAGGTATGCTCTTTAGTAAAGGAGAGTTCGATAGTATTGTTTTCAATACGTCTCGCACGAGAAATAAAGTTAAAATTTGAGAGGTGTTCTTTGATTGCTTTGAGTTCGAAATATTGAATGATATGCTCCATTAGTTAAACTCAAAGTTTAACTAAAGTTACCTTTTGCTTTATTTTAAGCTTCTTAGGTGTTTTTATTAAAAGCTATGAGGTAACGTACACCTCTTGTTTTACGGATTTCTCTACTTACTCTTGCCTCACGAAATGATGAAATTGTTTTTTTGATTGTAGGTAATCGTGTTTCACGGCTTTTTCTTTGTTCTCTTGGTATACGAATTTCTCTTAAAACTGTTTGATCTTTTGTTAAAATATCCATATTTTGCTCAGCTGTTAAGTTATTGTGTGTTGTTGCCATAGAGAGAGTTGCTGTTAATGCTAATAATATAAGTGACTTTTTCATTTTTATCCTTAAAATTTAAATTAAATTATTTTTTTAAAAAAATATTAATAATTATAGTTATTTTTACTTAAACTTTCTTAGTAAAAAATGGCTATAAACAACTTTCGCTATAATTCGCCTAATTATTTATACCTATATTAAGGAACAAACAATGGGACAAACCATTACTGAAAAAATTTTTTCTGAACATGCTGGGCATGATGTTAAAGCAGGAGAAATTGTTAGAGTTGACATTGACATGATTATTGGAAATGACATTACAACACCTATTTCTATCCGTGCATTTGAAGAGTCTGGAGCAGCTAAACTGGCAAGACCAGATAACTTTTGTATTGTAATGGACCACTACATTCCTGCAAAAGATATTGCATCAGCAAATCAAGCAAAAATTTCACGTGATTTTGCTTATAAACATGACATGAAATACTTTTTTGATGAAAAGGACATGGGAATAGAACATGCTTTACTTCCTGAAAAAGGCTTGGTTATTCCAGGGGACGTTATTATTGGAGCAGATAGCCATACTTGTACGCATGGAGCATTGGGTGCATTTTCAACAGGGATGGGAAGTACAGATCTTTCTTTTGCTATGATTACAGGAGGAAATTGGTTTAAAGTTCCGGAGACGATTAAAGTAGAGCTCACAGGAAAACCAGGTGAACATATTTATGGTAAAGATATTATCTTAGAGCTTATTCGTATGATAGGGGTTGATGGTGCATTGTATAAAGCCATTGAGTTTACTGGTGATACCATTGCTCATTTAAGTATGGCAGATAGATTCTCTATTTCAAATATGGTTATTGAAGCTGGAGCGAAAAATGGGATTTTTGCTGTTGATGAAGTAACAACGAAATATTTAGATGAACGTGCAGCAATAAATGGTGGGCTTAGAGCTGAACCTAAGATTCACTACTCAGATGATGATGCAGAGTATTGTCAAGTTTTAAAGATAGATGTGGGAAATCTTTCCCCTGTAATTGCCTACCCATTTTTGCCAAGTAATGGTAAACCAATGGAACAAGCAGTAGCAGATAACTTAAAGATTGACCAAGTAATGATTGGTTCTTGTACGAATGGACGAATTGAAGACCTTAGAGTAGCTGCAGAGATAGTTAAAGGTAAAAGAGTAGCAAGACATACACGTATGATTGTTACTCCCGCAACGCAGAAGATTTTACTTCAAGCTCAAAAAGAGGGTTTGATGGAGACCCTTATAGAAGCTGGTGCTGTTGTCTCAAATCCAACTTGTGGAGCATGTTTGGGGGGTTACATGGGAATTTTAGGTGATGGTGAACGTTGTGTTGCTACAACGAACCGAAACTTTGTAGGTCGTATGGGGGCTAGAACTTCTGAGATTTATTTAGCAAACTCTGCTGTGGCAGCTGCTTCTGCATTGGCTGGTTACTTGGTTGACCCTAGAGCATAATTATTTTACTTTTTTTGGTTAAAGTCTCTTCTCTTTAGCCATATTGATATTTATCAAGTTACTTTGTTATAAATCTTAATATAATTTCTAAAATTAATTTAGGAGTAAGTATGTTATTTGAAAAAAAAGAAGTACAACAAGTTTCAAATGTAATGATGAATATGTTACATGAAGAAGAGATAGAGGTAGTAAATAATTTTCATGATGCTGTTATTGCTAAAGATGAAGCTAAGATAGATGATTTATTTAAGGTTTTGATGTATGATATTGAAGACCATTTTTCTACAGAAGAAGATATGATGGAAGAGAGTCAATTTTATGCAGCAGCGATACATAAAGCAGAACATGACACCATGCGAAAGAAAGTTCAAGCGATTAAAGATGGTTGGGATGCGAATAAAGATGCTAAGGCCGTACAAAACTTTTTAGAGGGTGACTTTAAGTCTTGGTTGGTATTACATGTTGCTAGATGGGACTCTGAGACAGCAATGCATCTTGGTGACTCTATATAGTAGAAAAAGGCTATGAATTCACGATTAGTCGACAGTTCATATGTTATAATCCTTTGAAAAAAGAGGAATAATAATGATACGCTTTTTATTACTTATATCACTGGTAGTTAATTTTAGCTATGCTGGTTCAGAAAAATATTTTATTCAATTTGGAAGCTTTAAAGATTTAAAAGGTCTAGAACAACATATTGCAAAACTACCAAGTAATTTACGCTCTCATGTCGTCATTGTACGCTCTAATGCTTGGTATATTCCTTTTGCTTACTATACAAGCAATAAAAATGCTTTAAAATCAAAACTCCCTGCTTATAAACGTTATTTTAAGGATGCACGAATAGCACACTCTTCTTATATGCTTAGTCATCCTTTAGTTCGTAATTATGCTACAACCAAGAGAACACAAGCTGTACCTAAACGTGTATACACACCTCCTGTTCCCTCCTATCGAAAGGTTATCCCAAGGTATCAAAATGTAGGGATTACAGAAGAAGATAATATCTTAGTAACACAACCCTTGATTTCAAGACAAGAGATTCCTGTAACACAGAAGATCGTTACTCAAAAAGTAGTGATGAGACAAGTTGAAAAAGATGATGTTTTTTCTAATGTTAAACCTAAAAAATATAAACAATTTTCCAAAGAAATGTTGAGTGGTCATCACTATTATTTAGCATATAAAAAGACCAATAGTAACCCTAGTTTACTCATTAAAGTGAGTTTTGGAAATCATCAAGTGACTTATAAAGCGATTATTGGTGATATGAAAATGACCAACGCGAATTATTTAGTAGAAGGAGGTAAATTGTATATGTTTGCAGATACATTTACTAGAAATGGTTCATTTTCTACTTTAGAAGAGCATCGAGACAATCATTTTTTAGTCGCATCTTGGAGTAAAGGTAAAAAACTGAATACGCTTCGTTACTATTATAAAATGAATGATGCCAAAGCTTATTTAGATATGGATACTTCAGATGGTTTAGCAGAGATTCTTTCAGAGGGTGATTATGATGACTTTTTTGTAGATGAATAGTTTTTAATAAGATTTCTTTTTTTCTATTAAATTATATTTTTTTGTAAAATTAAAAGTGTTCTTTTTCATCATTATTTAAAATATAAATATAAACTTTACTATATTTAATAGTTATTATATTTAATACTTATTATAATTTAGTAATACAATTAAAGGAAAAGATGATGGGAGAGCTAGTTTTGAAGATGATAATTTTATTATCTTTATTTAATATAACACTTTTTGGAAAATCGGTCTCAGAAGGTATTAATAGTGAAGTTGTAGAGATAACACTAGAGCCTTTTGGGGCTTTTGCAATGATTGTAACAGTCATATTGATTTCTTTGATAGGAGCATTTTATTTAAAAGATGATTTGTCTTAAATATTATATTTTTTAACATTGTTAAAATGCTAAAACCTCTTCAAGGCTTTTGTAGCCTTGAACACAAAACATATGTCCATCTTCATCTATTTTAACCACAGAGGGAAAAGCATTTGCTCCCATTGATCTTGCTTTAGAAAAATCATGTTGCATTAACATCTCAGCTCTTTCACTCTCATAAAATGCTAAAAACTTCTCTTTCTCTTCGACATAATTTAACAGTACTTCTAAAGTAGTAGTATCTTCACCTTTAACATAAAAACCCTCTTGTATTTTTTCTAAATACTCAAATGAAGCATCTTCACCCCAAAGTTCACGAACGCTTACAATGGCTTTACAAGCAGGGTAGGTGTCGTAGTCAAAACTCTCTTTGTTTAAAAGTGAGAAATTAAAAGTCTGTTTTGTCTGTTGTGCTACAGCATTCCAATTTTGAGCCAAATAGGCTTTACTCTCTTGTGTCCAAGCCATTTGCCCTTTGGTTCGTAGCCCACCGACTACCAAGGAAAAAGCATACTTCTCTGAATGCTTTTCTCTTAGCGCTTTAATGACAGGGTGAAACCCCCAGCACCATGAACACATGGGGTCTATGATGAAGATGAGTTGAGCCATTTAAAACCCACCACCAAAGTCCATAGCTTGAAAATTAGGGTCATTATAGCCCAATTGTGCAGCTTTTCCACGTAACATATTAATGTCCATTTTAGGGTCAATGCCTTGTGGGCATACGGCTGTACACTCTCCACATA
Source organism: Campylobacteraceae bacterium (assembly GCA_027081065.1). Next base: position 11,334 of record JALWLW010000027.1, read on the forward strand.
GGGTACAGTCCCAAATTCCATTGCTTTGTACATTGGCAATGGTTGTGGCAATGTCTGCTTCTCTAGCATCTGAAGTATAACGGTGAGCACGGGTTAGGGCAAAAGGACCAATGAAGTTTGGGTTTACCTCTAGTACAGGACAAGCAGAGTAGCATGAGTCACAGAGTATGCAGTCGGTTTGTTTTTCTGTAAGGGCAACATTGTCTTGGCTTATGGCTACTTCTTGTGAGGCTTGTAGCCATGCTGTTGACTGCTTTAGTGTCTCTCTAGCTTTTTGTTTGTTTACTTTTAAGTCGCGTTGTATTTCATGGTAGTTCAGGGGTTCTACAAGGTCTCTATCTTGAACTTTGTAAGAACACGCTAGAACTTCTTTTCCATTAACACGAATGGCACAAGTTCCACAAACACCTGAACGACAATTTGAGCTGAAGGTTAGGCTGTTGTCGGTGTTGTTTTTGATATGGTAGAGGGCTTTTAAAAGCGTAGAATTTTCATTCGGGATTTCAAAGTCTTCTATGTTATCTTGACGATTAATTTTTATTTGCATCTTAATCTACCACCTTTTCTAGTTTATTTTGTAGCACATTCTCTTCTACCCAGTAGAGTGAATGGGCTTTGTAGAGCTTGTCATCTTTTTGGGGAAATGCAGTTTTAAAGTGAGCTCCACGGCTTTCATCTCGTACCAATGCTGCATCTAGCACAACTTCGCCTATCTCTAACATATTTTGAAACTGTAAAAAATCTACTAAGTTTGTGTTGTTCTCTCTGTTTTTGTCACCAATTCCCATGTTGTCTAAGTCTGCTTTTATGACCCTAAGTTCATTGAGTAGGTTGTTTAGTTCGGTGTTGTCTCTTACTATTCCTGCATATTTGTAGAACTTTTCACCTAAGTCATCTTGAATGGTGTAGAAATTCTCTTCCCATGGGTACTCTTCAAAAAGACCTTCTATATACTCTTGGTCTTTTTTAAGTTGCGTGTCACTAGTTTTGGTGTGATGGCAATCACCCCCTACGGCATTGATTCCTGCTTTTCTTCCTAAGCTTACAATTTCTAAGAGAGAGTTTCCACCCAATCTGTTTGCTCCATGAACTTTAGCATTTGAGCATTCACCAATGGCGTAGCAGTTTTTTAAGCCTGTAACTTCTAATTTTTCATTAACATCAATTCCACCCATGCTATAGTGTGCTACAGGTTTAATGGGTACAAGCTCTTTTACTGGGTCTACATCTTCATGAAGTTTGCAAAGTTGCACCTCTTGAGGCATGAGTTTATGTAGTTTTTCCTCACCTAAATGACGTAAATCTAAAAATACCTCTTCACCTTTGCTCATTTGAGATGCAATGGCACGAGCAACAACATCACGTGGTAGAAGTTCATCTACAAAACGCTCCTCTTTGGAGTTGACTAGGTAGCCACCTTCTCCTCTAGCACTCTCACTTATGAGCGTAGAAGAGCCTCTGAGTGCTGTTGGGTGAAACTGTACAAACTCCATGTCACTTAGGCTTCCTCCAGCTCGTAGAACGGCTGCTATGCCATCTCCAGTTGCTCCCTCGCTATTGGTTGTGAAGTTTTTGTAAAGGCTAGCATACCCACCTGTAGCGATGATGGTACTTTTTGCGTGTATAGCTTCTACTTCACCTGTGACAATATTTAAAAAAGTTGCCCCAAGTACGGTTTTGTTTTCTACAATTAGATTGAGTAAAAAGTACTCTTCTCTCATCTCTATGTTTTCTTTTAAACACGTGTCATAAAGGGTGTGTAAGATTTTGAGTCCTGTGTAGTCTTGAGCGTAACAAGCACGTTTACTAGAAGCTCCCCCCATTTGACGTTGGGCTACTTGACTTTTGTCTGTTCTGTCAAAGGGAACACCTAAGGCATCTAACCATGAAATGCTTTTAGGAGCGTCTTCACAGAGTTCTTTAACCATGTTGGCATTGCAAAGTGAATGAGCCGACTTTATGGTGTCGTCTATATGTGCTTGAATGGAGTCAGGGCTTACATTGCCAAGAGCAGCATTCATGCCACCTTGTGCCATGCTTGTTTGTGAAGCTGTGGGGTAAGATTTTCCAACCACTAAAACAGTTGAGCCTTTTTGTTTGGCTGAGAGGGCAGCTGAGAGTCCTGCACCACCTGAACCGATGATAAGTATATCTAACATGAATATTCCTAATCTATAATAATAGAAGTAAAATATCTTATAAAAGCTTTGATTTTGGTTGTTTGGCTCTTTTGAGGGATGAGATGTTCAAGCTTTAATCAAAAAAGGAGGGAGGGATGAAAAAAAATTGTTTACTACTGTAACTTGAACATCTCAACAGGAATATAAATATTTAATTATTTTATAGGGAATTTCTTTTTAAAGATATATCCTGTTAAGAAAAGTATAACATATAAATTTTAAATAAAAAGTATATTTATATAAAAAATTTAAGTTTTATTTAATTTTAAAGCATTATAACATAGAATAAATTATATATTATTGTATTTTAAACTATTTGTATGATATTTAGTTAAGAAAGTGCTTTAATCTTAAATGAACGTCGGTGTAAGTCACAATAACCATGTTTCTTAATTGCTTCTACATGTGCTTTTGTACCATAGCCTTTATGTTTTTCAAATCCATAAAGAGGGTATGATTTAGCTGCATTGACAATGGCTCTGTCATGGGTGACTTTGGCTAAGATACTCGCAGCCGAAACTTCAGCGACTTTAGTATCAGCTTTAACCATGGTTGAGATTCCTAGGACACCAAAAGTTTGGTTGCCATCAAAAAGGTAAACTTCTGCTTGTAAGTTTTGCATAATCTCTTCTAAGCCTTTAGCTAAACAAATACTTAGACCTAAGGTGTCTATCTGTTTTGGAGAGAAAGAGATAATGTGATGTTGGGTATTTTGAATGATTTCTTCATAAAGAAGTTCCCGTTTTTTTTCACTTAGGATTTTTGAGTCCATTAATCCTTCAATGTTGTGGGTTAAAATAACACCAGCCATGACTAAGTCTCCAGCAAGAGGACCTCTTCCTGCTTCGTCTATGCCACAGAGTTTATGCATTTTCTAATTCTTCTATGAGTTCTAAAAATGCTTGACCATAACGTTCAAACTTTACAGCACCAATTCCATGTATTTCTAGCATTTCACTTTTATTGCTAGGCATAATATTTGAGAGCTCTTTGAGTGTTTTATCTGAAAAGACAACATAAGGAGGAACTTTATTGGCTGTGGCAATCTCTTTTCGTAAAGCACGAAATTGGTCAAAGATTTCAACTTCATAGTCATCAAAATATTCAACCTTTTTCTTTTTAGCTTTTGTTGTGACGAGGCGTGAAGCCCTTATGGATACTTCTTCTTGCCCTTTTAAAATGTTTGTACCTCTTTGTGTTAAGTGATAGACACGGTATTCGCCAATGCCTACAGCACCAAGTTCTAGGAGTTTGTCAGCAATGCTTAGCCATTGTGCTTTGGTATAATGTTCACCAATACCATAAACAGAGAGGCTATCATGTCCATTGCTTAAAATGCGTTGTTCTTTGCTTCCTCTTAACACATCTACCACATATTGTAGTCCAAAAGATTGTTTAGTTCGGTAAATAGCAGAGAGTAGTTTTTGGGCATCGGTGCTAATGTCTATTTTGTTTTGTTCCGGGTTGATGCAGTTATCACATTTATTGCCACAGGCTTTAATGTTGTCATGAAAATAGGTGGCGATTTGTTGATGTCTACAAGACTCAGAATTGGAAAAACGTGAAATGGTATTGATTTTCTCAAAAGCATTCTCTTTGTAGGGTGAGTCGGGTAGCTCTTCTATAAAAGACTTTTGTTGCACAATGTCTTGGGTTGAAAAGAGTAAAAGTGTTTTAGCATCGAGTCCATCCCGTCCTGCACGACCAATTTCTTGGTAGTAGTTCTCTAGGGTTTTGGGTAGGTTCATGTGGACAACAAAACGAATGTTAGATTTGTCAATGCCCATACCAAATGCAATGGTGGCTACAACAATGTCCAACTCATCAGCCACAAACTTTTTGAAGACACTGTTTTTAACATCGGTGGGTAAACCAGCATGATAAGCAGCTGCTTTATAACCTTTTTTTGTAAGGTAGTCAGCTGTGGTTTGGGTCTGTTTTCGAGAAAATGCATAAATAATTCCAGCTTCATTTTGATGTTCAGATAAAAAATTGAGCAGTTGTTTGCGTCCATCACTTTGACGATGCTGTGCTGTAATGGTGAGATTTTCTCGAAAGAGTGAGCCTGTTACAACTTTAGGGTTTTGTAGGTTTAAATTATTTAAAATGTCTTCACGTACCATTTGGGTAGCTGTAGCTGTAAAGGCAGCAATGGTAGTTGAGGGAAACGAGATTTTTAGTTGAGAGAGCATTCGGTAGTGTTCACGGAACTCATGTCCCCATTCACTTACACAGTGGGCTTCATCGACTACGAAAAAGTTAATGTTTAAGTCAAGTAAAAAGGTTAGAAAATAGTCATTCATAAGCCGTTCAGGTGCAACGTAGAGAAGTTTAATCTGATTGGCTCTTAGTTGTTGTTCGATGAGGTTAGCTTCTTCATGTGTTTGCATGGAGCTAAGCATGGCTGCAGGGATGCCATTGCCTTGAAGTGCCACAACTTGGTCATGCATGAGTGCTAAAAGAGGAGAAATAACAACCGTTACCCCTGACATGAGCAGTGAGGGGAGTTGGTAACAAAGGGACTTTCCTCCTCCTGTAGGTAAAATCATCAGAAGGTCTTGCCCATTTAAAATAGCATCAATGACCTCTTCTTGTTGTTCTCTAAAACTATCATGTCCAAAATAGTGTTGTAGGGTTTCTAGTTTATTCATGCTAATTGGCTATTTCTCTTTTGAGGTAAATGCCCAAAAAAGCCAGAGTAGACCTAAGCCAATAAAAGGAATACTCAACATTTGCCCTGTTGTTAAGAGTTGGTCTACATTGTAAGAGGCTTGTTTAGTTTTCACAAACTCTAAAAAGAAACGAACTGTAAAGATAGTCACAAACCATAAAGGAGGCAGTATTTTGGTGGCAAATGTAGGTTTAATTTTTTTGTAAATCAGCAGAAGAACAAAGAAAATAGTTAAATATGCTAAAGATTCATAGAGTTGTGATGGATGTCTTGGAATGTTGTCTAAGCGTTCAAAGATAATTGCCCAAGGTACATCGGTTGGTTGACCAACAATCTCAGAGTTCATAAAGTTACCAAAACGAATGGAAGCTCCTGAAAGTGCAGCTGGAATAGAGAGACGAGAGAGTAACCATAAAAAAGATTCATTATGTCGTTGCGTAAAAAGCCATGTTGCCAAGAGTACACCAATAACCCCACCATGTGAAGCCAATCCTCCCTCCCAAATGGCAAATATTTTAAAAGGGTGTTCAAGATAGTAACTGGGGTTATAAAAGAAGCAATGTACCAGTCTAGCTCCTACAGCAGCACCTATCATAATGTACATAAAGAGTGATTCTAAAACTTCGGGGTCTTTGTTTTCCCTAATATATATCCATTTTAAAATCATTGAGCCTACGATGAATGAACCTACAAAAAAGAGTCCATACCAGTAAAAGTGTAGTGGTCCTAAGTTTACTAAAATTGGGTCAGCATTCCATTTAAAATATTCTGTCATTATGAAACCTTTATCTCTTATTTATACGTTCTAGTTATTGTAGGGCTTATTTTAGCATATTTAGGTTCATTAACATTATATTTCATTTGAGTTGTTGAAAATTTTAAAATGAATAGGGTATGTTAGAAAAGATAGAACCTATGTTATGGAACTTTAAAGTTGTGTTTTTGATAACAATTTTACACATTTTTTACAGAGTTTATGTATAATAAATAATTATAATTTAAAATAAGAAGGTGCAAATGTTTCATAGAATTAAAAAAACTATTTTAAAATTTCGTACATTACCCTGTTTTTATTGTTTACTTTTACTTAGCTCTCTTTTTACTTATACGGTTATTGATTCATTGAATCATAAGCGTGTTGTTAAAATTGCTGTTGGAAAAGAGAATGGTGCTTATTATGTTTATGCACAAGAGTATGCAAAAGAGCTTAGGGATTATGGTATTAGTTTAGAAATCATACCTACCATGGGGGCAAAAGAAGCACAAGAAAAAGTACTGTTGGGTGAAGTTGATTTTGCGTTTGTTCAAGGTGGGCTAGAACTGCTAAATCAAGGGATTTTAGCTTTAGCTAATGTTGCTCATGAACCTGTTTGGGTTTTGACTAGACGTGATGCAAATTTAACCCACTTTCGTGATTTACGGGGCAAAAAAATAAATGTATGTAATCCTAACAGTGGCACAAAGCCTGTAGCTAAAGAGTTACTTGAGGAACTTTTAGGAAAAGATAATTATATTTTAAAAGAAGATAATGTAACTCAAGCCTTTAATGACTTAAAAGAGGGTCAGATTGATGCTATGTTTTATGTGATTGCACGAAGCTCTTCTTCTTTACAGAAAAAAATTAAAGATAAAGAGATTCGTATTATGAATTTTGAAAATGCTGAGTCAATACGAAAATATTTTATTAAAAGTGATATGCTTGAAGTTGAAAATTCGTATTATAAAACGGTTATTTTAAAAAAACATTCATTGCATCCTTTAAAAAACTTACCACAGACAGATAAAATTTTGTTAGTTAAGCGTACGCTTTTAGTAACAAAAGAGGCTTCAGATGCAATGGTAAGACTTTTTTTAAAAATAGCTCAAAAAGTACATTCTAAAGAAGCATTTTTTCATGATGAAAATTATTTTATTAATAGCAGAGGATTAAAGTATGAACAGCACAGAGCCTCGAAACGATATTTTGAAATGTCAGAGTATAGATATGAACGAAGTACTTTAGTTGGCTACTGGTTTAAAGATAAAAAGAGTTATTGGGTTGCTCAAAGTTTACAAAAAATAGAAGATAGCATTTTAATTTTTATTGTTCCTCTTGGATTAATTGCTTATTATATTGAAGTTATTTATCCAATTTCTAAAATTTATAGTCGACGGAAGATTAACCGTTGGTATCGGAAAATCAATACTTTAGATACAGGATTAAAAGATTTTACTCTCGAGGAGTTAGCAGAGAAGATTTTAGTATTAAAAATGCTTTTAATTGAAGTTCAAAATGAAGATACAATTGAAGCTGTGCATCTTGAAGCTTATTATTCTGTTCAACATCAAATTCGAGATATCATTGAAAGCTTTGAGTTACGTATAGCTGACTTAAAAGAGTCGCTTTAGGTATTTAATAGGGCGACGATAATCAAAAGTAAAATCTCAACACTCTCAAGCGTTGCTCCTAAACCATCACCATTGAAAAATGTTAATTTAGCTTTAATGGCATAGGAGATGATGAGTGACAATATAAGCCCTATAAATAGTAAGCTCATAAAGTTTGTTGTAAGCCATAGACCAAGTAAAGAGAAGAGCAAGAATGAGAGCCATAAATAAGGTTGAGTAAGAGACTCTTTGAGTGTGGTGGCAAAAGAAGATTGAAAGTGATGCGTGTTAAAAAGTAAGAGTAAAGAGAGCCTTGATATCATAAAAATAGCTACCATTTCCATAAGTAAATTGTGTAGGAGTAAAAAAATAATTCCAGTAACTTTTAACAGTATGAATGCTGTAGAAAATAAAACTCCCATTGCCCCTACCGTTGGCTCTTTAATGATTTTGTAGGCATCTTTTCCCGAGTGTGAAGCAAATAGTGCATCGGCTACATCGACTATGGCTTCTGTATGTAAAAAGCCATAAAGTAGCATATAAAAAATAGCAGATATTAATGCTCCAAACCATGATAGTGGCATTAATAATAAATAAAGAGCAATGCTTAACATTCCTAAAGTAAACCCCACTAAGGGCAAAAAAAACAACATAAATGCAAGAACTTGTTTTTGTGATAAATCGTCAGAATTTTTAAAATTTATGGGTAAAATAGAGAAGTATGAAAAAGAGAATTTTAATCCTAAATAAGCATTTTTAATCAGCATGAAGAATTATAGTCTCTTCATGCTTTTTATGAACTGTATTACTTTTTAGTTAAGTCTTCAGATTCACTAACAGCAGCATCTTTAGCTTTGTTAACTTCTTTTTTCATATCTACAGCAGAGTTTACAGCATTGTCTTTTAGATCAGAAGCATCATCTTGAACGTCAGTCGCTGAGTCCTGAGCTTCATCTTTCACTTTAGAAGCAGTATCCTTGATATCTGTAGCAGAGTCTTTCATGTCTGTTAGAGAATCTGTTGCAGAATCTTTCATGTCAGTTACAACATCGGTCATTTCTGTTTTCATCTCTTTTGCAGCATCGGTCATATCTTTTATCATATCACCCATAGAAAACATTCCTTCAGCTGAAGCAGTTGTAAGTGTAGTTGCAGTTAAAAGAGCAATTAATGTGAGTTTTGTCATCGTAAATCCTTGTGTGTATGTTTTTAGATGAATTATTATAGGGACTATATAGATAATTAAAGTTTAAATAAGATTATTAAAAGTTATAATTTTTATAAATGTTACTTATTTATACAGCTTTATTTCTTGAAGTGCTATTTTAAGGGATTCATTCATTTCTTCATCTTTTACAGCAATACGTACATAAGAACTGTTTAGAAATTTAAAGCTATTACAGTTTCGTATCATTATTTTATGAGGTTTTAGTACTTCTTGTAGAGTATAGCTTGTCATACTTTGTAGTTTTATTAAAATAAAGTTAACATCACTCAAAAAAATCTTTTCACAATAGGGAAATGTTTGCAGTATTGAGCATAGCTTTTGATGTGCTTGACGATTAAGTTTTTTTGACCTCTCTTTAAAAGTTCTATCTTCTAAAGCAGACTGTAGGTAGTTGCTATCGAACTCTGAAATCTTCCAAAGAGGCTCTTTTGTTTTAATAGTTTGAATATTTTTCGCACAAGAGAGTAATGCCCCAATACGAATACCAGCACTTGCGTAAAATTTTGTCATAGATTTTAAGATATAGAGTCTGTTGTACTCTTTTAGAAATTTTGTTATAGAGGAGTAGGGGGTAAAGTCTAAAAAGGACTCATCAACTAAAATGGTACACTCTTGTTCTATCCAATGTTGCATAAGTTTCTCAATCTCATAACGTTTTCCATCAGGAGTAGAGGGGTTTACAAAGATAACTAAAGCATTTTTAGCAACTGTCTCATATAGGTTCTCAAAACGGTTAATATAGTGAATTTTATAGCCATTGAGCTTTGCTGACCTCTCATACTCACCATAACATGGAGCATAAAGAACGCATTCTTTTAACCCTAGTTCTCTAAAAAGGGTATAGATGGCTGTTGTAGCTCCATTAAAGAGTTCAAGTTGTGCTGTCTCTATGTTATATAGTTTGGCAATGGCTTTTTCTAGTTTATTGTAGTTTGGGTAGGGTGAGATATTTAGAGTATTAAAATCAAGCTCAATATTGGGCTTGACAAAGTTAATATTTGAAGAGAGGTCAATTACCTCTCTTACCTCACACCCAATCTCTTTAGCAAAGGCTACAATATTGCCACCATGTGGTTGTTGCATAGAGTACTCCTAATAGTAAAATAAAAAGGTCAAAACGCTCTCTTAACTTTAGAGCTAAACGAATGTCATTAGATGTAATCTCTTCTCTTCCATCTCCAAAAAAGGCTTTCTTTTTTAGCTTTCCAAAGTAGACTGTATCTCCTCCAAGCCTAACCCCAATAGCAAGAGCCATTGCCGAGATGGGAAGACCTGCATTTGGGCTGTCATGTTTTTTTCCATAACTGTAAAAGTGAAGTAGTGCTTTTTTACTAAACATCAATAGCCCAATAACTATAGCCGTAATCCTTGCAGGAATATAGTTTGCCACATCATCAACCTTTGCAGAGAACTTTCCAAACTTCTCATAGCGTTCATTTCTGTAACCTACCATTGAGTCTAAAGTATTGATAGCTTTATAGATAAATGCCCCCTCTAATCCAAAAAGAAGCATATAAAACATAGGTGCAACAACTCCATCTGAAAAGTTTTCAGCGTAGGTTTCGACTCCTGCTTTGTTTATCTCTGAACTGCTTAGTTGTGAGGTGTCACGACTCACTAAGTATTTAATGTGTGATGGATTTTTAATAATGTCATATACGGAATCATAGAGCATTTTGGAGGCGATTGTGGTGGAGGCTATGATACTTGAGATGACTATATTGTTGATGTTTGATGAAATCGAACCTACGAGTAGCCATACAATAATAATGAGTGTTGAGGTGAGTAGAGAGCCTCTAAATATATCATCTTTATAAAACCTTTTCTCAAACCATTTAATATAGTCCCCCATAATCACAACAGGGTGTCTTACAAAAGAGAACTCACCAAAAATTCGGTCGATGAGGTAGGAGAGTAGGGTTAACTCAACAAACACTCTCTAAAATCCTATCAACATCTAAACACTCTTTCATCTTTCCTACAAACTCATTAACAGCTCTTTGTTTATACTCTTCAAACGTTTCATCTTCAAAAAGCCCATGAACAAAAGTTCCTTTAATATCTCCTTTTTCAAAAGAGAGAGGGTACTTTTGGCTTGCTCCATGATGAATCTCAAAGCCTTTTATGGTTTTTCCAAATAGAGTATAGTAACCTTGTTTTAAAACTTTCTCTTTTTGAAAGATTATCTCATCGTCTATAAAGCCTAAACCCTCTTCAACAGTTGGAGTATCTGTCTCTATAGCTTCCATGTCAGATATTTGTTTAAACATCATCTGATAACCACCACATATACCAAGTATTGGCT
>JALWLW010000028.1 GCA_027081065.1 Campylobacteraceae bacterium
AACCTATAATTATGCTATCAATGCACAGACAGGAAAGGTCTCAGGAGAGCGTCCCTACTCTTGGCTCAAAATCGCTTTGGTTACAGTAACTCTCTCTTCTGGTATTGGTGGTGCTATTTATCTCGACAAACATCCTCAAATTATAGAAAAAGCCTCTCAATTTGTGCATTTACTTTCTGTTAATTTTTCTTAGGTAGAATTTTTAAAAGGCTTTATGATGATTTTTTTTAAAAACTTATTTTTACTATTGTCTCTTTCATTATCACTTTTTTCTACTGAAGGTGCTATTTCCTCACAAGAGATTATCTCAACAGATTCTCCAGAAGATTTAATTGACAATGAAGTACACACTTATGAATCTTTCGATACTGAAAACCTTAATGATATTGAAGAGCAAATGCAAACAATCCTAGAACAGACAACCGTAGAGAGTGTTAATAGTCAAGTCCCAGTTGAAGAAGTAACTCCCATCTCTGAAGAGCAAACAGCTCCTCCTCCCCCTAAAATAGAAGAGCCTTTAAAAAAAACTTTTAGTGAAGCAGTTGCACAAGCAAAAAAAGAACATAAAATTATCTTACTCGAAATTTATGGAACAGGGTGTCACTTCTGTACAAAAATGGAGAATGAAGTTTTTCCAAAAGAGCGTGTTGTAAATGAACTAAAAGATAATTTTATTCTACTCAAAATCAACGGAGATGAAGAGGAGATTCCCCTTCATATTGAAAAACAAATGACCCCAATGCACGTTTTTGTTACAGAAACTGAAGATATAAAAGATATGACTTTTGGTTTTTTAAATGAAAAAGACTTTTTAGAACTACTTGAACGAGAAAAAAATTAAAAATATCTTCATCAAAATATTTATGAGACCTACTCTACTTTTGAGCTTAATCTTTTTTTGTGGGAATTGCTCTAAACAAGAAGAGATATCAAACCGATCTTCAAAGCACAAGATTGCTAACATTCCTGAAGCATCAGGTATCTCTTTTTGTAAAGAGTCTAAAACACTTATTGTCGCTAATGATGAAGGAAATCTATATGAACTTAGTATGACAGGGCAAATTTTATATCAAAAAAAACTTGGAGATTATGACTTTGAAGGGGTTGTTTGTAACAAAAAAACATTTATGTTTGCTATTGAAAGTGGTGCTCTCTTAGAAGTCGACAGAAGAACATTCAAAAGTAAAAAGTTTAAACTCAAAGGTCAAGGTTATAAACTAACTAAAAAACATGGTATTGAAGGCATAGAAAAGATTGATGGTCAATATTACGTTACGCTACAACAAAAAAAGAGGAGTGAAGCAAACATACTTCGCCTAAAAGTAGGAACAACATATGCAACAGTCAAACAGATTATTAACCATAAAATAATTGATTCATCAGCTCTAGCATGGCACAAAAATAAGCTCTATATTATCTCCGATAAAAAAGAGAAACTCTATCTTTATGACTTAAAACATAAAAAAATTTTAAAAAAAATTAAACTTCCAGAATTTGCTCAAGAGGGTATCACCTTCGATGAAGAGGGTAATATCTATTTTGCTGATGATGACGGAGCTGTATTGAAATATAAAGAAGAAGAGTTTGCTCTTTAAACCCTCTTCGTCAAAATCTTATAGATAATAAACCCAAAAAAGAGCGTAATTCCAACAGAAAAGTAAATAGGAATAGACTTTGTTATGACAAAAGTGACAATTAAAATGGCAAAGAGGGTTGGTACTTCATTATAGGCTCTAAAAAATTGTCCATTTTTGGTACACTCATCTCTCTCTAAAACCTTTCTAAAATACTCTAATGAGTAGGTATAGGCTATCATTAAAATCAATACAACCAATTTAGCAATCATCCAAGAGTTGTCTAAAAGTGATGGATTCATGTAGATAAGTGTAGCTCCACTCAAAATCGTTGCCCACATGGCAGGAAAACCGATGACTTTATAGATTTTATACTCTTGAATCTTGACCACATCGGTAAAATCTTTTTTATCTTTATGCTCTTGATGGTAGACAAAGAGTCGTGGCATATAGAAGACCAAACTCATCCATGAGAGAACTGCAACAATATGAAATGCTAAAATACCTAAGTAGTATTGACTCATTTTTTAATCCTTTTGTTTGGTGTTATCATATCTTTTTTCTATCTCAAAATCAACAATTTCATAGTGACCTTTAAATAATGTTCGTCCATAGACCATAATGTCATAACTTTTTCCAAGCTTTAGCATCTCTTTAGTTCCATACACAGCAATCTGTTCTTTTGAGGCTTGTTGCCCGATAATGGCTCTATTTTTAGAGGTAGAAAGTACTTTTACTTTTGTAAGATAGAGAGGAAAATGAACGATTCTTCTTTTTAATATTTCAACGCTTCCCTCTTTTACACTTACAGATACTCGTTTATAGGGTTTACTGGTTGAAAAGGTGGCAAACACAGGCAGATGGTCCGAGTAGCCTTTGCCAAGATGTCGATTGTTTCGATAGACCCAACGGTAGATATACCCCTTTTTATGGAAAAGATAGCTCTTTTTTAAGACATTAAAACTATGAGAAACATACTCTAGCCCTTTACCATCAAAAAGAGTATAGGGAAGCAGAATACTATCTAACCCCTCTTTGTCTCCATAGAAGTTGTGACTCCAGCGTCGATAGTTGGGAAGTTCTAACCAAAGATTATAATGTAACCATTTATTAGGAGAGAGCTTATCTACTCTTACCATTTTTTCAGAACTATCTATTGAGTGTAAAATATGGTTGATGCCTGTTCTACCTCTACTGTCATTATCTTTTCGCTCTAGGTGAAGATACTCATCATAATCTGCATTAAAATCACCCAATAAGATATATTCGCTCCCTTTAGGCAATGCTTTTAGTCTATCTTTTAAGACTTTAGCTGAACGTATACGGTAGCTTTCAGGGGAAAACTTTGATTTCCAATGGTTTACATAGAGAAAAAATGGCTCTTTATCCACTATAAATTTTGTCTCTAAAATAGGTCGAAATCCAAGCTTACGGTTAACAACTATCTCTTTTGCACGAACAATAGGAATCTTAGAGAGAAGTGCAACTTGAATGGCAGAGTATTTTTTGTGAGTAATGGCAAGATATTTGTAGTAACAGCCTATTTGACGAAGCATTTTTTGTAAAAGCTTTAAAACATGTTCATTTTCAACCTCTTGTAGAGCTATAATATCTGCATTGACATCACAGATAACCTCTGCACTATTGAGGAGTTTTTTCTGTAATGTTTTATGATTCCAGTTATCTCTAAAGGGAAGATACTCTTCATACTCTGTACCATCTTTTTTAAGGTCAAAGAGGTTTTCAACATTGTATGAAGCTATTTTTAAATCGGTAGCGTAAAGAGAAAAGGAGAGTAGAATCATAAAATAGAATCTAAACATAGAAACACCATCTCCCATCCTCTCTTTATACTCTGCATAATACTACCTTCGTTTAAGGGATATTTTGTCCTGTTATTGGATATATAAGACAAAAAAGGAACATTTATTGTTTAAGTATTTTAACTTAAAATGTTTAAAAATATTAGAAAAATGTCAAATTGTAATCTTTTTTGTGTCTGTTCATTGAATAGATAGTGAGATAAGGAGAGAGTTTTCTAATTAGAACTAATTAGAATTTATTAGTACTTAAGTTTTATCTTGTTATAGTCTGCTATCTAAATCAAAGGATAGAAGATAATAGCAATAGTAGAAAAAATTTTACAAGATGCAAAAATTGCCTACAAAGAAAGTGTTAAAATTGAAAATGATGTTTTAGAGAATCATTTATTATTAATTATTGGTAATGCTCAATCAATTCTAAATAATAAAAAATTAAAGCAAAAAAATATGTTCGTCTCTAGTAGTAATATTCAAGAATCAGAAGAAATAAAAAAAGTACATAGAAAAGTGCCAAGATGGCTTAATAATCCATCACAATACAATTACAAAATTTTAACTACTTTTATGCAACTTTCAAATAATAACTCAATCCCAATTAGTATCTCTTTACTGGAAAAACATTCAAATATAGAAAATAATAAATTTATTTCTCATTTCAATCAAATGAAAATAATTTCTGAAAAGAATCACGCAAAGGTTTTTGATGAATCTTATGGCGAAGTTAAGCTATGGGAGCCTGTTGCAGACTTTATTGTTAAACTATACAAACAAAAATAATTATTGGGATAGAAAATGTATAAATTAAATAAACTTTCATTAAAACAACGAGAAGAGCTTTTTAGACAATTAAGAATCTCGATTACTCATCACTCAAATGCAATAGAAGGAACAACTCTATCTTTTGGTGAAACAAAAGAGTTACTTGAACTTGGTCATACAGCAGGACATAAGCCACTCGGCGAACAGCTTGTCATATTAGGATTTGCAAAAGCTTATGATGTAGTGATGCGTGAAGCTACAAATCCAAATAATATAATTGATAGTAGTTTTATCAAAGATATTCACGCTATTATATTTGAAGATGCCCTAAAAGTATCTCCAGAGTATGTTTCAAAACCTATCGGAGCATACAGATTAGATGAAAGATATATTAAAAGTGTGGATATTAAATTGTCTTTACCACAGATGATTTCTAATGATATAGAAAATCTTTTGTATAGATTTAAAAGCAATAGTATGAGTTTAGAAAATATATCTGAATTTCATATACTATTTGAAAGAATTCATCCATTTGCTGATGGAAATGGGAGAGTAGGAAGACTTTTAATGGCTTATCAAGCTATTCAAAATAATATCGTGCCACCATTAATAAAAAATGAAAGTAGAGATGAATATCTAAAAGCTATAAATGATAAAAATGATTTATACAAATTTTTACAAGTTAGCATAGATAAAAGTTTGGAGTTGATAGGCAGTTTAAATGTCTAACAAATCCTTGCACCGAACAGGTAAACCTGTCGGTGAAGTCAGTCGTCAAATTACCTAAACATCTTCCCAAGCATCTCCATAGCACCTTCGGCCCCACCTACTTGCTCTAACATAGTATCAACAAGAGAGTTTTCACCAGAGGTTGCTTGGTCAACTAAATTTGGTAGAGCATCTGCCAATGCACCCTTTGCTGACTCTTCACTTAGACCTAAATTTGAAGCAAACTCAGATATTTTATCTGAACCCAATAGGTCTGTAATAGCATCTACAGAGATAGGTTTATTTTCTCCATTACCTAACCATGAACCAACAATCTCACTTAGCCCCTCTCCATTGGTCATATTTGAGACAATAGAGCTAAGGTCTAAACCATTCTCACCACCAAGTAGAGAACCTAGTGCATTAGTAATGCTATCTGCATCAAGTCCTGTTGTTGCATCATCACTGTTTCCTTGAATAATATCTGCTCCCATTTTTAGTAACTCTGTTAAATCCATTATTTATCCTTGTTTATTTTAATGTGATTAGTATAGCTAAAAAATTATGAGAACTATATTATCATCTCTCTCTTTTAAGAATGAAACATTTTACTTTCAAACAAACAATACACGTTAATCATGATATTATTTTACAGATAAATTAAAGGATATATTTATGATAGAACTCATCTTTGGTTCCTTTGTAGCAGGAATACTTCTAACCTTTACTCCATGTGTTCTTCCTATGGTTCCTATTCTTTCAGGAATCATTGTAGGACAAGGAGAGAACATTACTACTAAAAAAGCTGTTATGCTCTCTTTAGCCTATGTTTTAGGAACAGCGTTTACCTATACTATTATGGGTGCTTTAGCTGGGGCAACAGGAGAGCAACTTCAAGCCTATTTTCAAAATGTCTGGGTAATAGGGGGTATGAGTTTTGTTTTTGTACTAATGGCTCTCTCCATGTTTGGACTCTTTACCATTCAACTCCCCTCCTCTATCCAATCTAAACTAAGCTCAACATCCGATGGCATCAAAGGTGGCTCTCTACCTATGGTCTTTTTGCTAGGGGCTATCTCTGCACTCATCTTAGGGGCGTGTGTCTCTCCTGTGCTTATCTCCTTTTTAGGGGTAGCGATT
>JALWLW010000029.1 GCA_027081065.1 Campylobacteraceae bacterium
GCTTAGAGAAGCAGGTCAAATAGAGTTTGTAACCTTTCATCAAAGCTATGGATATGAAGAGTTTGTTGAGGGGATAAGAGCAGATGTAGAGAGTGATGAGATTGGTTATAGTTTAGAAGATGGGATTTTCAAGAAGTTATGTAAAAAAGCAACTACAAAAAGTAACTCCAATTTTAATGATAAAATAGATGAACTAAAAGATGAAATTATGACAAATGGTGCTTTTGATATTACTTACAACAAAAATATTTACAATATTAACTATAGAGGAGGAAAAACTTTCCGTATTAAACCTCAAAAAAGTAGTAATCAAAATACAGATTATCCTGCTTCAATAGAAAATATTCGTAAACTTTATGAAGATAGCAACAGAAAAGATATTTATAATCCAACTTATGTAAAAGGTATTTTAGAATATTTATATGATAATGGATTACAAAAATATAATGATATTCAAGAGAGTGAAGAGAAAAATTATATCTTAATCATAGACGAAATAAACCGAGGAAATATCTCAAAAATCTTTGGAGAACTCATAACCCTAATAGAACCAAGTAAGAGAATAGGAGAAAATGAAGAGCTAAAACTAACTCTACCAAATAGTAAAGAACTTTTTGGAGTTCCTAAAAACCTCTATATTATAGGAACTATGAACACAGCCGATAGAAGTATAGCCCAAATAGATACAGCACTTAGACGACGCTTTAAATTTGTGGAGATGATGCCAAATAGTGATTTATTTACAAAAGAAATAGATGAAAGAAAAGAAGAGACTAAATATACAAAGAGAGCTAGTGATTTAATAATTAAAGATACAAATATCAATATACGATTAATGCTAAATGCTATTAATGAACGAATAGAACAGCTTTATGATAGAGAGCATACCATAGGACATAGTTACTTTTTGCCACTGATAGAAACTCCAACCAAAGATAGATTAGATGAAATTTTCAAAGTTAATATTATTCCTCTTTTAGCAGAGTATTTTTATGGTGATTGGGCTGATATTATCATTATTTTAAACAACAATGGGTTTATTCAAGAAAAAGAACTCAAATATCCAATAACAACTAGTAGAGCAAATAAAGTTTATCAAGTTAGTGATACTTTTAGTGTTGAGTCTTATCAGAAGATTTATGAACAATAATGACCTATATTACAATATCTGAATATGGCTATATTGGTTGTGATAAAGTCTCAACCCAAAATAGTAACTTTATTAGCAAAAGAGATATAGATGAGAGTTTATTTCAAGAGCTTTATGAGTTTTGGTTAAAAGACAAAGAGAGTCAAAAGGTATTGACTTTTGAAAATGCCAAATGTCTAAAAGCTACAAGCTATGTAGGCTTAATTCAGACTCAAAATCTAAGCGTTGAGATACTTCCTAAAATATACAATGGAGAAGATGAAGATAAATATCGTACTATTTTTATAGAGATGTTAAAACCACTCTTGGGAATAAATGAAATTGTTGTAGATAGAGCAGACCTATCGACCACTAAAAATAGAAATATCTATGAGATGTTTATTAAACTTTTTATCGACTCCATAGACAGACTAATCCATAAAGGGTTAAAATCAGAATATATTTTAAATGAGGACAACCAACACTTTTTAAAAGGTAAATTGAAATTCAATGAACATATAAGAAAAAATATAGTGCATAAAGAACGATTTTATGTTGAGTATGATGAGTATCAACAAAATAGAGTAGAAAACAGAGTTTTAAAATCTACTCTACAGCTTCTATTGAAAAAGAGTAGAGAGAGTGAACATAGAAAAGCACTAAGACAACAACTGTTTGTTTTTGATGAGGTGAGTTTATCTCATAACTATCAAACAGATTTCTCCAAAATAAATATACACAGGGGTATGGAACACTACACTCTTCCTTTACGCTTTGCAAAAGTATTTTTGCTCAATGAATCTTTTACATCATTAAGAGGAAAAGAAGATGTTTTTGCACTTCTTTTTCCTATGCAAACAGTTTTTGAAAAATATATGGAGTTTATATTAGAGAACTCCAAAGAGCAGTTAGGCATAGAGAGAGTTCTTATAAATGGTGGAAAGAATGAGTATCTTTTAGAGTGCAAAATGGCACGACTTCAGCCTGATTATCTGCTTGAAATGAAAGATGGAAAAAAGATTATTTGTGATGCTAAGTGGAAAGTTTTAGAAAATAGTGAACAAAATGAGTGTAAAATAAATATCTCATCTTCTGATGTTTATCAGATTTTTGCTTATCATCATTTTTATAATGCTAGAGATACAGCTTGTATTTTTATTCCAAATGTTGATATAGAGAAAAAAATACATTTGTTATTTAATAAGAGTAGCAAAAGTATTGATGTTGTTCCTATTAATTTAGAAGAGTTGATAGAGAATCATCACAAACTAAGCAAAGATGTATGTAGTTAAATAAGAAACTTTATGCTTTCTTTTAGGAAGTGTATAAAATTAATAAAGCAGGAAAGAAAAATGTACAATAGCCAATACTGCCAACTCAGCCACTTAAAAGAACAAAACGCAATTCTTTGCGAGTGGAAAGCATTTTGCAAAGGCGATGACTACCGCAACCCTTTTAAATTTGCTATGGGCGAGATAGAAAAGCATAAAATTGGCACTTGGATAACCGATACTACCTATGGCTTTGAGAGTGAAGAGGCAGATACTAAGTGGCTTTTAGAGGAGTTTGTGCCTAGTATGATAAGTAGTAGTATCGAAAAGGTAGTCTTTATAATCGCTAACAATAGCCCATTTATAGAAGAGATAAAGGCTCAAGAGGTAGCTTTAAGTCAATATTTCAAGGTGGAATTGGTGGAGAGTTTAGATGCAATTTAGAGAAGCAACTTTAGATGATGTTCAAGAGATAGTAGAGCTTATAAATGTTGCCTACAGAGGCAAGGAGGGTTGGACAACTGAAAATGCTTTGGTTGATGGCGATAGAACTACATCTGATGAGGTTTTAGGATACCTTTACGACCCTAAAAGTCATCTATTTGTTTTAGTAGAGAATAGTGTTAAAGCTGTTATCTGTGTGGAAGAGCAAAATAGCTGTGCCTATATTGGATTTTTTGCAGTAAATCCTAATATGCAGGGCAAAGGGGCAGGGAAAGTAGTTTTACAAAAGGCAGAAGAGTTTACGGTCGAAAATTTAGGGGTTAAAGAGTTTGTAATGAGTGTATTAGTCGATAGAGTTGAATTAGTTGATTTCTATATTAGGCGAGGCTATCTACCCACCAATGAGATAAAAGAGTACCCAAAAGGGTTAAATGTTGGCACACCCAAGCAAGAGCTAAAGGTTATAACCTTAAAGAAGAGTTTATGAGTTTTTATACTATTTTAATTTACTTACATACTATTGCTGCTATGTTACTACTGCCATTAATAACACTACCAAAGTTATTTAATATGTACGAAAGTAAAGAAAGAAGGCTTCTGTTGCATAGATTACATACCGTTATAGGTGTAGGAGGCTGGATGCTGATAATAACTGGCTCTATAATGCTTTACCTACAAAATGGGGCTATGTTATACTTTTTTTGGATGCAGTTTTCTTTAGCTCTTTTTGTCACTATTCAAGTAATCGATCACTTTTGGGCAGATAGACAAGAGGAGTGTTTAGAGAGTGGTAAGCTGATAGATTATAGTAAATTAAAACTGTGGATGGTAGTTAAAATATTTGGGTATGGGCTTATTGCTCTATTGATGGTTACACAGCCGAGCTAAACCCTAAGAAAGGATTTTAAAATGGAGAGTTATAAAGAGACATTTATTGTTAGCAAAGCTGATTGTATATCTGCAATAGATAGCAGCTTGCCATCTATACTAGGAACTTACACTATTGTAAAGTGGATGGAGATTGTAAGTGCTAAGTGCATTAATCAGACTTTAGACTTAAACAAATATATTACAGTTGGCGAGCAAGTCTCTATTGAACATACTGCAATGGTAAAATTAGACGAAAAAGTTGAAATAGTAACCAGCATAAGCAAAGAAGAGAAGCGAGCGGTGTTTTTTGAAATTCAAGCACTCTGTAGTGGCAAAGTTGTAGCAACTGCAACACATAAACGCACAAAAGTACCACTAAAGCTATTAGAGAGATTAATTTGAACAAAATCATACTACTAAGACACGCAAAGGTTATTATCGATAATCCAAAAATTTATAGCAATCAAATGGGCGAGTTTATAAAAGAGTATAATAGTGCACCTATTGAAAATGCAGACCCCTCTAGTAGAGTAAAAGAATTAGTAGAGAGTGCCAATATAGTGGTAACTAGCAAGCTTTCAAGAACGGTTCAGACACTAAACTTATTTAACAAAAAGCCCAATTTGAGTAGCAAAATTTTTAATGAAGCCCAGCTACCATATAGCAACAGAAGATTTATTAAACTGCCTGCAAAAGTGTGGGCTCCAATTTTTAGAGTGGCTTGGCTATTTGGTTATAAAAGCAATAGCGAATCTTTTGCAGAGGCAAAGCGAAGGGCAGAGCTTGGGGCAGATATGCTTATAGGGTTCTCCAAAGAGAATAAAACTTTACTTCTTGTTGGGCATGGCATAATGAACCGACTCATAGTAAAAGCTCTTGTAAAAAGAGGAGCAGTAGTAAAAGAGAAAACAGGAGATGCTAATTTAACATACAAGATATTGGAGATTGGTTTAAAATGACAAAGTTTATAAAACCATACGGCATTACACTACCACCAATAAAAAAAGTATTTAAGTGGAAGCTTGGTTCACTTTTTCAAAAGAGGAGAGTTTTGGTAGAGGATGATGATTTTAAATTAACTATACATCCACTCAATGCTAGTGATTTAGATAGAGATGATGACTTTATTATCTGGCTTGGGCATACAACATTTTATATCCAATTAGATGGGGTAAAGATAGTTACAGATCCAGTTTTTGGTGATATTCCTTTAACGCCCAGATTGGCGAAATTTCCTATAGATGGGCAGGCTTTAAACCCAGATATTATACTTATTAGCCATGGACACTACGACCATTTAGATATGAAGTCGCTAGAGATATTAAATATCTATGCTAAAAAGAGTAAAATAATAGTGCCTCTAAAGCTCTCTAGCTACTTTAAAAAGCCAATAAATGGCGTTGAGTTAGACTGGTATGAGAAACATAAAGAGTTAGGCATTACAATAGAGGCTCTTCCATCATCGCATTGGCATAGACGAGGTTTGTTTGATTTTAACAAAGCACTATGGTGTAGCTTTATGATAAAGAGTAAAAGTAAGACTATCTATTTTGCAGGAGATACCGCTATGGATGGGCACTTTAAAGAGATAGCCCAAAAAGTCGATACTGCCGATATAGCCTTAATGCCAATAGGTGCTTATAAGCCTGTGGAGATTATGAAAGATAACCACACAAACCCACAAGAGGCACTCGAAGCAACACAGATTTTAGGTGCTAAGCAGATGATTCCCTACCACTATGGCACATTTAAACTATCAGATGAACCTATAGGCGAACCACATAGCTGGATAAAAAGATTAGCTACAACTTCTGATATTGAAGTCTCTATTCTTAATGTTGGCGAGATAAAGGTATTGTAATGACACCATGTATCAAGCTATTAAAAAAGCAAAACATAGCATACTCCTTGCATCAGTATAGCTACGATAGTGCCGTTACCTCTTATGGAAAAGAGGCCATAGAGAAGTTAGGAGTAGATGACAATAGGGTATTTAAGACATTAGTTGTATCTGTCGATGGAGATTTAGTAGTAGCTGTTGTACCTGCATTGGGTATGTTAAACCTAAAACAGTTAGCTAAAATTGCAGGCGGTAAAAAGGCTAAAATGGCAGAGACTTCAATAGTTGAAAAAGTTACGGGGTATATCTTGGGTGGGGTAAGCCCAGTAGCTCAAAAAAAGAGGCTACCTACATTTATTGATAGAAGTGCTTGCAGTTTTGATACAATCTATGTGAGTGCAGGAAAGAGAGGGCTAGAGGTGGAGTTATCGCCTTACGATTTGTCT
>JALWLW010000030.1 GCA_027081065.1 Campylobacteraceae bacterium
CTAAACTTTCAGATTTCAGATGCTCATAAGGACTATTTTCTATCTGATAAACAGCAGAAGAATCAAGTTTTAAGCCTTTGATTAACTCTGTATGCTCTTTTTTAAATTGATTGTAAAGATTTGAATCTACAATAGATAAAAACTTTAAAAACTGTTTTGAAGTTTTATGATTATGCAAAAATAGGTCATGAAACTGTTCTCTTTTGAGCAAAAAGTAGCAATCACCAACTTTGTTGAGTCTATCACCAAAATAAGGATTTAGAACAGCTTTAAAGTCATTTTGAATGTTTCGTATATTTTCATTTAAATCTATAGCCAATTTTTTCACACAAACTTTTTCTTGTTTTGAAAGGCTCTTTACGATAGAAAGCACTCTTATAACTTTATCCATTCATCAAGTATGCCTAAAAATCTCTTACTCTTTAACCTTTTCTGATAAACTTACATAAGAAATAATAAAACTGGAAATACTACTAATGACCCTATTCATAGACGGAGATGCCTTTCCTAATCTGCTTAAACCCATTGTTCTAAAAGCCATAGAACGCCTAAAACTAAAAACTTATGTTATTGCTAATAAACGCATAACTATTGGAAATTCAAAACATGTTGAATACCTCATCGTCGAAGCAGGTGCAGATGAAGCTGACCATAAAATAGTAGAGATGGTAGAAGTTGGAGACTTAGTCATCACAGCTGACATTCCTCTCGCTGACCGAATTATCACAAAAGAAGCCCATGCCCTTGACCACCGTGGGGAACTCTATAGTGTGGCAAATATAAAACAGTACCTTACCATGAGAAACTTTATGCAAGAGATGCGAGATGCAGGGGAGATGACAAGTGGGCCAAAAGCATTTGGAGAAAAAGATGCTCGTGCATTTGCCAATCAATTTAATGCTTTTTTAGGACGACGATTTCATTAAACTTCTCTTTTAATCGTCACATTAAGTACATCATATGTATAATTCTCCAAACATACAGCATCCAAATATTTTGGAAAGACTAAGGAAAAAACTAAATGCATAAATCTATAGAGGTACTCAGCCTAGAAAAACATAAAGAGTTTGGAATAAAAACAGTTTCAAATTATCTTATAGCTAAAAACTTGACATCAGCACCTATCACTGTGAATGAATATTTTGAATCATGTAAAGAGTACCCTATTGTATTTTCAAAAGACTCTCAAGGGGCATGGTTTTCTTTAGTACTTTTAGGAGTAGAAAAAGAGAATAAATTTGTTGATGCAGAGGGAAAATGGAAAAAGCATTGTCATATTCCAGCATTTGTAGGTCGATATCCATTTTTATTTATGGAAGATAGTGACAAAATTGTATTAACCCTTGACCCAACCCAAACCATAGAAAAAAGTGAAGCAGAAGATAAGTACTTTTTTGAAAACGATGGTAAACATTCAAATTTTCTTAAAACAGTAGTTAGCTCAATGAATTCAGCTCAAAAATTTACAAAATTAACTCAAGAGTTCATTAAAACACTTGATGACCTCAACCTTTTAGAAGCATCTGGTATGGGTGGAAAAACTACTGAGGGAAATGACTTTTCTATTGGAGGTTTCTTTGTCATTAAAGAGAAGAAATTAGCATCATTAACAGCAAAAGAACAAACTAAGCTTTGTAAAAAAGGATTTACACAATTTATTACAGCACATATGATTTCTATTTCAAATATGAATAAATTAATAGACTAAGGTACTCCTCTTAAAGGAGTACAGTCATCTATGTTAAGAGTAAAAATTTTATGTATTAATACGCTATAATCTCAACAACATAACTATTAAGGTCACTCCTACATGCAAATCTACGATAGCGTACAAAAAAAGAAACTCCCCTTTCAATCCATTGTTCCACGAAAAGCTTCCATTTACATCTGTGGTCCTACTGTTTATGATGATGCTCATTTAGGTCACGCTCGAAGTAGCCTTAGTTTTGACCTTTTGGCACGTACCCTTAAAGCCCTACGTTACGAGGTAACTGTGGCTAAAAACTTTACTGACATTGATGACAAAATTATTAAAAAAGTACGTGAAACAGGTCAAAGCCTACAAGAGCTTACTAGCCACTATATTGCTGTTTACAAAAATGAGATGCGTGTTTTAGGTGTTCAAGATGCAGACATAGAGCCTAAAGCTACAGAGTCTTTGGAAGCTATGGAAGCCCTTATTCAAAACCTTATTGAGAAAGACATTGCCTATGTTGTGGCTTCTGGAGATGTCTACTTTGACACTTCTAAAGATGAAAAATATGGTGCTATCTCTAGCCAAGTAATGGACGACGAAGAGAATCAAAGTCGGGTAGAACACAATGCCCAAAAACGAAACCCAAAAGATTTTGCACTTTGGAAAGCCTGTGCTGGTGACGAAGATATCTGTTTTGAGACAAGCTTTTCAAAGGGTCGTCCAGGTTGGCACTTAGAGTGTTCAGCCATGATTGAAAAACACTTTGAGGGTACAGATGAGTACAGCATTGACATTCATGGAGGAGGGGCTGACCTGCTCTTTCCTCACCATGAAAATGAAGCAGCACAGAGCCGTTGTGCCACAGGTCATGAACTCGCTAAGTACTGGATGCACAATGGTTTTGTAAACATTGACGGAGAGAAGATGTCAAAGTCTTTAGGCAACTCTTTTTTCATTAAAGATGCACTAAAAACTTATGATGGAGAGATTTTAAGAAACTATCTCATCTCCATTCACTACCGAAATGACTTTAACTTTAACGAAGAGGACTTGCTTAACTCTAAAAAGCGTTTAGACAAGCTCTACCGACTTAAAAAAAGAGTCACTCCAACCACAGCCTCTAAACCAAATACCAAGTTTCATAAAGCCGTCATGGATGCCATGTCTGATGACTTAAACATCTCAGTAGCACTGGCACATATTGACCAGATGATAAGCGATGCCAATGACAAATTTGATGAAAACCCAAAAGACAAAGGGCTTAAAAAAGAGACCCTAGCCAACATTGAGTTCATCGATAAGCTTTTAGGTTTTGGAGGCAAAGAGCCATTTTCTTACTTTCAAATAGGCATTGATGAAGCAACAAAAGAGAAAATTGAAGCCCTCATTCAAGCTAGAGATGAAGCTAAAAAAGCCAAAGACTATGCTACGTCAGATAGCATTCGAGATGAAATCTCTACCATGGGCATTGCCATTATGGACACAGCAAATGGCACACTTTGGGAAAAGTTGTAATAACACCTTATTTAGATTAAGCAAAATAAAACATAAAGAATTCAAACCATATGGCAAAAAAAAAGAAAAAGCAATCAATCAAAATAAATAACAAAGTTAAAGAACTTATGAATGGTGAGCCTTTTGATGAGGGCATCAAACATTTAAGCGAAGAAATTTTAGTTGAACTCACCATGTTACTTAACTTAAAAGTCCCTATGCTTGTAAAAAAAGAGATGGTTCGTGCCTTGCGTCAAGCATGGTCTGAGGGTAATACCCATTTAAGACTGCACATTGTAAACTACTTAGAGCAGATGAACATCAAAGTCACTAAAATAGATGAGAGTGACAAAGTCTCACTCATTGTCTCTATGTTAAACAAACATGAGCATAACAAAGAAGAGGAGCAACAGATACTCTCTGCTTTTATTGACACGAAGTTTAACAAAATTTCTGAAGAGAAAATAGCCTCTAAACTTAACTATATTCGGCAACAAAAACTGATGGATTTATGGGAGAAAAAAGTTGAAGTAGAGTTCAATACCCTTTCTCAAATGGAGTTCTACCACTCTTATGAGTTTTCTATGAAAGAAGAGACTTTTTATAAATCACTTTTAACCATAACAGACAGTATTGAAAATAATCTACTTTTAAATGGTGATGAAGAGTATATCAAGAGTGAGCTAGAACATCTTAAACTCGCTGCCATTGCTCAAAAAGAAGAAGAGATAAAAGTTTTTATAGAGTCTGTTACAACAGAGCATAAGTATCTCTCTGAAGATGAAGTCATAAAACTCATACGCTCAATGCCACCTGAAGACTCTTTCTATGAAATCGAAATTCCACTTGAGATTTTAAGAGAGATTGTAAACCTCATTGACCCTTTGTACCTACTTACGCTACAAGGCTCAAACATTGTCATTAGTAAAGAGAAGTCTTACACACTTTATGAGACAACACTACCCTACACAGCTGTTGTCTCTTATGGTCGTCCTTTTATTTTCCATCATATTTGGAGAGGCGAAGAACTACCCATAAAAGAAGATATGCAACGTGTTAAAAAAGAGATGCAAGAGCATTTTGAGCAAAGCATTCATGATTTAGAAGAGGAACTTTTTGAGTTAGCAAATGGCTTAGAACTAGAAAGCTCTGTTGTTGAAAAATTCATCTTACAGTTTGTGGAACCTCAACTCTGTAGCTCTAAAAATTTGAAACTAAAAGAGAAAGTAAAACGGCGTATTGTCTACCATTTCATGGAACATATTCGCCCATTAAAAGAGAAAAGACGTAAAGAAGAACTTTTAGCCAAAACCATTCGAGACTTTAAAAACCTTTTTCCTATGGCAAGATTACTTAAACGTGAAATTTTCTTTCATGTAGGACCTACGAACTCGGGGAAAACTTATGAGGCATTGCAACACTTAGAAAATGCAGACACAGGTTACTACCTAGCACCTCTACGTCTTTTAGCACTAGAGGGTTACGAAAACTTAAAAGCCAAAGGGGTTGGGGTTTCCCTCATTACAGGTGAAGAGGAGATAATTGACGAAGAGTCAACCCACATAAGCTCTACCATTGAGATGATGAATGCTTCAGTTGATGTAGATGTTTGTGTCATCGACGAAATACAGATGATAAGCGACCGTGACCGTGGTTGGGCTTGGGCAAATGCACTCATTGGTGTTCCTGCCAAAAAAGTCATACTGACAGGTTCAGCCGATGCACTCGATGCAGTGACTGAACTTTGCGAATATTTAGAAGAACCATTAACGGTAAAACACTTTGAACGTAAAAATGAGCTTAAACTTCTACCACACCCTACTCCCATAAAAGAGATAGAAAAAGGTACAGCTGTTGTTGCTTTTTCAAGACGAGATGTACTAGGACTACGTCAACAACTCTCACAAAAGTATGAAGTCTCAGTCGTCTACGGTAACCTCTCACCAGAGGTACGACGTGAAGAGGCACGACGCTTTAGAGAAGGAAAGTCAGACGTATTGGTAGCGACCGATGCCATTGCAATGGGGCTTAACCTACCCATTAAGACCCTACTCTTTTCAAAAGACAACAAGTTTGATGGACTAAGAAGAAGAGAACTCTTACCTACAGAAGTAGCCCAAATTGCAGGACGTGCAGGACGTTATGGTTTAGAAGAAGTTGGGTATATTGGTGCTTTAGACAAAAAAGCTTTAGAGACCATTGAGAGTAAGTTTTACCAACCTCTACCAAAGCTAGAACTCCCTTTCTCTGTCATGGCTAGTTTAGAGCATGTCATGCTTATTGGTGAAATTTTAGAGACAGAAAACCTCTCAACTATCTTAAATTTCTTTGCAGAAAATATGGAGTTCGAAGGACCTTTTGTCGCAGCCAATATTGACTCTATGTTAGAAATCGCTGCCATTGTTGACGAATATCGTTTAGACTTAAAAACACGCTTTCACTTAGCTTGTGCCCCTGCTTCTATCTCTTCACCTTATATTGAGTCGGTATTTCACCGATACATCAAACAGATAGAAGCCAATGAGCCTGTCAAGTACATCCCACCACGAGACCTACCAAAAGTTGCCCAAACCAATGAGATGATGCTCAACGCAGAAGACAGAGTACGAGAGATTTCTCTCTATCTATGGCTCTCTTTTAAATTTGAAGAACTATTTCAAGAGACACAAAAAGCCATTGAGGCACGTGTACGACTCAACAACTACATCGAAGCCTCTCTAAAACAAGGTAACTTCATCAAAAAATGTACACGTTGTGGAAAAAGCTTAGACTTTACCTACCGTTTCTCTATTTGTGATGGTTGTTTCAGTAAAGGACGAAGAGGCTCACCCTCAAACAATCGTGGGGCTAGAAATGGTGGCAATGGTGCAAAAGAAAGCAATGCAGGAAGTAGACGTAGGTCAAGGAGACGGTCGTAGAGTTAAATTAACTCTTTTAATCATTACCTCTTTTTTTTCTATATGATTTAAAACCGATAAGTCAAATGAAAAGCAGGTAAGAATCCCATACCCTTATATTCCCCATCTCTCTCATAATCATCATTATAACGGTACGAGTCAATATTTTCTTTAAACAAAGCATTAACATTCATAAGTTCAAAGGCTACTTCTAAACTTGAATTGGCATACTTAAACGTTTTACCTATTTGTATGTCCAAGTCGTAAGTACTGGGCATTCTTTGGCTGTAGGCTTCTCCGTAAATTGGGCGTTTATAGTCTTGTCCATTGTTACTTGCATTTTCTGTTCCTACAATTGGTGTATAAGGTGAACCTGAATTATATTTTAAGAGTGATGCAAGTCGCCAATTATTATTAAACTTATACGACACATTTGCCTGTAATGTATGAGGAATATCTCCTTGAAAACGAAATTGTCTTTTATTCTCAGTATTCAGTTGTCGTTTAGCCTTAACATAGGTATAAGCAACAATCATATCAAACTTATCAACTTTTTTTCGGTAAGTAACATCTACCCCATAGGCTTCACCCTTACCTACTCCCTCATAGTTATTTGTCTTGTCAGCTATGGCTAGGTTGTCAAAGGTTTTAAAATAAGGTTCGACAACCAAAGAACTTTTTTCATCAAACTTTTTTGTAATGTTCAAAGCATAATGGTTTGAAAATTCTGTCGCTTCTAACAATGGATTTCCAAAACCATCTAAAGCATAGGTAACCCGTGGCAATTGAGAATAACGTCCCACAGCAAAAGAAGAACTCCAACCATCAGAAAAATCATGAACATACGCGACTCTTGGGTCAATGCCTGAGCCAAACTTTTGAAAGTCTGTTTTCCATGCTCTTAGTCCATAACGAAAATGATCTTGCTCACTAATGTCCCAAATGTCTTGTGCAAAAAGTGCATATTGTGAAGCGTTGATTGTTTTGTCATAGTCTAGCACTTCTTGGTCTGAGACTAAGGGTTCAAAATCTTCGTCGCCCGTACTGTTGGCAAAATGTATTTTAACAGGTGCTTCTATTTTTTCTAATTCCATTCCAATTAAAGGTTTATGCCCCTCAACATCAAAAAGAGTTTCATGGTAAAGTTTTGTACTATCTTGGGTCGTTTTTATGAAAAAATCATCATCAAACAGTTCTGTATTTTCTCTATTTTTCATATGAGAAAGAAGTGTCATAGATTCATAGTTATCCCCTATGTAGTTCCATCTAGCACCTAAAGTTGTAAAGCCATATTTAGAATTTATTTTTCCATTGGCTACGGGGTCTTTTGTTTCATTCATATTACTATTGAGTTTCATTTCGTCTTGTGCTGTTATGGCTTCAAAAGAAAAAGTATGGTCTCCCACGTTATGACTCAAAATCAAATTGGCATCATAATATTGAGGAAAAAGTGTAAAGGTTGTCTTTTTACTACTGTCACGTTCATCTTCTTCTAAACTCTCCATTAACTTCGTTGCAAACAAATCAATATAGCTTCGTCGTCCACTTAAGAAAAGTGAAGTGTTTTCTCCTAATTTCGCATCATAAGCAAAGTCTGCATCATACAAACCCACATGAATTCGTCCATTGTTAGAACCTTGTGGATACTTAGGCGTAATGTCTATAACTGCACCCATTGCTCCATAAGTTGTGTCGAACCCACCTAAATAAGCATCTATTTGAGCTGTTGCTTCAGGGGCGATGACCGAATGCAACCCCCCTGCATGAAAAATATACCCAAGAGGTAATTGATTTACCGTAAACATTGTCTCACGAGGTTTAGAACCATGAATAAAGATTTCACTACCCTCATCGTTATTGGTACTCACAACCCCAGCCATAGTTTTTATGGCTTTGACAGGATCACCGTTTGTACCTGCCATTCCTAAAGCTTGTTTGGTTGTCATCTGCTGTTGCATCGGTGCGTTGGGTAAGAAACTCTCTTTTTGTACAAGAAAGTCCATCTCCTCTTCTTCTTGGGAAGCATTGACATTAATGTCCCCTAAGTCTACCTCTGCTAATAATAAAAATGGTGTTAGTATTAAATGTATTGTTTTCATGAACACAGTGTAACAAAATTAAATGAGAAAAAAATGAGATTTAACGAATTAAAATATAATTCGAAACTCAGCCCCCTCTTCACTATTTTTAACACTCAACTTTCCACCCATATTTTTTTCAACAATCATCTTAGACATATAAAGCCCAATGCCAGAATGTTCTTCTTTAGTCGTAAAATAGGGTTCAAAAACTTTATCTAAAATCTTCACTTCTATACCTCCTGCATTGTCGATTACAGTTACCTTATTTTTATAAACCATGAGTATAATCTTTGGTGACAAAGTAATGTTTTGAATGAGTGCATCTTTAGCATTGCTCAAAAGGTTTAAAAGTACTTGTTTGTATTCATTTTTATAATTTGTCATCTCTAAGTCTTCTACAATAATCAACTCTACAACAATGTCCATTTCTTCTAAACTGTGTTGCATAATACTTAATACTTGTTTACTTTCATCAGCTAATGAAAATGGCTCTTTACTTTTAGAAACAGCATAAAAATCTCTAAAGTCATCAATGGTCTGTGACATAAATTCTATTTGAGAATTTGCTTCATCTACTTTTTTGTCAAGATAGACCTCATCTAAACTTTTATCTTTAAACGCATATTGAATATTCATCACGGTGTAGGACAAATGGGTTAAAGGTTGTCGCCATTGGTGGGCAATGTTTCCTATCATCTCACCCATTGAGGCTAGTTTACTTTGGTGCACCATGAGTTCTTTTTGTTGTTCTTTTTCATCAGCTATCATTTTGATTTTATAGGAAAGAGCCAAAGAGAAAAATATAGCCTCAACAGCTGTTCCTAAAAAGATAGGACTCACGATAAAATCAAGTTGCCAAAATGAGTCCAAAAATAGCGTAAGAACCAATACTGACCACCCTGCCACATAAAATAAAGCTGGTTTAAACCCCTGTTTGGCTCTTTTGTAACCCAGATAAATGTAGCTCAATGCGAAGAAAGGCATAAGGTGATATTTAAAAATAAGTGAGACATAAAACAGCGTGACAATAGCATCTAAAACGAGTAAAAGGATAATGATATTGAGACCACGATTGAGCTTTGGGCTATGTTGTTTGGTATCTAAAAATGATTGCGTAAAGAGCGTAGTAAACAAAATACTGAGTAAAGAGCAAAGCGAATAATAGATTTCACTTCTTGCAATGGATAAATCGGTAAAATTTAGGATGCCTATCATGTTAAAAAGTACCAACGAAATAGACCACTGCATCAGCATATAGTAAAGAAATGACCTATCTCGGTTATAATAATACATTGCTCCATTATAAAGTCCAGCCATGAAAATTAAGCCTAGAACTATACCCAATATAGTGTAGATAATCATATTCTTATTGACATCATTATAAAAATTATCATTCGTAGTAATGTAGAGAAAACGATAGGCATTTTCATACTTTACATGAGAGAGTTTAAAATAGTAAACAGAGCTATCTTTACTGCTATCATAGGAAAACTTAAGATGCTCCACTCCTCCTATCTCAAACTTATCTATCTTTTGGATTTTAGAAAAACTATCTTCTAAAACTTTAACATCACCATAAGAGACTACAAACTTACCATTAGGAAAGCCCTCTTTTAAGTCAATCTTGAGCCAATAATCTAGCTCTTTATCTTGGAAATTTTCACTTTTACTCATGGGTTTAAATCTTAAATCATAACTTGAAATATGCTCAATGGTGATATTTTTATCGTTAGATTTAAAAATAGAAAGACTTATGTTTATGTCACTAAACAGTCCGTGTTCACTCTTCTCTTCATGCAGTACGGTATTGTCTAAGAGTTCAAATGCCACTACTCCACGTGTTTCTTCAGTCGCTTTTATTGCAAAGAGTGGAGAGAGTAAAATGATGATAAGAAGGAGTATCTTTACAATGGAATTTCTCATTTTAATTCTTTACTGTAAACTCTACTCTATGGGGTTTTTGAAACCAAAAGTAATAGGCTAAATAAAAGAATATCCCTACAATGTATAAACCCAAACCCATAAAGATAAATGCCATACTTAACACTTTTTTCTCACCAATAACACTAAACTCATTTATCTCTGTTACTTCATACTCATTCTGTAAAAGCATTTGCTCAAAGAGGTTTATTTTATCTTTAGCCTCTAATTTACTATTAGATGACGTTTTGATTTGAAAGTCATCAAATACTTTCTGATACTCTCTTTTTGTTTTTTTCTCTATAACAAAATAAGTATATAAACCAATGGGGAAAAGAAACATCATAAGTATAGTAGTCATTTAAAATCCTTTGTTCGTGTAAAAGTATTTTATCTGAAAAAGATGAGGAGATAATGAGAAAATAAATTTTAAAATCTCATTTTTCACTCATTTAATTCTGCTAAAATTTTAAATATAAGATGATATATTTCATTACTATAGACGTAAATTTCAAAAGGAAAATGATGACAAATAAATTATTTACAATAATTAGTATAGTCATACTCTTCTTAGGCTGTTCCCAAATAGACTATAAAAATATGTATGATAATCAAGTAAATATTTTTGATGCACATGCACAAACACAAAGTCGAAATGACCAGCGTAGTATACAAAATAGTATAAACCCCATGAAAAGACCATCTTATGATGAATATATACAATACTAATCTTTCAAAATTAACCATTCTCTATGTTGAAGATGAAAAGATGATACGAAAAAATGCTGTAGAGTATCTTTCTCGTATCTGTAATAATGTACTAGAAGCCAAAGATGGTATTGAAGCTTTAAATATTTATAAAAAGCACAAACCAAATATTATTATTAGCGACATAAAAATGCCAAGAATGAACGGTTTAGAGTTCGCAAGTGAAATTCGTAAAGTAGATAAAGAGACACCCATTATTATTGCAACGGCTCATACTGAGACAGACTATTTATTAAAAGCTGTAGAGCTACAACTTATCAAATATATCGTAAAACCCATTACATCTACAAAATTACAAAAAGCATTAGCACTTTCATTAGATTACTTAACCGTGAAAAGTAGCAATATTATCTATCTCAATGAAACAACTATTTATGACATCTTAAATAAAACGCTATTGATTAAAAATAATATTATTAAGCTTACAAAAAATGAACAACTTTTATTACATCTCTTAGCCACACATAAACAAAGAGCTATAACTTATGAAGAGATAGAAAATACTGTTTGGGCATATGAAAGAATGACTAAAGATGCATTACGTTCACTTGTAAGAATGTTACGAAAAAAACTAGAGGGTGACTTTATAGAGAATATATCTAGCATTGGCTATAGATTAATAACTCTTTAAAATACGAACGCTAAAAAGCGTTCGTATTTTAAAGTTGAGGTCCAGCTACAGAACAGTCAAATTCATCACCAGAGTCATTATAACGATTAAAGTTTTCAATAAATTTAGAAGCCAACTCTCTTAAGGTTTCATTGTATTTTACTTCATCATCCCAAGTATTTTTTGGATTTAAAATAGCGTTATCTTTAATACCTTCTAAAGTTTTTGGAACTTGTAAATCAAATACAGGAAGTGTTTCAAACTCTGCATTGTTAATTGAACCATTTAAAATACCATTGATACAAGCTCTAGTATCTTTAATACTCATTCTCTCACCTTGACCATTAAGTCCTGTATTGACAAGATATACATTTACATTGTGTTTGTCAATTTTTTCACCCAAGAGATGAGCATATTTAGTTGGATGTAACGGTAAAAAAGCCTCCCCAAAACATGCTGAGAATGTTGTTACAGGTTCAGTAATACCACGTTCTGTTCCTGCTACTTTTGCTGTATATCCACTTAAAAAATAATACATAGCTTGTTCTTTAGTAAGTTTTGAAACAGGAGGAATAACACCAAAAGCATCATAAGATAAAAAGATAATGTTATTTGGGTGACCAGCTTGTAAATCTTTTTTATGATTTACGATGTGTTCAATAGGGTAAGAAACACGTGTATTCTGTGTTTTAGAGACATCTTTATAGTCAACATTTCCAGCATTATCAGCAACAACATTCTCTAAAAGAGCATCTTTTACTATTGCTCCAAAAATTTCTGGTTCATTCTCTTCTTTTAAGTCAATAACTTTAGCGTAACATCCACCTTCAAAGTTAAAAACACCATCGTCATCCCAACCATGTTCATCATCACCAATTAATGCTCTATTTGCATCAGTTGAAAGTGTTGTTTTTCCTGTTCCAGAAAGACCAAAGAAAAGACAGACATCACCCTCTTCACCCACATTAGCTGAACAATGCATAGAGAGTTTTCCTTCTAATGGTAACCAGTAGTTCATCATTGAAAAAATTCCTTTTTTCATCTCACCACCATACCAAGTACCTCCAATAATAGAGATATTTTTTTCTATATTAAAACAAGCAAATACATCAGAATTTAAACCCATCTCTTTGTAATCTGCATTTGCTGTTTTACATGCATTATAAACAACAAAATCAGGTTCAAAAGTTTCTAATTCTTCTTCTGTTGGACGAATAAACATATTTTTAACAAAATGTGCTTGCCATGCTATTTCAGAAATAAAACGAACAGAGCGTTTACTGGCTTCTGATGAACCTGCATAAACATCCATAACATAAATATCTTTTCCAGAAAGTTGTGTTGTTGTTAAATCAAAAAGCCTATCAAACTTATCGATATCAATTTTCTGATTAACTTTTCCCCAAGAAATATGCTGATTTGATGGAGCTTGATCAACAAAATATTTATCTTTAGGGCTTCGACCTGTAAAGATACCTGTATCACACATTGCTGCACCCGTAGATGACATTTTACACTCGTTATTATTAATTTCATGTGCTTGAAGCTCATCATAGCTAAGGTTATAATAAACTTTTCCAATGTTTTCAAGTCCTAACTTATCAAGACCATTTGGTGTACGGCTGCTCATTTATGTACCTTTATGTTTTTATATATTCTTTTTTGCTATTTTATTCTTAAATAATATAACAAACTAAAAAAGACAAAATCTTTTTTAATTTATCATATTTAAGATAGCTAAATAGCACGCCAAATTAGACTAATAAAAACAGAGAATTATACTATTGAAAAGATATTAATTAACTTACTTAATGAGAGAATTTAAAACAACGTTACCCCAAGGAACGTTGTTTTTTATTAGATTAATTTTTCCTATAATACTCTATTTAAAAATAGAAAGAAGTACTCCAGCTGCTACAGCTGAACCAATAACACCTGCAACATTTGGACCCATTGCATGCATTAGTAAAACATTACCTGGTTTTTCTTCTGAACCAACTTTTGATACAACCCGTGCTGACATCGGTACAGCAGAAACTCCTGCAGCCCCAATAAGTGGATTGATAGGCTCTTTTGAGTATTTATTCATAAGCTTTGCCATAAGTACTCCAGCTGCTGTTCCAACAGAAAAAGCAATAAGACCAATAACCATGATTCCCATTGTCTCTAAAACCAAAAACTTATCAGCTGCTAGTTTTGAACCAACACCCAAGCCTAAGAAAATAGTTACAATATTAATTAGAGAATTTTGCATAGTATCAGATAATCTATCAACCACACCTGACTCTTTTGCAAAGTTACCAAATGCAAATGCACCAATAAGAGGAGCAGATTCAGGTAAAAGTAATAATGTTAACATAAGCACGACAATAGGGAAAATAAGTTTCTCTAATCTATGTACTTTTCTAGTTGTCTTCATTACAATTTGACGCTCTTCTTTGTTTGTTAATGCTCTCATTATTGGAGGCTGAATAACAGGAACTAGTGCCATGTAAGAGTATGCAGCAACAGCAATTGCCCCTAACATATCAGGTGCCAGTCTATTAGCAATAAAAATTGAAGTAGGACCATCAGCCCCACCAATAATTGAAACAGCAGAAGCATCTTGAAGATCAAATCCAAGCATAACAGCCCCAACCAAAGCACCAAAAATACCAAACTGAGCAGCCCCACCAAGAATAGCTGTTTTAGGATTTGCCAAAAGTGGACCAAAGTCTGTCATCGCCCCAACACCCATAAAAATTAAGAGAGGAAAAAACTCATTGGCAATCCCCATATTATAGATAATACCCAACATTCCATGCTCTCCACCCATTCCTGCTAGAGGAATATTGGCAAGTAACCCACCAAATGCAATTGGAATTAAAAGTAAAGGTTCAAAGTTCTTAGCAATTGCCAAATAGAACAAAATAAATACGACAAGAATCATAATAAGACGACCAATAGAAGACTCAAACCAAGTCATTTCTCTTTCATAAGCTGGACCTTTAGGTTCAGAAGTCGTCTCACCATCATCAAAGTCAATAAGGGCATTAATACCTGTAGTTGACCACCATGACGAGGCTAATTCTGCTAATGATTTCGATTCATACGCTTTTTTTTCTTCACTCACTTCTTGTGTTGATACATGCTCTCCTGCTTGTAACACAGAAGTCAAAGAAAACACTACAAAAAGTAGTGAAATTATAAACTGTTTTAATCTCATGGATTACTCCATTGTAGCAAGAAGCTGTCCATCTACTACAGCGTCATTGGTATTAACTTCAATTGATTTAATTACACCAGCTTTTTCAGCCACAATATCAATCTCCATTTTCATAGCTTCAAGAATCATAATTTGTTCACCTTCAGCTACCGTATCACCTGCTGCTTTTAAAATCTTCCAAACATTACCTGGTGTTTGAGAATTAATTTCAATAGAACCTTTTCCTCCTGACACAACAGGTGCTACACTTGCAGTTGGTGTGATAGCTGGTGTTACTTGAATCTCTCCATCACCCTCTGCTACTTGTACACTATATTGTTTACCATCAACTACTACTGTATAATTTCCACTCATCTCTTCATCTCCACAATTTTGATTATTTTTACCTTTTCTAATCATTAAAGGACTTTCACCCTTTAAAAACGCAATACCTTTTTGGTCACATGCTGCTGCAATAAAGATATTCTCTTCACTTGTCTCTAAACCTTCATCTTCAAGTACTTTAGTCCAATGTGCTATTGACTTCTCATGAATTCCATCAGCAATATCTAATGGATTTTCTTTTGTTGGCTCAAGTTTTAATTTTTCAGATGCCAATGCAATAATTTTAGTATCTGCTTCAACAGGTGTTTTACCAAAATAACCAAGTACCATACGACCATAGCCTGGAGCTATTTGCTTCCATTTTCCAAACATAACATTCGCATAAGCTTGTTGCCAATAAAATTGGCTTACAGGAGTTACTGAAGTACCATAACCACCACG
The DNA here is from genome assembly GCA_027081065.1 of Campylobacteraceae bacterium. The sequence goes on from JALWLW010000030.1 coordinate 15,437, forward strand.
TTCTACTACCTCTTTCATTTCAGAAATTACTTCATCAAATTTATCAAGAGAGTTATCATCTCTCATCATTTGAGTATTTGCTGTTAATGCACCTCCTGGCATTGGAGAAAAAGGAATAAGAGGTGAAACCTGTGTTGCTTCTGCTGGAATCATATATTCTGATAAACACTCTTTTAAACGCTCTTCATATTTAAGAACTTTATCAAGCTTTAAATCACCAAGATTATAATTTGTCCCTTTAGTAGCATGCAACATTGTTAAAATATCTGGCTGAGACGTACCACCACTCACAGGACTTGCAGCCATATCAATACCATTTGCACCAGCTTCAAGTGCCGCTAAATAAGAAGCGACAGAAACCCCTGCTGTCTCATGTGTATGTAACCTTAAATGAACTTCTTCCCCTAAAATTTTTCTAGCCATTGCAATGGTTTCATAAACTTTTTTAGGGTTTGCTGTTCCTGATGCATCTTTAAAACATAATGAATCAAACTCAATTCCAGCATCTAACATATTACGTAATGTTTTTTCATAAAATGCTACATCATGGGCACCTTTACATCCAGGAGGTAAATCCATCATAGTAATTACTGCTTCATGATTTAAGCCATGCTTTTTAATACATGATGCAGAATAAGCTAAATTATTAACATCATTTAAGGCATCAAAGTTTCTAATGGTTGTTGTTCCATGCTTCTTAAAAAGTTTAGCATGTAAATCAATCATCTCACGAGAACCTGTCTCAAGCATTACCGTGTTAATACCACGTGCAAGTGTCTGAAGGTTTGCTTCTGGACCGACTATTTCTCTAAATCTGTCCATCATTTCAAATGCGTCTTCTTGTAAATAAAAGTATAAACTTTGAAATCTAGCACCACCACCAAATTCAAAATGATTGATACCTGCATTTTTAGCAGCTTCAACTGCTGGGAAAAAGTCGTCCATGAGTACACGACCACCAAAAACAGATTGAAATCCATCTCTAAAGGTTGTGTCCATCACATCAATATATTTTTTTGCCATCTTATACCTTCGTTTTTATGATTTATTGTTACGGAATTCTGTTACAGCAGCGATGATAGCAGCAACTTTTCGTTGCTCTTCATCAACTGAATTACCTACCTTAGGGGCAGGAGTCTTGGCAGTATCTTCAGGAAAATACTTTGCAATGAGTTTAGCTTGTATCTCAACTACTTTCACAAGAATAGTAAGAAATAAAAATACAACTCCCATTCCTAGTAGCATAAACTTAAAAGCTTCACCTACATAATTAACTTCATCAGCCATGAAAAATCCTCTATTAATAATTTTATAGAATATTTTAGGCTAAAATTACTTGAAAATGGTTAATTTGTTATCTCTTTTTTTTACGGTTATTCTTACGTGCTACTTTTTGGTCATCATGATAGTTATTAATCATAGACTTTACAGTATTTTCATCAAAACCAATCTGATTTTCATTACGCTTATTATCTTTTAAAAGAAGAGTAACTACCCGTTCTACAAACTCATGATAATCCATCTTTTCCATACTATCAATAAAGTCTATTGCCTCATTAGAAATTGCCACTTCTTCTATCATTGTTTGTAAACTTAAAAAATCTACAGAGCTTTCACTGCTTTCACTTTCAAAAGAAATAGTTGCTAGTTTCATCTCTGCCCCTACCTCTTTTTGAATTCTTTGTAATTCTCGAAACTCTTCCGTTGAAACTAAAGTAATAGCTTTTCCAACTTTACCAGCACGACCAGTACGCCCTATTCTATGTACATAAGATTGTGGATCAAAAGGAATATGAAAATTAAAAACATGGCTAACATTTTTTACATCTAAACCTCGTGAAGCTACATCTGTAGCGACCATAACTTTTGATTCACCTCTACGATAACTTTTTATAATACGTTCTCTATCAGTTTGTTCTAAGTCCCCATGTAACCCTTCTGCTAAAAAACCCATCGCTTGTAAATGTTCTGTTAATCTATCAACTTCGCGTTTCATACGACAAAAAATAATACATTTATCTGTATCTTCTATTTCAAGAAGTCTTACAATGGCTTCATCTCTTTGGGCTTCTTCAATAACATAATACTCTTGTTCAATTACATTATTTGTCACATCCCCTTCTCCAACAACAGAAACAAATTGAGGATTAGTTAAAATCTCATTCGCTAACTCTTTAATAGGTTCAGGCATCGTAGCTGAAAAAAGTAGCGTTTGTCTGTTTTGAGGAATATACTCAAATATCTCTTTAATCTCTTCTAAAAAACCCATGTCTAGCATTTCATCAGCTTCATCAAGCACAATAATTTCAGGATTAAAATTGTCAATTTTACCTTTCTTATAAAGGTCTTTGAGCCGTCCAGGGGTTGCCACAACTACTTGTACACCTTTATTGATAAGAGCAATTTGTCGTCCATATCCTACACCACCATAAACTGTAATGGTACGAATACCACAAAAACGTCCAAGATGATAAAGCTCATCTGAAACTTGTGTTGCTAACTCACGTGTTGGTGTAATTACTAAAGCACGTTCTATCTCTTTTTTAGCTATTTTATCCATAAGAGGTAACCCAAATGCTGCTGTTTTACCTGTTCCTGTATGGGCTTGTCCCACTAAATCCTCACTATTCTTAATGATAGGAATTACCATCTTTTGAATAGGGCTTGGTTCTTTAAAACCAGCTATTTTAACCCCTTTCAAGAGGTCTTTATGAAACTTAAATTCATTAAATGTCAAATCATTTACCTTGCAAAATTATATGCGAAAAATCGCATAAGCCATCTTTATTCTAAATAGCTTTATAATAACATCAACAAAATAATTCCAAAAATTATTCTATAGATACCAAATGCAACAAATGTAAAACGTTGCAAAAAAACAATAAAAAGTTTTATGGTAATATATGCCACAACAAAGGCAACCATAAAACCAACCACAAACGCAGTCATATCAGCACCAACAAAATCATGATAGTGCTTTAACAAATCATAGCCAGATACAGCTACCATCACAGGGATAGCCAATAAAAAAGAAAATTCTGTTGATGCTTTTCTATTCACACCAGAGAGCATTCCAGCAATAATTGTCGAACCAGCCCTTGATGTCCCTGGTACTAAAGAGAGAACTTGACCAAAACCAATAACCATGGCTTGAAACCAAGTTACCTCTTCAATTTCTTTTGACTCTTTTTCTTCATCTACATGAAAATATTCTACAATAATAAAAATTATTCCACCGACAATAAACATCCATGCAACTGTTTCAATAACAAAAATCTCTTTCACCCAATCTTTCAGTAAAAAACCAATTATTGCTAATGGTAAAAAAGCTGCCATTAATTTAGACCAAAGGTCAATCTCTTTTAAATTAATTTTATCTTTATAAAGTAACACCACAGCCAATATTGCAGCAAATTGAATAATTACTTCATAAGCTTTAATAACAGAAGATTGCTCTATGCCTAAAAATTGTGACGCCACTATCATATGACCTGTTGAAGAAATAGGTAAAAACTCTGTAAATCCTTCTATAATTCCTATTATAACAGCTTGTAAAATATCCATGTTCTAGAATCCTATATTAATTTATTTAAACTTTTTCTATTTTATTAGTATTTCTTATCAAAAATTCTCTAATCTTATCAAGATTACACAATTTTTAAAATTTCTCTTAAATCTTTAACATCTACACAATGTGTTGCAGCCTCTTTTAGTACTGCTTTAGCACAAAATGCTATACGTATATCTGCATGAGCAAACATGCTTAAGTCATTTGCTCCATCACCTACAACTAAAGTATTTTTTCTATCAATACCCAATAAGTTCTGTAAACGTACTATCATGTCTCCTTTGGCATCAGAATACATCATTTCACCACCAACAGCACCTGTTAAAATATTATTATCTACATGTAAAAAGTTAGAGAAATCAGCATCAATTCCTAAAGCCCTACAAGCTGGTTCAGTTGCAGATCTAAATCCTCCTGAAAAACAAACAACCTTATAGCCCCTTTCTTTTAATCCATTAACTACTTCTTTAGCACCAGTCATCATCGGTAATTTTTTACAAACCTCTTCTACTTTATGATAAGGTAAGCCCTTTAATAAAGCAACACGTTCAACCAATGAAGCATAAAAATCTAACTCTCCTGCCATAGCACGTTCAGTAATGCTTACTACTTGCTCTTTAAGACCTAGTTCTTCTGCAAAGAAATCAATGGTTTCACCATCCATTAATGTTGAATCAAAATCAAATACTGCTAATTTCATATAATTATACTACCTCACTCATATATTTTTTAAGAGAAGTATAACTAATTCTTGATTATGAACTGAAGTTACACACGATTCAACTCCCCAATCTGAAAAAAGGCATTTTTAATGGCAGAGATATAGATTTTAGCCCTCAAAGTAAAAGTATTCATTTCGTGCTTAATCGCTAAAATTTTCAATTTGACAGAAGCATAGATAGACATAAAAATATGGTTACTTTGAATTCTAACAGTAGAAGTTGGAGATTTAGTTAATCCTGTATTTGATTTAATATTCTTGTGAAAAACTTCAACGCTCCATCCTTTTTGATAGATAGTTTCCATTTTGGTTGTGTTTAAGTCTAAATCATTAGTGACAAGATAGAGAATCGCAATACTACCATCTTTGTTTGTAAAGATTTGACGATGGAGTAGAACAGGAAAATCTAATTCTCTAATCCATCCTTTTATGGGTTTATCTTCTAACCAAGCTAATGAGTCAATACGGTTAAAACAACCTACTTTTTTTATCTTCTAGGCTTAAGGCTACTAAACGATTACTTTTTAGTGTTTTAATAGATTTATCCCTTTGATATTTCTATTAAAGGTATGATCCCAATGCCAACATATTAATTCACTCTCTTTGCTGTATTGTTTCTCTTGTACTGTATCATCAAATATTAGTACCCCCCATCCTCTTCTTCTATGGCTCTAACTTCTTTTTTTACCAATTGCCATAGCTCTTTTGACGTATAATCTTCTGCTCCTAAAAATCTTGTGATTTTATCATGGCTTATTTCTTCATCCAATATTGCTGACAATCTTGTCGCTATTGTCTGACCGAATGATGCTATTAAATAATCTGTGTATAGTTCTAGGTATTCTTTTCTCATATTAGAGTCAACCAATCTATCTTTTTATCAAAAAAACGCTCTATTGTTTTATACTCCATCATGATATCCCTAGCATGGTTACTCCTCCTCTCATGCTTAATATTGCTGTACTGATTATTTCTAACTGTTTGAGCGTTCTTTTATCTAGCTCTGATTTTAGGTCTGTTATTATTTTTTGTAGTTTTTTTTCATTTGTACTAAAAGATTACTACATCTTCACTTTAGCCTCTTTTTTTGGCTATGGTGTTGTTTATAGATACACTAAATTTTAACACTAAAACAAAAGAGAACTAATGGCAAAAGCATTACACAGTATAGTACGCAAAAATATTAGCAAGGGTTTACATAAACTCCTTTCAAGACTCTTCCCTTTCAATCAAAATCAAGAGGCTATCAAACTAGATGAGATTAAAAAGATATTGGTTGTACGCATCAACTACCGTATAGGGAATATTCTTTTTACCACCCCTTTGCTCAATGCACTTGAAAAGCAATTTCCAAATGCACAAATAGATATGATGGTAGGTGCACCTTTTACAAGTAGTTTAGTGGAGGGTATGCCTCAAATAAACAAGGTATATACTTTTCCAAGAAAACTACTTAAACAACCACTTAAAGTTTTGGCACTTAAAAAAGAGCTTAAAACTCATGGCTATGACCTTCTTGTGACACCAAACCTAAACTCTACAAGTGATACACTTTTTACCTTTTTAGTCTCGGCTACCTATAAAGTTGGTTTTTATGCCAAAGATGTCTTTTCTCCACTCACACATGCCGTACATGCTACTTCAGATGTCAAACATGAAGCACTAAAACCACTAGTACTGATGTCTGCATTTTCTAACAAACCACTAGAGAGTTACACCCCTTACCTCGACATACGCCTTAGCAATGAAGAAAAAGAAGCGATGGGTACAGACATTGCCCCTCAAAGCATTGGTATTTTTAGAGATGCTCGTGGTAACAAAAAATTAGACGATGCTTGGTGGTTAAGTCTGTTAGATGTGTTATATACTTTAGCACCTGAACTTCATATAGTAGATATTTTAGACCCAAACAACACAACACCTTTAAAAGAAGAGTTACAAACTCTCTGTGAAAAAAACCTTAGAACTTTAGCAGGGAAAATAGCCAATCTTGATGCCTTTATTTGTGGAGACACGGGTCCTATGCACCTAGCATCTGCTTCTAAAACACCTACAATCGCTCTCTTTAAGACCACATCTCCAGAGTATTATGGGA
>JALWLW010000031.1 GCA_027081065.1 Campylobacteraceae bacterium
GGTGTAGAAGGGTCGGTGGTTGTAGATGACATCTATGTAGCCATTTTGAGCGTTTTGATTGTTTAAAAAACTTGTTAGCCCAAAAGCGTTAAACTCTGAACCACCAAAGTCGTAAATACGTCGTAGCTGTCCATCATAGACATGAATGAACCCAGTTTCAGCGTAAAAACCTTTGTGTTTCATCCCCATGTGAAGTTTGTAGGCTCTCTCATTGGCATTGGTTGCTGAGAGGTATTGCATGTGTTCAATTCCTGCTTTATAAGGTTTACTTAAAAACCCTAAATAAACATTGCTCCGATGTTCAGAATTTTCATTAAAATAAGAAAATTCAGAATCAAACCAAGCCTTTGAATAGTTAAGTGAAAAACCTGCAAGTCCATCTAGCTTTTGCTGTTGGTAAAGTGTAGGAACTAAGTATGCATAGTGTTTAAAATAAAATGTCTTTAGAAAAAAGTCCTCAAAGGAAGTGGCGACTAATGCTCCATCGAAACTACCATTAAGTAAGTTTAAGTTCATGTTTTCACGTCCAAGACTTAGCATTGTTTGGTTGTTTACATAATAGTTAGCAGAGAGCTGATGGATTAAAAAATCATAGTCATTCATCTGTGTAAAGAAGTTAATGGTTGAACTTTCTTTTAGAACAGCATTGGCTGTAAGTCCTGCTTCAATGTCAAGGTCACCCTCTAAAAAACTTTTTTTATGTTCAACTTTTCCAAAAAGTGAAATGACTTGGTCTTGTGTTGAACCTTGCTTTAGTGAACTATATTGTGTTTGTAGAAAGTTATCTTGGGAAAATGAAATTATGGGTATTAAGATAAATAAAGATATTTTTTTAATCATCTACTCATCCTACGGGTGGTCTTTAGGATAATAAGTTGAATTGTCCTTGTCATCAATAGGGTCTTCGTCATCGTCCCATAAGCTTTTTCGTCCACTAGAGCGTGTTTGTGTTTTTATTTTCATTTCGTTGTCCCATTGTGAAACAACCCATGAATATTCGCTCTGTTTTATGGCATCAAATAGCTCTAAAGCTTTTTCTTCGGTAAGTGGGGCTGCCATTAATATGGCTGTTAATGATATTAGTATATAAAATTTTTTCATCCAACACTATACTAGAGAAGAGTTTAACGAAAGTTTAATATTATTTTGGTTCCTCTATTTACTTTACTTTTTACAGTAATTTAGAATATGTTAGTTTGTAACTAATACTTCCTCCTTATTCATAAATTTTAATTTTATTTCATATTTTTAAGCATTCCCCCCTATTTTTGATAGAATTTTTGACATTAAAAAAGGAAGCATATGAAAAAAATATTTGTATTGACAATGCTATTGTTGGTTACGACCCTAAGCATAGCAAAAGAGATTGATATCGACAAATCAAAAGGAATAGGACAAGAAGAAATAGTTTCTTTAACTCCAGCACCTGCAACTAACACGGTAGCTAAAGATGTAATAATAAAAGCTGTGTTTAATGTTGAACTTGATGAAAAGCATATTAATAAACATAATATTAAGTTAAAAAGATTGTCTGGTAAAAAGAAAAAGATTAAGGGTATCGTCTCGTATCTCTCAGATGAAAAAACCATCGTTTTTACACCTAAAAAATCTCTCAAAGAGGGGTATTATAACATTAGTTTTAAAGATTTAAAAACTGTTAAAGATAAAGAGCATGATGACAATCATCATACCAATCATCATAAAAAACGAAAAATCAAAAAAATTAAATATTGTTTTTATGTTCCTGGCGTTGTCGCTGATATTACAGCTCCTATTATTAGTTTAAATGGAGATGACAATATCACTCTTATAGTGGGAGAGACTTATGATGAATTGGGAGCAACTGCTGTTGATGATGTAGATGGAAATGTTTCTGTAGTTATTAGTGGTGATGTTGATACTTCAAAAATTGGGGTTTATATTGTTACTTATACGGCAAAAGATAGTGTAAATAATAGTATAAGTAAAACTAGAACTATAAATGTGAAAACAAATATAACAAATTTAACATTAGAAGTTGAAAAGACTAATCTTATTAGTAGATATGAAGACTTATACAGAACTTATGTACCAGCAAGGTCTCCCATAAAAGTTATAGCAACTTATATAGATGGAGAAACAGCAGAAGTTACAGATAAAGTGGAATGGAATAAAGATTCACCAAAAATTGTGTTTGGTTCAGATTTTTTACAAGCCTATATCGGTACATACCAAATAAGTGCTTCTTTAAAAGGAGTTACCTCTAATGAAATTAGCATTGAAGTGGAAGATGAAATAGAAGATGAAGTAAAAATATTAACAAGTAGCGTAATTGCAAAAGGACGAGATGCAACAGTTTATATTAGTTTACCTCAAAAGCCTACAGCAGATATTAACCTTACAGTAAAAGTTCAACCTGAAGATAAAATAGGGTTCTTTAATCAAGGAGATAATTTAGAACATACATTTGTAATTACTCCTGGAAATTATACGCCAAACTCAACGAATGTTTTAGATATTAAAATGAATGACTTAGATATTAATAGTACGAAAGATTATACGTTAATTACTGAATCTTTAGTAAGTGATGACCCATATTATAATGGTAAAAACCCTGATGATATTTTAGTAAAATATGTTACAAAAAATCCAAGATTAAGAGCTCCAAGACTCATAGAAAGAAGAGGTGCGATAAGAGGTGTTTCTATTAAGTTTAGAGTAGAGGCAGAAGAGAAGAATTTAAAATACTCTCTTGTTAATCCACCTAGTGGAATGAAGATTATAGAAGATCCAATGTTTCATTTACCTACAGGTGTAACCATACAGTGGGATGTTCCTATGGATGCAGAGGAGGGTAGAATTTATACTATTACTATGAGAGCAGAAGATGGAGTGTATCATTCAGAGATTAATTTTCCTATAAAAATACCTAAAACGAGAGCAATTAGAACAAAAATAGAGAATGGAGAGCTAACTGTAATAGAAGAAAATTCACCCCTATTTGGTATGAAATTAACAGGTCATAATGGAGAAGATATCTCTAGTTTAGAACTTAGAAGTGTTGATGTTGGTGATGTTTGGAAGAAGTATATTAAAAAAGAATCCTCTAATGATGTACTAGAACAAGTAGTATTTATTATTGATAATATGAAGAATACTTTGGATATGAAATTTCCTGAATATTTAGATAATTATGATAAAAGAATTGAGGTGGGTTCTAAATTCTTTGGATATACGGAACAAGTATATTTTGGAGATACTTTATGGGGTAGTTCATCTCGTGACAGTTATACATATAATGGTACAAAGGTAGGGTTAATAATTCCAGCTAGAGAACTCGAATTTAATAGTTCAAAAGTATTTATGTTCATTAATACTAAAGCACAAAAGAGAGGTAATTAAGTATGAAAAAATTATTTTTAATAATATTTACTTTTTTACTTATGTTAGCTATGGTGCAGAGTATTGTGCCGATGATTATAAATGTATTGTAAAAAAAGATAGAGAAGACCCTAGTAAAGAAAACTTAGAGTGTAAACTTCCAAACATGCCAACCTTTCCAATTACAGCAAAAGATGTATTTAATGTAGATGGAAGTTTATATGATTATTTTGGTTTTTCAGCAACTAATGTATGTGGGGTTTTAGGGTGGATGAATAATGCTATTACACACTTAGATAATTTTAAAGGGTTGAAAAACGATATACAGACACCTTTGACTTTACAGTTTAAACATCTCTATAAATCTACAGGAGGTACAACGGTTAAAACAGCTATTTCTTTAGATACGGACACTTATACTGCTCCTGATGTAACTGGTAATGATAAGACCCCTGATGGTAATCGACATATAGATAGAATGAAATATATTACAGTACATGAGTTCTTACATTTTATTGCTTATAATTCAGTTAGAAAAGGTGACTTTTGGGTAGCAGAAGGAACATCGAGAGCTTTTGAAGACATGGTTTATGACACTGAAAATCCTTATGCAGACGAAAAGGCTTATGCCCCAATGTATGGACAACGGTATATAGCAAATACTTTAGAAGATTTGAAAAATAGTGATTATAAGGGGTTTGCATTCTTTAAACTTTTAAAAGACAAATGTACTTTGGACATGTCCAAGTTATTACTTGAAAATGTAGATATTGGCAGTATTGCAGACAACTGTACAAATTTACCAAATATTAATGAAGACCAGTTAACAAGTTTATTTCTTTATTATAATTGAGTGATGCTATTAAAACATGATTTTTCGCTTATTGATAGTAATGAGCCTGTATTTCCTAATAAGTTTGCAGGTATATTAAATTCAGTTAGTCAAAAAGATTTTAAAGATACTTTAGATATGAAATATATAGTAAATAGTGCTATTCCTGCTTATGGAGCAAAATCATTTCTAATAACACATGAAACATTAGCTAGTGATGCAGATATGAACCTTACTTTTAAGGCAAGTGGTGACTTAAAACTTGTTGCTATTCGTGTTAAAGCAGATGGAAGTAGTGATATTAATGATAACTTTGTTATGGATGGAAGTAATCCATTTTATGACCTTACTGATGTAGATAGAGAAGGTGGGTTGTTTGTTACTTTGGTTAATAGTACGGATAAAGTAATCTTGGTTAAAGAATTGAAACTTGAAAAGGGCTTTGACTGTGATAATGCTTATGCTAATGGATATGAAATGTTAGCAACCTATTGTAGTTATAGTTTAGGTGATCAAGGACATTTTTGGTTAAAAGATAGTGGATTTACACATATCTCTTCTGCTGCTAAAAATGCATATCATAACAGTTTAAAATCACAATATAATTGGTGTGGTATTTATAGTAAAAATATTATTGATGCTTGGAAAGGAGAAAGTTATTGTGGGGAAGCACATGTCTATTGGAATAAAGAAGTAGGTGCTAAGAAAAGTAATAGTAGTCAAAAAGTTTTTGTGCCTTTATCCCAATTCTATAAAGTAGAAAGTATTGAAAATAATGCGAGTTACCTAGGTAATTAGGAGATAGGCATGATTATATTGGGACTATTCAATTAAAATTTAGTAGTACTTTAGTCCCAAATTTAAGTACCATGTCATGAATAGCCACTTTTATGCTATAAGTCTCTAAAAAAACAAGCTTGGATACTCAATATAAGAGCAAATACTCAAGTTCAAGAAAGAAAAAGATTATGCTATAATCTTAAAAATATATTTAACTAAAGATTTAAACTTTGAATTTTAAAATTACTCTACTTTTATTATTGTTATTGTATTTTTCAGGTTGTGGTACGGTTACAACTGAAAATGTAGAAGAGAGCTCAACAATTGACAAAAACACTACAGCTACAACCGTAGTTGAAGAGATTGACATAGATGAACCTATTAAATCTATTGAGACAAATGAGTCTTTGGAAATTACTGAATCGGCAGAAAGCAATGAGTTTATAGAAACGCATGAACCTATAGAAATAAACGAAGTAAATGAGATAATTGAACCCATTGAGGTGAATGAATCTACGGAACTCAATAAGTCGATAGAGCTTAATAGCTTTATTAATGATGTAAATTGTGACCAAGTTATAGAGAAAGAGTTTTCTACTGGGAGTCTGCTCTCTATCTGTTATGATTATGGCTATAAATCTGCTAAGTATGTGGCGTATACGCTTGATGGAACATTGATTAATGAAGTCAATATAGAGGATAGACCATCATTTTATACTGAACCAGAGATTCCAAATGAGTATAGAATACTTTATAGTGACTATACAAATAGTGGCTATGATAGAGGACACTTAGCACCTGATGCTGACTTTGATTATAATGAAGAAGATTTAAATATTATTTATACCATGGCAAATATTATTCCTCAAGACCCCTATGTAAATCGTTATTTATGGATAAAAGCAGAGTATCAAGAGCGTTTGCTTGCTGCCTCATTAGGAGAGTTGGGTGTTATTAATGGAGTGGTTTTTGATACGAACCCTAATTATATTGGTGAGAACCAAATAGCTGTAGCCAAAGCTTTTTGGAAAATACTCTATAATGATAATGAAGAGTTTAGACAGTGTTACTATTATGATAACTTTACTTCAGAGAACGATGCTAACGATACCTTACTTAGTCATAAAGTTGATTGTAACAGTTTGATTTTAGAATAGCTTTTTTAGAGTAACAGGAAGAACCATTAAAATTTCAACAACACTTTAGTCCCCATATTTAACTCACTTGTCACAGAAATATGAATATTATTACGTTTTAACATGGCGAGTACAGAAGCCAAACCTAATCCATTTCCTTGAATAGTATAATCTTCACGGTAATTTTTCTCAAAAACTTTTTCAGGATGTTCCATGCCTTTTCCTTGGTCTTCTATGATGAGGTTTTGATTGGTAGTATAGATTTTGATTAGGTTTTCATCTCGGTTGTATTTTACAGCATTAGAGAGTAGATTTTGGACTATCCGTCGTATGTCAACAGGGTTTACTTCAATGTTTTGACTCTCTACCAACACTTCAAAGGGTTGAGAAGGATATTGGAGTCTAAAGCCCTCTACAATCTCTTCACAGACCTCTTTTAAATCTAACACCTCTTTTTCTATCTCATTTTTCTCATCGGCTAGGGCGAGTAGGTCATGTTGCATGTCACTTAGTTGTTTAGCAGAAGAGAGTATGCGTGTCAGCTTTTTAGGCTCCTCTTTCGAACGTTTGAGCAAAGACTTTGCATTAAGCATAATGACGGCAATGGGGGTGTTAATATCATGGACGATATTAGCAATAAAGTTGTCTATCATGGTAGAGGCTTGTTGTACTGGTTTTAGTGAAAAGAAGGAGAGAGACAGAGCAATGGGAATAAAAAGAACCAAGACTAAAGCTAAGGCATACGCTATGTCTTTGTATAGAGAGGTTAAGTTAGGCTGAGCATTTTTATATTCATTGCAATCATCCATCTTAAGAGACATGCACTCTATGTAGTCCATTTGTGTCGTGAGCTCTAACTCTTTTGTAAGTCGTGTACTCTCTTGCAGATAGTAAAGCGTTCCCAAAAGTAAAAACATGAGCATAAAAGCTCCTAAAAAAAGAGCAAAAAAACGAAGTAGAGCAACTTTTTCATAGCGTTTCAAAGATGTATCCTTGCCCACGAATGTTTCGTAAATGTTTTTCTCCTATGGCTGTTTTGATTTTTTTGATGTAGCCTCTAAAGGTCGAGTCTGTTATGTATTCACCCTCATAGACATCATCTAAAATTTGCTCTTTAGAGATGACTTGGTTTTTATGGTTTAAAAAGTATTCTAAAATTTGTGCATCTTTTTGGTTTAGTAGTATTTTCTTCTCATGGTTAATGACCTCATAACTCTCAGCTAAGTAGATAATATTTTCAGAGATGCTGTAAGACTTTTTTGTTTTTAGAAAGCGAAACATTCTAGCGAGTAGTTCGTCCATGTCAAAAGGTTTTTTGAGGTAATCAGAAGCCCCAACATCGAACCCCTCTATGACATCTTGTGTTTTGTTTTTTGAGGTTAAAAAGATAGTGGGTGTCTCATCTCCTGCTTCACGAAGAGCTTCAAGGAGTTTAAATCCATTCATCCCTATGACATTGACATCAAACAAGTAGAGGTCAAACTTTTCTTCGTAAGTGAGGTCAATGACATCATCGGACTTGTCAGTAGAGGTAATGTGAAAACCTTCATCGGCTAACTCCTCTTCAATTGTATCACGTAAATTTAAATCATCTTCTAAGAGTAGTATTTTATGCATAACAATATTATAACAAAATTTAAAGGATGCTAAAAGGAAAGGGGAGATATTCTAAGCCTGTAAGGCTTAGAAAAATGAGGTAATAGAGTAGGTGAAAAGAGATTAAATCTCTTCAGCAACCTGTACATCATATAAAATATCATCCATAGGGTGACGATACATAGGCATAGCCAATCTCTTCTCATCAAGTACGTGACCGATGAATCCGATTGAACGACCAACGATGAAGAATGCGTTAAGCGTTCCACTTGCGATAAACTCATTAATTTCTTCTTCAGAGTAACCTAATGCTCTCCACATATCTACCATAAGAATACCAATAGTACCATCAACATTAAGAATTAGGTTCTCTTTTTTACTTGTAGTAAGTGCTTCAACAGTTCTTGCATAGTCAAGAAGTGGTGTTGCAGGGAAATGCTCTGCTGCAAAGTTCATAAGTCCTGTAACTCTAAGGTCAGGGTTTTTAAGTGACTTAATTCTATGACCGATTCCAGGGATTGGAATACCTTGCTTCTTCATGTATCCTAAGAACTCTTTTGGAGAAAGGTTGTTGTCATCAGCATATTTGAAATGCTCAGCAGCACCATCAATCGCTCCACCAAATCTTGGTCCAATAGTAAGAAGACCAGTTACAAGTGATTCAACAACAGATTTACCAGCTCTTGCTGTTACTTTTGCATTGTGCGCACCAGATACTGCTGGTCCATGGTCTGCTACTGTTTTAATTACCGTCTCAATAAACTCTGTAGCCCATTTTGGATACTGTTTTTTGAACCATAGCAGTGAAATAACATCACCAATACCTTTTCCTGTATCAGGTGTTGCAACACTTGAAATTGGGAATCCTGCGTAAGTTGCCTCTTCTCCTCTATCGTCAGAGATAGTACAGATAAACTGTTTGCTTCTTCTTGATGCTGGAACGGTGTTCATTTCAGGCTCTGGAATCTCTGGAAGATTTAGCTCTGTAAATACTTTATTAATCATCGCAGGAAGGTCATTGAATGAATCTGGTACGTGAATACCTGCCTCTTTCATTGCATTGTTTTTATACTCAGCTGTCTCAGAATCTGCATTCGCTGAAGCACCTGCGTGACCAAACTGAACACCAGAGTCGTAATGTTTAGCAATAGTACCAATACACCAAGCAATAATTGGTTTAGTAATTGTTCCATTTTTAACAGCTTCAATTACTTTATACTCTTCTGTACCACCAACTTCACCAAGTAAAATCATGTATTTTACATCTGGGTTCTTTTCCATTCTAAGAAGGTTGTCGATAAATACTGAACCAACAAATCTATCTCCACCAATCGCTACACCCTCTGCAATACCATCAGCATTGATAGAGATAATGTTAGAAAGTTCGTTGAAAAGTCCACCTGAACGTGTTACAAGACCACAAGAACCTGCTCTGTGAAGTTTAGAGTTTACAATGTTTGTAATAGTACCACCAATGTTCGCTACTTTAAATGCACCTGGAGTGATAGCACCAACAGTTGCTGGTCCAATTACTGTTACATTTTTCTCTCTAGCTGTTTGGTTCATTTTACGAGCAAGTCTTTCAGGAATACCTTCAGCAGTAATCATCATGGATGAAAATCCACCAATTTCAAGTGCTTCCATGGTTACATCGTACGCTGAACGGAATGATGCAAAGTTTAAAAGTACGTCAGCTTGAGGTTGAGCTGCTTTTGCTTCGGCTGTTGTTTTAAAAAGTGGAATCATCACTTCATCAGGTCCAAAGAAAAACTTTTCAAACTTATTACCAGAAGTAGGAGCTACAATAGCAGCTACTGATGGAGTTTCTCTTTTGATAGTATAGTCATAATCTAACATTCTTTGGATAGCAGTTTTGTTATTGTTCCAAAAAATTGCTTGTGTGTCTTTAGTATATAATCTTTCCATATCTTCTCCTTACTTCTCTAATGCCATACGCACGATGTCTGTAACATGTGTTTCTGGTCCATAAACTTCGATGTAAAGACCCATTCTATCTGCTGCTTCTTTAATATCTTTAAGACCTTTTTCATAGTTTGGTCCACCACGTCTAACGTAGATTTTAACGCCTACTTCTTTTAACTTATCTTGGTAGTTCTCAAAGGCTTGAATAATTCCTGTAAACGTTTTAGCAACATCTGTAAAGTTAGCAATCGCTCCACCAATAATAAGAACTTTTCCTCTACCTTGTGGATCTTTTTCTCTTGTCATAAGGTCAAAAAGTGTTTCAGCGTAGAATTTAGTCTCACCAGTAGTTGGTCCACCAGAGTACTCTCCGTAGTTAGCAAGATCATCAATTCCAGCCATATCTGCAATAGTATCAGCGTAAACAACTGAAGCACCACCACCTGCAACCATTGTCCAGATTCTAGCTTCTGGTTTAAGAATTGTAAGTTTTAAAGATGCACCTGTTTTAGAATCAGCTAGTTCTACAGCCTCTTCTTCTGGAGACTTATCTTCCATTCCAAATGCTGTTGGGTAAGAGACATCTCCCCACTCATTAACCATCATAAATCCAGCTGTATCATCAAGTTTAGCAACCATATCAAGAAGCTCAACTTTGTTACCTTGAAGTACAAAGGGGTTGATTTCAAGGTATGCGAAGTTTAATTCACGGTATGCTTTAAAGAAACCAATACAAAACTCTGCAAAGTTTGCTTTGTCAGCTTCTGGAACATCAGCAGGAACATTCGCTCTAATTGCTTCAGCAATTTCATCTTCAGTTGCAGTAATAGGGAATGCTACTTCAGTAACTTTTTCATCCCAACCCTCTTCAACTTCCATTCCACCTTCAGCAGACATATAGATAACATCATCATCACCTACACAAGTAGCAGACACATAGTACTCTTCTTCTTGTGTATGAGGCATAAATGGCTCAACAAGGAAATGAGTTAACATATCAACCGATGGTTCACCAGCTGGTGTATCTCCATCAAATTCAAAGAAAACTTCTTGTTTGCTCGATGATTTTTCATCAATCCATGATGCAGCTTTTTCAAGTGTTACATCACCTGGTTTAGCATCTTTAAAAAGAACCAATCCATTTTTACCTCTTTTACCAAAAAGCATATCTGGTTTTGCAACCAATTTTTTTTCGTTTAACCATGCATTTTCTTTAGCAGCATCTTTTAGTTCAGTTCCATTTTGAACCAATACTGTTTCATAGGCATAAGTAAAATTTGGAAAGTACTTATCCCAATGCTTAGCTAAAATTGACTTTGCGTCATATTCTCTAATCGCTTTTTGAGCCATCGAGTTCTCCTTGTTAGAATTGTGTTGACGATAGTTTAGCATTAGGAGTATTTAATCTCTATTTCTAACTCTTATCCTACTAATAAGTTTGCTTTATTTGTGTATTTTAGGAACATCAAGTTTAGAACAAGCATTAATCCCATGATACTTTAACTGAAATTGAACTTTGGGTTGTTTCGCTGTATAACATTGTTGACCAATCTGCTTAAGCTCCATAGTCTGCCAATAAGGTTCATAAAAAGGGTAAGCAAAATGTTTTGTTTTATCAGAATAGAGCAAGAAAAGAGGTTGGTGCAAAAAGATAATTAAGGCAGAAAGTATTAGTGTTCCTATGACAATTTTAAATCCTAAACGATAATTTTTTTGAAATTTTGGTAAACGTACATTGAGTGTACGTTGATAAATCATTACCATCAAAACAACAGCTACAATAACGTAGGGTGCAAAGTCAGTCATAATGACTTGTTGACGTAAGGAAAGAAGAATCGAAAGCATAAAAGCTGTAAAGGAGATGTACCATAAGATATCTTTTTTTTCACGTAGCCATATTCTATAAAGTGCATAAAAAAAATAGATAAATACTAAAGGAGAAAAAAGAGCAGCATAGAGTGCAAAAAGTTCTAAAAATTCACCAGAAGGATGTCCTTCAACTTTTAAATTATTAAAATATAAAAAAGAGATGGCAATTAAAGAGATAGCTATAGCAAACAATATTTTATTTTGTTTAAATGCTGAAAAAATAGCAATGGCAATAAAAAAGATAATGGAGGCATCATGCAGACACAAAAGCAGTATGGCAACACCAGCTTGTAGCCATACTAACTTTTTTGCATAATAAATAAGGAACGCCATGACGAGCGTTATAACTAACACAGCGATATTAATAAGTATCGCTGAGGTAATTATACCTGGTAAAAGTGCAAAAATTGTGGTTGCCAAATAAGAGTCTTCATCTTTCTTAAAATATTGTTTTGACATGTAGAAAAATAGAGGGATATTAAGTAGTCCAAAAAAGACAAAAGGTAAACGAAAATCTAATCCATTATTAAACCAACCCTTTGCAAAATGAGTAAGATATTTTAAAATACCTTCATTGGTATAAAAAATTATTGCTTCATGTGTACCAATGGGTAGAGTAATAGCTAAATAGATTAAAGCTATGGCATAAATAAAATAAAAAATAAAAAATTGTATTTTGTTCATGATAATTTACTTAAAGTTTTAAAAAGTTATCTAACATCTCATATCCATGTTCGCTCATAATTGACTCTGGATGAAATTGGACTCCATAGACAGCTTTATTTTTTATTTCAAGTGACATAATCTCATGGTCATCTTTTGAGTAAGATGTGGGAACAATATCTTCTGGTAAATTTTCTTGATTCACCGTTAGTGAATGATAACGCGTAGCTCTAAACTCTTTTGGTAAGCCTTTATAGATGACAGTATTTTCTTTTATCTCAATTTGTGATGTTTTACCATGCATCATATTTTTAGCACGAATTACCTCTCCCCCAAAAGCTTGAGCGATGCTTTGATGACCTAAACAGATTCCAAAGATAGGAGTAGTATCTGCAAATGCTTTAATGACCTCTAATGTTACTCCAGCTTCATTAGGGGTAGCAGGGCCTGGAGAGATAATAATTTTTTCAGGATTTAAGGCTTTTATCTCTTCAACAGTTAACTCATCATTACGAATTACTTTTAAGTTTGCCCCTAATTCTAAACAGTATTGAACTACATTATAAGTAAAACTATCATAGTTGTCTATCATCAAAATCATATTTTATTTTCCTAGCAGTATAATTAAAAGAAGTATATCTAATGAGTACTTTTAGATGACTACTTTTATGTAAATTCTTAGTTTTGCTTAATTTATTAGAGAACTTTAAGAGAGAATAATAAAAAATATTTATATTATAAAATACAATTAAAAAAAGGGTTGATATGAGACAACTATTTTTGAGTTTTTTACTATTGAGCTTTATGGCTTGTGAAAGTAAAGTAGAGACAAAAAAGACAACTTATGAAAAACATAAAGGCTATGGGATACCATGGGAAAAAGATTTAGCGAGTGCCTTTAAAAGAGCTAAAAAAGAACAAAAGATTGTAATGGTTATGGCTGTAAGTGATGGGTGTCGCTGGTGTGAAAAGATGAAAAAAAATACTTTGTCAAATCAAAAAGTAGCTAAAAAATTAAAAAATTATATTTTGGTTATGGCAGATAGAGAGACTGAGAGTGAAAAGAGTCAATTACCTCCTTTTAAACATGTCCCTGTTATCTTTTTTATGACACATGAAAAAGAGACTTTAGACAATTTACGAGGTTATTTTGCACCTGAGGATTTTTTAGAATATTTAAGAGATTTAGAAGAAGAGTAGTTCAACTTCTTCACTTGGCATAGGTCTTGCAATACCAAAGCCTTGTGCTCTGTCACAGCCAAATTCTAATAGTACAGGTAAATGGGCTTTACTCTCTACTCCTTCGGCAATGACCACATAATCAAAAGCTTTTGCTAACTGTATGGCAGCATTGACAATGGCACGATCTTCTTTGTTTTTGAGCATATTTATAACAAAACTCTTATCTATTTTAATAGAGTCTATTTTAAATTGTTTGATAGAAGAGAGTGTTGCTAATCCTGTACCAAAATTATCAAGTGCTATTTTAAATCCAAGCTTTTTTACTTCATTTAATGCACTTGCATCTAATCCCATGTCTTTTAAAGCAATGTTTTCAACAACTTCAAAAATGATTTGACTGGCTTTTACTGAAGGATATTTTTTTAAGAAACTTTTTAACATAGAGATGAAATCTATGGATAAGAGTTCATTAAATGAGATATTAACACTCAATAGAATATCATGACCTTTTTTTAACCAATCTTCATATTGAATAAAAACAGACTCTATAACCCATTTTCCAAGATAGGTAATCATCTCTTCATTGTCTAAAATATAAGGTAAAAAGTTGTTAGGTGTTAAAATACCATCTATAGGATGTTGCCAACGTATTAAGGATTCAAAAGAGATAACTTTTTGTTTTTTTATATCTATGATGGGTTGAAAATAGAGTAAAAATTCTCCTCTGTCAATGCCTTTTTTTATCTCAATACTTTTTTGAAGTTTTAGTTTAAATTTTGACTCCTCTACAGCATCAAAAAAAGCGTAAAACTTTTTTTGACTTTTAGCCGAATACATTGCCTTATCAGCTTGACGCATGAGCATTTCAAAGTCACTCTCTAAGGCATTATGAAGATGAAAAGCAATACCTATGCTACAACCAATGTCAATGTTGTGTTTAATCCCGTCATCATCAACATAGAGTAAAGGTTTTTTGAGTCCTTCCTCTATGCGTTCTATAAATTTTAAAATCTCTTTATCTTCTTTGACATAACCAATGGCAATACCAAATTCATCACCTCCAAATCTAGCAACAAGGTCTTCTTTTCTTGTGGCTTGTAGAAAAGTTTTAGCAACATGTTTTAAAACCATATCTCCAGCTTCATGACCATAGGTATCATTGATCGGTTTAAACTTGTTTAAATCTACAGCTAAAATAGCAATCATACATTTTTCTCGATCACTACGATAACGAAGTTTATTGAGTAAAGAGAAGAATTGTCCACGATTTAACAAACCTGTTAAGGCATCATGTTGAGCAATGAATTCCAACTTTTTTTGTTCTTCTTTTTCCTCTTTTTCTCGTTTAAGACTTATGACAATATCCTCCAAAGCTTCAAACATCTGTTTAGTATCTAGAGGCTTAAGAATGTATTTATCTACACCTACATTAATGGCTTTATTAAGATATTCAATTTGGTTATAGCCTGTAAATAGAGCAATTTTTTGAGTTGGATCAATTTTTTTAATTTTTTTTGTCATCTCTATACCATTCATTTTTGGCATAGAAATATCCGATAAAATAATGTCAGGATTTTTTTCATGATAAAGTTTAATTCCCTCAACTCCATCATTTGCTAGAAAAATTTTACTGAATTTTTTTCCTAAGACACTGTTAATAATATTTTGAGTTAGTTTATCATCCTCTATGTATAAAATTGAAAATTCATTCATTTATGAAATCTTTCTAAATAGTTGTTTTATATTAATAATATTGATTATAGCATAATTCATATATAATATTAATTTATAATATTAAAATAATATTAAAATATTAAATTAATAAAATTTTTTTAGATAGTGACTAGTAGTAATTTGTTATAATTAATAATTAAAAAATAGAGAAAAAGGGTGAAGAATGAAAATAGATGCAAAGTCTGAAAAAGCGATAGAAGCAAAGGTTTTAGTAGAGGCATTACAGAGCTATTTTGTAGATAAATTAGATGCTCTTGCTAAAACATTTGGAGAGGGTAAAACATTTCAAGCTGTGGAGTGGTTAAGAGATGAGGGAATCCATGGGGGAGGGGTTCGTTTTGAATCCAGAGATGAAAATGTATTTAACAGGGCTTCGGTAAATACTTCACAAGTACATTACGATGATGATAGCAATAAAAAACTTGGTTCTGCTACGGCTATTTCATGTATTATTCATCCTTCAAATCCTCATGCTTCCTCAATGCATATGCATTTCTCATGGACAGAGATGAAAAATGGGCAAGGTTATTGGCGTTTAATGGCTGACTTAAATCCTTCTTTAGCAATGAACTTTGTAGCTAAAGAGATGTTTACTAATATGCTAAAAGAAGCAGCAGGTGAAAAATATTTAGAAGAGGGCTTAGCACAAGGAAATCGTTATTTTGACATTCCTGTCTTAAAACGTACCCGAGGGGTTGCACACTTTTATTTAGAAAATTTTAATGATAAAGATTTTGAAACTGATAAAGCGTATGTTGAGCAATTTGCTAAAAAAGTTATTGATGTGTATATTGAAATTGTACAAAAAGCATTGGAAGAAAATAGTAGCTATACTCAAGAAGAGAGAGAGATTCAAATTGATTACCATACTTTATATCTATTTCAAGTACTCACTTTAGATAGAGGAACAACCTCTGGTTTGTTAGTTCATAATCAAAATGATGTGGGCATCATGGGGTCTATTCCTTCTCATGTTAACTCTAAGCTCTTAGCTTCTTGGATAGAGCAGATGCCAAAACCTCAAGATGAACTCTTAGAAAATATTGTAAAAGTTTTAGGTAATGGAAAAGCTAGTTTGGTAGATGAAGAGAAAAAGAAAAAATTAGCAGAAGTAGTTAGGCTACATTATACAAAGTATCCTGAAGCGTTAAGTATGCAAGCTTCAGGAGAGATTGTCCCCTCTACAGTAGATAATCATGCTTAGTCTACTTATCTCATTGTAGTAAGGAGAATTAGGAGTTAGTCGCAGTGTCCACCACCACAGCAACCTCCACCACCACCTGGTCGGTCATTTCCTGCAATTACAAATTGACCTCTTTCTACTTCATGTGAACTAAAAATATGCTTTTTACAGAACTCTTCATTCATTAGTTCTGCTATAGCATTTGAATAGAGAATTGCATCATCTCTCTTTTCAAAACTTTTCTCTTTTTTGTATTCACTCTTACGAAAACATCCACACTCTAGTGCTACTTGTACCTTGAACATTATAATCCTTTAAAATAATTATTATAAGTGATAATAGCCATTAAAGCTTAATTATAACTTTATTCATCATCCCAGTCATCTTCTTCCTCAGCAGGAGTTAAAATAGTATGAATAACAATTTCATCTCCTCTATCTTCTGCTTCAAAGTAATGCGTACGGCAAAACTCTTGGCTCATACGACACTCTAGTATTTTAGCTTTCATAATAGCATCAGCTTTATCTTCATAAGTAAGATTATTTTCAAATCCAGATTTTTTAAAACAAGAACATTCATTCTCTATACGTACTGTAAACATTTTTTTCCTTTTTTATTTAAGCTTTAAAATTAATTTAACTCTTTAATAACAACAAAGTCACCAAACTCATAAGAGTATACTTTTTTTGCCTCTTTGTCAATAATGACGGGACGAATCCATTCATTGACAATAAAAGGTTTGGCTATAGAATTTTCAAGGGCTTTTCCTACTTTTTCTAAAGGTGCTTCCATAAAGGTAAGAAGACGTATAGGCTCATGATAGGCTTTTCCCTCTAATAGAACTGATTGTGTAGGTAAACCAATTTTTAAGTCAGAGTAGTTTCCGTTAAATACCCCAATATTTGAGACAACATTATGATAAACTTTTGAACCTGCTCCATAAACTTTATTATCGACAGTAGAGAAGTAGTGTTCCATATTAATCCACTCTCCAACAATTAAGGGGCCATCAAAGATACGGGTTAAAATATCAGCTTCATCATTGTCAATTTTCCAATCATAAGAGTGCATAAAAAGACGGTTATTTAGTTTTACATGTTTAGTTGAATTTCTAGGCCCTGCAAAAGCACCCATATTTCCTGCTAATCCCCATTCAGGTCGTGGCTCTGACCAATCCATGGACTTTACAAACATCTCCTCTTGTGAATTGGTATTAGGGAGGCTTTTCATCCTTTCAGCTCTGGATTCAAAAGAGGCTTCCTTAAAGTCATTCATCACAATGTTAAAGAGTTTCATCTCTTTTTTAGTAAGAATCTCTGTATCATAAAATTCAACTTCATCAGTGCTAGTAATGTGAACGGCTGGGATAAACCGAGTCTCAGAAGGAATCACAATACCCTCTTTAGTAAGTGCTTCTCTAACTTCTTTAGTATTTCCCATCATACACAAGGCTCTAGCATTAGGTAAAGAGATACTTCCTCCACAAGCACCACAATCAAGTGCTGATTCAAATGGATTATTATCTGATTTTGAACCATGCCCTACAATGGTAAAGAATTGGGGGAATTTATCGATATTTCCAATAAGTTCTAAAAAGTTTTTGAGGTATTTGACTTTCTCTTCAAGGGTAAATCCAACGTGTGCCAATTTCTCTTTTTGAGTTTGGTAATCCTCAGGGCTAATCTGATAGTGATTTTTTAATCTATAGATTAATTGTTCTGGTACTTTTTTTGTAAATATCTCATTTAAAGTAAGATGTTTCCATAATGCTTCTATGGTTTCGTCACTTAATTCTATATGCTCAATAGTTAGTTCTTCTTTTATCATTTTAATATGCATATTTTTAACATAATTTTCTATGAGTTCAGGTGAAAGTTTATTGAGCGTATAGGTGGTTTTAGGTTTTTGGGGTTTCACTCTTTTAAAGAATTCATCGGTCTTTTTTGGGAAGAATGTTTTACCAAACAAGTTAACAGAAAACATCCAACCAATTGCTTCAACCATAATGTAGGGAGTATAGGGGTTGTTTTTAAGGTCAGAGAGGACTTTTTTGGTTGTTTTTTTGATGGTTTTATTGGTAGAATAGTCGTCATATTCTTCAAGTGGTATCTCAAAGACAACATTGCTAGGTTTAACAATAGCAGGGGCTAAAAGCAGTTCATGGGCTTTGTCAAATTCTACAAAAGCAATAGGAAGCCCCAGGAAACCACCAGCTCCAAAGGTAGTGTATTCCCCTGATGCTTCAAACTTTCTACGAATGGTTTCTGAGCGAACATCTAGACAAAAAGTAGCCGATGCTAAAGGCATCTCCTCTTCTTCTGCTGTTTTTGTAAACTCATTAACATAGGTTTTAATGTAGCTGTCTTCTAAAGATTTCAACCAAATAAATCCCTCTTCTTTTCTTAAGATAGAGACAAAATTTTCTAAAAAAGAGAGAGAGGTATCAAGTGTTGGTAGTGCTTTTTGAACCTCTTGAAGTTGTAGAGCATCGAGTTGGTTCTGTTTGTGGATATAGTCATCCATAATTGCTTGATAGTCTCGGTTATTTTCCATATCATCAATAAATTGACCAGGAAGTTTACCTTTACTCTGTAAAAGTTTCAACGCAACATAAGTGTGGTTATCTTCAATATATTTATCAAGTTTTTCAAAATCATTAAGCTCTGTATCTTGAGTATTTTTGAGTTCAAAGAAGAGTCTAATTGCCATGTAGTCTATGAGAGAAGAGGGGTAGTTTTTTTGTGCAAAGTAATTTTCATCTTCTGAACGATATTTAATAAACCCAGCCCAACCATGAAGTTTAATAATATGAGTTAAAAAGTACGCCTCTACATCTTTTACTTTTAGTGTCTCAAGTGCCTCTTTGACATAAGTTTGGGCATCTCCTTCATAATCAATATTTTCATAAAGTTTAAAAGCATTAAACATCCCTAAATCTCTGTTTTCCATAGAAATAGTAGTTTGACCCTCATCTAAGAAACGAGAGATATATTCAATAATCTCTTTTTGAATAATCTCTTTTTCATTGGTGTTGAAAATGGCATCATGTATCTCATAGAGCGTCATATGCTTTAAAAGCTTTGACATATAAGCTTTTTTATCTTTGCTATAAAGACATTTTTCCTCTAATTTTTTAAGTAATTCATCCTCTAGGGTAACTTTTTCAAGCTTTTTATAACTTCTTAAACTCTCCCAGTTGGGACTCACTTCCATAAGAAACTTTTTAGCCTCTTCTTTGTGTGCTTCAAGCTTATTATCTTTAAGAATTTTTAAAAGGTTTTTTTCAAAAATTTCAAGCTCAATCTTTCCTTGGTTGTACAAGTCAAGATAGTATGAAGCATCCATATAGACTTTTCCACCAAATATCTCTTGTGCTTTAGGCAGAGCATCTTTGAAGTTCATATCTTCAAAACCCTTTAATGGGTTATGGTGGATAAATGAGCCAATTGGCCAGTAGTGAGGAATGGTATGCTGAACGGCTGATAATCTTTCTAATATACTCATGCGAATATCTCCTTAATTTCCCAAAATGTTAGTAGTAGAAGTAGTCCAAGAAGTACAAAGTGAATCATTTTTTCTTTAGGGGGTAACTCTACATAGTGAATGTTAGTGTTTGCTTTTCCAAAAACAGTTTTTCCCATAATACGCATGGCTAAGATAAAGTTTGCAAAAAATACAAAAAGTACGGTAGCAAACCATAAAATGTTTAAATCAGCGACAAAGATGGTATGGAGAAAAAAGATAGCATTAGGAAATGGTGGATAGAGTGCTAAAGTAATAAGGTAAATACTTAAAAACCCTCCCACAAATGGTGTGACAATAATAACACCCGTAACAGGTTGATAGTTCGCAGACCCATAATTTAGCTCATAGTGACGACCAATAAAATAGATACCCATAAGTGTAACAATTAACGCAATAGCATAAGGGGTACTTTGTGCAAGGTCAAACATCATTAAAATAGGTGCATTGACAAAAAGCATATAGTAAGCAAACTTGTAAAAGTTTGTTGTTTGACTTGCTTTATGAAAGGCATACATTGCTGAAAGTAAAGATACTCCTGCTAAGAAATTAGAGTTCTCTGTTGAGATAATAGAAGACAAAAGCATGCCTACTACCATTAAGGCAGAGGAGAGAAAGAAAATTTTCTCAGGTTTGAGTTTTATTTTTGTCTCAAACAGTAGGAAGTAGGGGACTCCAGCAAATAAAATAAGTAAAATTAAATTCGTAAACATTTTCTACTTCTCCTTAAAAGATTTTGATGTATTTAATAAAAAATTTTGAGAAGTAAGCTTCTTTTGCCAAAATTTTGTAAAACATCCATTTTCGTGCATTTGGTTCTTGGGGATTTTTAGGGCTATCAAAAAAGTGTTTTTTGTACATAAAATACCAACCAACCATCATGATAAGTGCTAAGATAGAAAGAATCATGGTTCCTGTTACATGTTTGGTAGCAGCCTCATAAAATAATTGTGCTTCTATAGGGTAGAGGTAATGCTCTAACGCCAATCCAAGAACCTCATAACTTAAAATGACAAAGGCAAAAGCAGAAATAAGATATAGAAGAATCTTAGGAGAGCTTTTTTCTGATGCTTTTAAGAATGATAAGAAAAGCTGTGTTCCCGTTAAGGCTGCAAAAGCTAAAATAATCACAGCTGCATGTAATTGGAAGAAATCTTCTCCAATAATCTGTTTTACTCCAATATAGATGAGTACAGGTACAATGGTAAAAAGCGTAATGTAACGAAGCATCTGTTTTTTAGAGGCTTTATTTTTCTTCTCTTTCCAAAAGAGTTCATAGGTGAGTTTTCTTGGGATATTTGGTTCACTTCGTGCATGGTTGATGATAGAACCTGACCCTAAGAACAGGGATGCTTTAAAGATACCATGAAGCATAAGGTGGTAGATAGCAAGAGAGAATGCACCCAGACCAATTTCCATAATCATGTAACCCATTTGCCCCACAGTAGAGTAACCTAGTGAGCGTTTAATGTCGGAGACGACGAGCATGAGTATGGATGCAAAAATGGCTGTGATAAGTCCCATAATAAAGGCGATGTTTAACACCATTGGGGAGAGTATGATTAAAAATGCTAACTTATTTAAAAGAATAGCTCCTACGTTAACGACTCCTGCATGCATTAAGGCTGAAACAGGAGTAGGTGCTTCTGAGGTATAAGGTAACCAATGGTGAAAAGGCATAATGGCAGACTTCATCATTGCAGCAAATAAAAATAACAGACCGATAATATAAATGACTGGTTTATGTGCAGATTCACTGTCATACATCTCTACCCATTTAACACCTAACTCCGTTAAATCGAAACTTCCAAAAGTTTTGTAAGTTAAGACAATGGCGATGATAAATAAAATATCAGCTACTTTATGGGTAATCATTGTCCAACCACCATTTTTTACAGCAGTATTTGATGAAACATTAAATGAAACCAGTAGATATAAACTAATACTCATGAGTTGCCATCCAAGGGTAAGGACAA
>JALWLW010000032.1 GCA_027081065.1 Campylobacteraceae bacterium
AGCAGATGCAAATGTGGTATGGAAACCAACTCGTCCACAAGATGTACGGTACTATCTTAGCTTTTTAATTAATGCAGCACAAAGCATCTCTACCTCTAAATTTCATGATTTTTGGACAAAAACAGCATTTTATGATGAGAGTTGTAAAATAGAGAGACAATACCGTCTAACAGAAGATGAGTTGAGTAACTATAGTGAAAAAGAGCGACTACAGTATAAAAACATCACAAGTAACTGTTACTATAATAAAGCACATAAAGAGTATATCTATAACAAACTATTACATAAAACATTTACAGTTGGGGTAACAGATGGTGGTGGTCTTGGTGGTGGCTCAACCTTGGGGCTAAATCAATCAGAAGTAGTAGAGCACCTTTGGGATACTAATCTATTAGGTGTTAAGATTTTAGAGCGAGGGGATTGGTTTATTAAAAAGGCAAATAGAAAAAAGGTTGAAAGTAAAACTCCTTGGAAAATATTTGCTCATGAAGCAGGTCATACACTCGTAAAAAAAGGACATCAACGTAACTACTGTGTCAATTCTGAAAACAGTTTCGTAAGTGTTGGATTTTTGGTCTATAACTATTTAACCTATAAAAATGAGATGATTATAACTAAAGATACCATGGTTAAAAGAGATTTAGATTGGGAAGGTGCAAATTCTAAACCACTACGAAAATATAAAAGAGCTTTAAAAAGAGGTGCAAGTAAAAAGAGAATTAATGCCCTGATACAAAAACTTCATCGTCCAACTGCAAAATTTGCTTATGAGTGGGGTGGAGTGTATGGGAAACATGCTCTTTTGCTACCAACTAAAAATAGTCCAGAGTGGTATGAGTATCTAAAAGCTCATAAAGAGGGGAGAGGATTAGAGTATCTTAGGACTCTTCAGTAAAATAAATGAAATGTAGCATACAATGCTACATCAACCATCTATTAATTTAAAGCCTTTGTAACCTCAGCTTCAAGATATTGTGAGATGCTGTCCCAAGGGTTTCCATCAAATCCATCTTCGGTGAAGTAGATGTAGCTAAATTGATGTTCACGTGCAAAATCTATAAGGTCATCTACATTATCATTTTCTATTTCATAAATAAGCAGTGAAAGCTCTGTTGAAGCTGATGGACTATTGTAAGTTGCAGGTGGCGTACTCAATAGTGCTTCATTTGGATTTTCATAACTCACAATAAGGTCTGCAATGCCTGAGTTAACATAGCTTTGGTCGGTTGTAATTCCTGGATTTAAGATAACATACTCTAAGCCACGATTTCTAGCTTCAGTACTTAAGTTACTATAATGGCTTAGTAGATTGGCATCGGTTGAGGTTTCATCAAAGAATATTCCACTAACTCCTTCTTCTTTATAGAAAGAACTCCATGCTTCTAAATCATCAACAACCTCTTGTGCTCCTCTGTTTCCATATTGGGTATAGACATAACCAACTACTTTAATATCAGCAGCGATAAGGTCTTGAATACCTCTAGTATAGTCGCTATTTTTCTCTGTAAAGTGACCATTACTTGGGTTGACAATAGCAACTATCTCTACATCTGGATTGGCTCTTTTGGTGTCAATAAGCTTTTGCCAAACATAATCATTGTCGTACCAATTTGGGTAGCTGTAGAGTGGAATTAAGATTTTTAAATCCTCTTTTTGGTTGTTTAAATCATCTGCAAGTAGTTCAGTAAGCCATGAAGCGACCCGTTTAAATGAAGCATTTTTATTACCATCTTCATTGACCAATCTGTTTTTATGAGGAGTCTCAAAACCTAAATGGAAGATACCATCAAAAACTCTATTAATTGCATTTTTCCCAAAGAGTTTGGTTTTAGCCCCATCGCTTTGGACTTTGTGATAACCTGTTTCTTGATTATCTTCATCATCACCATGAATGTTTCTCCAGATATCAGCGTAATTTGTTACAAGATAACGGTTGACACTTTTCATCTCTTCTTTAGTAAAAGTACCTGTTGCCCCTACATTGGTTTGGTCAATTGCTTCAAGTAGCATGGTACTCATTTTGTTAGCACTTCTTGCCCCAATACGCATGTCACCGGTTGAAATACGTCGTTGTAGCCCTTTATCGTTATAGATAATTTCAATGGCTTGGTCTAGTCCTGTACCTGTCTCACCTACAACCTCTGTAATATTAGGATTAGCCAATCGTCCTGCTTCTAAATCCTCTTTAAGTAAAGCATTTAACCACTCTGCTACACGTTTAAAACTTGCATTTTTATTTTCATCTTCATTAAGGAGTCGATTTTTAAGATGTGTTTCAAATCCTAAATGATAGATACTATCAGCTACTCTATTAATCGCATTTTTCCCAAAGAGTTTGCTTCTTGCCCCATCATTAACCACAAGGTGGAAACCTGTTTCCTCTCCCTCATCATCATCTCCATGAAGCTCTCGCCACGCTTCAGCATAGTTATGAAAAATGTAGTCATTTATCTCTCGTGTATCGGCAATAGAGATATGTTTGTCATTGGCAACACCTGTTTGGATGATGGCTTCAATTAAAATTTTATTCATTCCTTGAACTGACTCAATAGCTATTTGAATCTCTCCTTCATTATTTACACGACGGTTAAGACGCTTGTCATTTTGAATGATTTCTACAATTTTATTGAGTCCAATCACAGAGCTATCACCAACAGTATTGGTTTGGGCATATGAGAATGATGGTAAAATACTTACAGTAGGTAGAGTACAGAGTGTTCTTAAAAAGTTTCTTCGTTTCATGGTATATCCTTGTCTTTGTGGATATAATTGTAGTATAAATGTGATAACATAAATATTAAATAATAAAATATAATTAATATTTATTATTAAAAATATAATAATTTTAACTATTTTTTCATTATTATTTGTGTTAATTTCATCATTGTTGTAAATGAAATACCAGGATGTGCAACCTGATTAACTGTTCCGACAACGTAGATATTTTCTTTCGGATTAAAATATGCCAATGCACCAGATAATCCTGAATGCCCAATGAAATAGGGCACAGTTCCTGTTAGATTAAAAAGCCAAGGAAGTGTAAATTGCTGTATACCTATTCCTGAACGCATTGGGAAAAATATCTTGTTTCATTCTTGTAAATCATTTACATATTGGGAGGGGAATAACTTAGCTGTAAAAAATGCTTCTATAAATATGAGCATATCTTTAGATGTTGAAACTATTCCACCATCAGGGCCAAACGATGCCATTGCTTTGGGTATGTTTAGTTCATTCATCTTATAGTAAAATACTTTGGGTGTCTTGTCAACAATGTCTTGATATAAATATGTTTTTGTCATTCCAAGTGGTCTAATGATTATATCGTTGCAGTTTTCGAAATAAGGTTTATTTGTTATAACTTCAATAATTTTTCCTAACAACTGAAAATTCGTATCAGAATAAATTTTCTGATTTTAGATGTAAAATTAAAAAGTTTAGTCGTACTGGCAATGAAATAGGGTTGCTCCAAAGTCAAATTACCTGAAGCTCCAAACCATGTTGAATTTTCTTTTTTGATGGCGAAGGTAGCTCCGAATACTTTGTTATTATCAACAATTCGGTCAAGTATTGCTTGTAACTTTTTATCATTTATATTCATATTGAGGAAAACTACTCCTAACTATTTAATTAGATTATATACAAAATAAGCTAAATGTGTGTTATCTATCTTATCTTTAGCCGTTCTGATATATAACTCTCTATAGAGGCTCTTTCACTGTCACATGAGGTACTGGCTAATATGCTTTCAGCTTTTGAAGAGTTATCAACCCCAAGATTACCTTGAGCAAAGAAATCTCCACTTACAGCATCACTGTGTGCTGAAATCACTTCATAGGCACATGTTGTATTGGCAGTTTTACTGACAATGATATTGGTAGCACTTCGTTCTACAGAGGTTGTATAATATTTATTAAATTTCATATAGGCTTCCATAAGAAAAAGTTTATCCCACGGACGTGGATTTTGGTCAGTTGCAAGTTGTTTTTCCATAAAGGCAAGATGTTCTTCTAATTTAATTGCACCCTCTTCTGTTGTAGCTGTTATTGTCCAGTTGATACTTTTTGCATTTGCATCTTTTGTAGGGGCAGGTGTTTGTCTACTCCCATGTTCACTGTAGTTTGCATGGTTTGCTTTCAAATATGGTATATTTGATTGACTATTATTTGTATCTGTAGTTGAGGGTACTGAATTGTCTCCACATCCAACAAGTAGTGCAGTTGTAATTAACATAATCTTTTTTTTCATAAGTTATCCTTTGTTGTTTTAATATGAAGATAGTAATGTAGAAGTGTTAATTTAGTGTTAAATTTCTGTTTTAATCTACTACATACTTAAGCCTCCACGCATCTTACACAAAATTAACCCTATACTATGCTTATAAATATAGGAGATAAAGATGAAAAGAAGAAGTTTTTTATTATTAAGCACGGTTGCCTCGGTAGCCTTACTTTCAAGTTGTTATGCTGATAGTTCTGATAAAAAGAGTAATATTAGTAAAAGTAAAAATGATGCTAAAGCATTAAGTATTCCTCCTTTGTTAGAAGGAGTAAAAAAAGGGGATGTGTACCATTATGACTTAGAAATTCATGAGAGTCAACATCGTTTTTTTGATAATGTTTTAACCAATACTTACGCTGTAAATGGAACATATTTAGCACCCACACTAAAGCTCGTAAATGGTCAAAATATTTCCATTAATTACAGTAATAAACTTCATGAAAGTACTACCATGCATGGACATGGTATGCATCTACCTGCTAAGATGGATGGAACGGCTCATCAACTCATTGAGCCTAATACTACTTGGTCAGCAGAATACACAGTGAAACAAAAGGCTTGTACTAACTGGTATCATCCTCATGCGATGGACAAAACAGCTGAACATGTTTACCAAGGTTTGGCTGGACTACTTATTGTTGAAGACGAAGAGAGTAGGGCGTTAGACTTACCCAAAGAGTATGGGGTAGATGACATTCCTTTAGTATTACAAGACAAGTTTTTTGACCGAAATGGACAGATTTATTATAATCCAAGTATGCACCAAACAATGATGGGCTATAAAGGTGACACTTTGATGGTAAATGGGGTGATTGAGCCTTATGTGGATGTTAAAGCCAAAGAAATTAGACTGCGTCTACTGAATGGTTCAAACTCAACCGTGTATGAGTTGGCTTTCAATGACGAGAGAGTTTTTAAACAAATAGCAGGAGACAACTCATTTTTAGAAAAACCTGTTGAGATGACAGAACTGCGTTTAAGCCCAGGGGAAAGAGCTGAGATTGTTCTTGATTTAGGTGATGCTTTGGGTAAAAGTTTTTACTTGATGGAGACCAGACAAGGTAAAGCTTTTCTCAAAGTTAATGTTAATCAAAAAGCAAAAACACAAACTAAAGTACCTGAGGTGTTGACGAGTTTAGAGAAGTACAATCCTAAAGATGCTGTACGCACAAGAAAGTTTACGCTTTCGGGTCGTATGGGTCGTGTTTACATTAACAACAAAACCATGGATATGAATCGTATTGATGAGGTGATGAAGTTAAATGACATAGAGATTTGGGAAGTGACCAATAAAAAAATGATG
This sequence comes from Campylobacteraceae bacterium, assembly GCA_027081065.1. The sequence continues at coordinate 5,585 of JALWLW010000032.1, forward strand.
ATGATGAAAATGGAACATAATTTTCACATTCATGGTACACACTTTATGGTACTAGAACGAAATGGTAGTTACAAGAATGTTTTAGAAAATGAACGAGGGTATAAAGACACGGTCTATTTAGCAGCTGGTGATACGGTAAAGTTTATTGTCAAGATGACCGATTATGTAGATAAGAAAGTACCTTACATGTACCATTGCCACTTTTTAGAACATGAAGATGCTGGAATGATGGGGCAGTTTATTGTACAGAGTTAAGATTTCAGTAATATATCTTATCGTAAACTTAGCACTATGAATATTTTACTAATAGAAGACGATTTGGATTTGTCAGAAGCTGTTTCAGAGTTTTTAGAACTTAGAGGGCTAC
>JALWLW010000033.1 GCA_027081065.1 Campylobacteraceae bacterium
GGCATGGTGTTAGGTGTGATACTTGGCGATGTCTTTGGGGTAGCGTGGGCATATTTGATTAGTCTGGGTATTATAGTTGTGGTTTTGATTTTCTCTATGAGAGAACTTTTTGATGATGAGAGGTTGAAGAGGAAAATTTTTAATGAGATGGATGAGTAGGGTGCGTTTCCCAACGCACCAAATAAAAGGAGAAAAATGAGAAAAATAATTCTAAAAACAAAAAGATTAAAGTTAACAATAGCCCAAGAGAGCGACATAGAACCTCTCTACAAAGGCTGTTTTTCAAACTGGGAAGTGCAGAAGCTACTACTTGGCAGAACCTTTACACTTGAAGAGACAAAAGCCTATGTCAAAAAGCATTTCTCAAAAGGTCAACTTTTGGATTTTACTGTAATTTTAAATAGAGAAGATGATGAAGTTTTAGGCTATGGAGGCATGTTTACTTACCCTTATAGTGGTCATGATAATGAGTATGAGTTTGGCTACATCTTAAAACAAGAAGCATGGGGGAAAGGGTATGCAACAGAACTTTCATTTGGAGAAATAAAGAAGTTACAAGAGAGCTTTGAGGATGTGTCTATTGTTGCAACTGCACATCCTTTGAACCTAGCTTCAAAACGAGTACTTGAAAAGGTAGGAATGGAGCTTGTAGAGGCTTCGGTTGAGTTGCCAAATCGTGGGCTTAGAGATATTTATAAATTAAAATAGGAGAAAAAATGAAGTTCAGAAAAGCAAAAACAAGCGAATTTACAGCCATAGCTGAACTAGACAGAGAAGCATGGAAAGAGAGTTTCAAGGGAACATACATACCTGACGGAGAGCATGTTTGGAGAATATGGGTTGAGTATGCTTTAACCATTGTAGCTGTTGATGAGCAAGAGAATATAGTAGGTGTTGCACTCGCTTTTCCTTGTAACAATAAAACCTATGCTGTTCACAAACTCATGGTAGAGAAAGCCCACAGAGGAAAAGGGATAGGAACAGAGCTTATGAGGGTGCTTTTAGTGGAGATAGACAAACTACAAGTGGACTCATTTTTAACCGTATATCCTAAAAACCCACTTGCCATTGCTCTTTATGAGAAGCTTGGATTTACAGAGAGGAGATTTGAGAAGGATTTTTATGGAGATGAGGAAGATAGATTTATTTTGACGCGTAGGGTGTTGTCCCTGACAACACCATCTAAATAAGTAACATATTAAAAAAGGGAAAAAATGCAAAAAAAAATAAAAAAAGAGATATGTCAACGATGGAGAGAAATCGATAAAATTTCAAAAGAGTTGTGTCATGACAACTGTAGATGGTATCATGGTTCATGGTGTATTTTAAAATGTTTAGACTTAGTTACAGGTCCATTTTTATTTGAAAAATTTTATCAGCAGATTACTCATTTGAAACTCAATAAGATAGCTGTTGTTGGTACAGCTGGTATCTCTATGCCTTATTTTATCTCTTTGTTACAACCAAAAGTAGAATTAGACATTATAGACATCTGCCCTACTCCTCTCAAAGCTTGTGAGACTTATGCCAAAGAGAATGGACTAAAGTGGAATATGATTCAAAGAGATATGATGAAAGAGTTTGAGTCAAATACAAAGTATGATTTGGTTGTCAATGATGCATTTTTAAATCTTTTCTCAAATTCAAATAAAGTTGTTATGCTTCAAAACATCTACAAGTTGTTGAATATAGATGGCTACTATATTACAACTTTACGAAAAGGCTTATATCAAGATGAAATACAAAAAGCTTCAATAGGGGAACAAGATAAGTTTGTTAACAGGGCTGTTAGTTGCAGTAAAGAGATGTCTCTACAAGAGAGAAAGCTTATTCAAAAAAAAGCTGAAGCTTATAGCAGTTTTAAAACTAATTATCCAATGCATACTATTGAGAGTGTCAAGGAGCTATTTGAAAATAATGGATTTGAGATTATAAGCATTGATGAAAATGAGGTATTTGGAGAGAATGAATATACTTTTTATTTTGAGGTTGTTGCACGAAAAAGAGAAAAGGATTAAATCATGAGTGTATCAAAAAAAGCGTGGGAAAATGATGAGGCAAACATAATAGATGATTTATTAAAAACAGCCCATCAAGTACCAAAAATAGAGGCTTATCTAAAAGAAGAGATTAGTTATCTAAAAAATAATATAGCCTTAAATTCATCGGTTATTGACTTTGGTTGTGGTAATGGACGGCACTTGAAGATTTTAGAACCACAGATTAGCAAAGGATTAGGGATTGATATGAATAGAAGCTATTTAGAAGAGGCTTCTAGTCCATGCATATCAGATAAAATTAGATTTGAGGTCGGAGATATTGAGAACTATCAATCTACAGAACTTTTTGATGTTGCTATTTCGATGTATAATACTTTTGGAAATGTAGAGAATCAAAAAGGAATGATTGAGTCAATGTTAAACTCAATTAAACAAGGAGGAAAAATTATTATTAGTACTTTTTCTCCTGAATCTATATCTGCTAGATTAGAACTCTATAAAGTTATGGGGTTTGAAAATTTAGATATTGAAGAGTATAAGATTATAACCCAAGAGGGATTTCACTCTTTGTGTTTTAGCAAAACAGCCCTTTATGAGCTTATACCTAATGCTATTATTGAAAAGTGTACCGATATTGGGTGGGTAGTGATTTTGAAGAAGGAAAAATAAATGAAAATCAAAAAAAGTAAATCTTCTCATATAAATATTTTTTATACCTTGTGGCAAGAAGCAATTGCCTATCATAAACAAAATAATTATCCCATTTTTCCTATTTTCCCAAGAGAACAAATTCTTCTTGAAATAGATGAGGGGTTGCATTATAGTGTTTATAATAAAAGTGATGAATTGCTTGGATTTTTCTCTTTGGCTTTAGAAGATTTTGTTATTTGGGAAGAACAAGAGAAGAATGATGCCATTTATATTCATAGAATGTGTTCTAACCGAAAAATGAAAGAAATTAATTTGAGTAAAATAGTTTTAGGTTGGGGTTATGAGTATGTTATTCAAAATAAAAGAAGATATGTTCGTATGGATACATGGGGAGATAACAAAGGGTTAATTGCTCACTATACCTCTGCTGGATTCAAGGTTAAACAGTATAGACAGCTTGGAAATATTCCAGAACTTGCGTCTCATTATGATAATATTTTTCTTGTTATGTTTGAGAACGAGGTGGCAAAATATAAAGATGGGAAATAAAAGGTTAATCATTCAAAAACTTAACAGCTACAAGCGTTAAAACTGTACCGATAATTAGAGAGATAGTTATTGTCTCTCCTAAAAAAATGTTGGGTATAGTTTTAAAATTAAACATCTTGTGTGTAGATTTGGTCATTATAATAAAGGAAAAACATGCAACTAATCATCCAAGCCCTAGTCCCTCTCATACTCTTGGTTCTGTTGGGTTGGGGTCTACGAAAGAGCATTGCCGATGACTCATGGACAGCTGTTTTAAATAAGTTAGCTGTCTATCTGCTTTTTCCTGCTCTGATATTTTCAGGTATGATAAAAGTAAAACTCGAAACCATAGATGACTTTTCATTTATTTATGGGAACTTTGTACTCTTGGTGGGCATTATATTTCTGCTTTACTTTGGGTTGAAGTATCTGGGGTTAAAAAAGAGTATGGTTAACACCTATGTTATCTCAGTATTTTTTGGAAATGTTGGTTACTTGGGGGTTCCTATAGTGAGTTCGCTTATTCCAAACTCTGAGGGCTTGGTGAGTATGCACGTGGCACTCTATACGCTTATACTTTTTACCTTTGGCATAGGGGTTTTAGAGTTTTCTGTGCATAAACGCATTAGCCCTAAAATTTTAGTAGACACCTTGAAAAACCCTCTGCTTTTGGCTGTTCTTTTTTCTCTTTTTATACTGATGCTTGAGGTAAAATTACCTTTTGTGGTTTTAAAAACTGTAGAGCTTTTAGCAGGTGGAGCAACACCGATTATTTTGATTTCGTTGGGTATCTTTTTAGCTCGTGAATTGCCCAAGGTTGAGTACAAACACGTCGTAGGACTTGTGGGGCTAAAGCTCTTTGTTATACCAACACTTTTTTTGCTCTATTTTTACTTAGCAGGGCAGGGTAAGGTCTTGGGTATTTCAGTTTTAGAAGCAGGAATGCCCATGGCGATTACACCGTTTATACTTGCAGAGCTTTATCCTATGGAGAGAGAGGTCATTGCCGTTGGGATAGTGGTCTCTTGTCTGTTGTCGGTTTTTACTTTACCGTTGTTGATGGTTTTGGTGGGGTTGGTGTAGAGTAAAATTCACTCAGCTAGAGGTGTTGCTAATGGTATTGAGTCAGCTTTAAATTTTTTGGGCATGGGTGACATTAAGGTGAGGAGATTATTAGGTCTTTGATGGGGTAATGAAAAAAATAGAAGAGGGTAGAATAGGAATTAATTTATTTTAAGTCTTTACAAGAGAGTTAAAACTCTCTTGTTTATCGTTGTTTTTCTAACTCATTTCTACAAGCAACACAATGCTCAGAAAACATTTGAATTTTTAGTCGTTCGATGTTAATTTTCTCATCACATATCGTACAGATTCCATAAGTACCTAAGGCAATTTTATTAAGGCTTCTTTGGACTTGATTAAGGGTTTTTTGTTGTTCTCTTAAAATAATATTATTGGTTACAGCATCAAGAGCAATTGAGGCATGGTCAGCTTCATCTTTTGCTTCACTATGCTCATTTAACTCTTGAACTTTTATCTCTAAAGTTTTTTGAATTTTCTCTTTTTGTTTTTCTAACTCTTGTTGAAAAAAGAGTAACTCTTCTTGGCTTAATTGCTCATCATCAGCTTGTTTATAATAGTTATTATCTAGTGCTATTGTCATAAATTATCCTTTTTAGCTCATTTTTAATGTATATATTCTATTAAGTAAATGGGGTAAAAATGTGATTATAAGACAATAGCTGAGCAAAAAATGGAATCTTTGTAAAAAAGTTATTCTTTTTTGTTAAAGTTTACATTTTCTATATTTTGGAAGATATAGAATCTATTTTTTTTGTTGAATTTAGTTGAGTTTATACTAAGAGCTTTTGCTATAATACTTTTATGATTGATAACAGCTCAGTAGAACAACTCAAAAATAATATGGATATTGTTGATATTATTTCAAACTATATTGAAGTCAAAAAAGCTGGAGCTAATTTTAAGGCAAATTGCCCTTTTCATGGAGAGAAGACACCTAGTTTTGTTATTAGCCCTACTAAACAGATTTATCATTGTTTTGGTTGTGGTGTTGGTGGTGACTCCATTAAGTTTGTGCAAGAGTATGAAAAATTAAACTATCCAGAAGCGTTAGAAAAAATAGCCTCTATGATGAACTTTTCCTTAGCTTATACCCAAGGAACAACAGACAACAATGAAGCCAGAAGGGTTTTAGAGCAAGTTCAAGCTTGGTATGTTAAAAATTTAGATGCTAATCCTATTTCCTTGGAGTATTTACGTAACCGTGGTATTACTCAGCACTCTATTGAAACATTTGGCATAGGCTATGTAGGGGCTTCGCATGAGCTTATGAATTTTCTTTCACAAAACATGCTACCTATTCCAAAAGCAGAAGAGGCAGGAGTGATAGCACAGCGTGAACGAGGGGGATTTTATGCTCGTTTAACGGAGCGTATCACTTTTCCTATTTACTCTACTTCAGGGGCTATTGTTGGTTTTGGGGGGCGTACGATTAGTAATCATCCTGCTAAGTATATTAACTCACCTCAAACCAAGATGTTTAATAAGTCTCGTTTACTGTATGGTTACGCTAAAGCTAAAGAGTCGATTTATAAAAATAAAAAACTTATTGTTTGTGAGGGCTATCTTGATGTTATTATGTTTCATCAAGCTGGTTTCCATGAGGCTGTGGCAACGCTTGGTACAGCATTAACAGAAGAGCATCTACC
>JALWLW010000034.1:0-2122 GCA_027081065.1 Campylobacteraceae bacterium
CGATAATTGATTGAGAGGTTATTTACACTGTTTCGTATTTGAATAAGTGTTTGTATTTCTTGATTTAAGTTTAGTTCTTGATTTTGTTGTAATTGATGATTGACAATTTTTCGTTGATTATTTAATGCATTTAAATTATGTTGATTTGGTGTAGCAAGGTAAAGCGTTGATTTTAGTCTCTCTTGACCTAACTCTTTGAGTAATGAGCTCACATGAATAGAGAGAATATTTTTGTTAAGAGTCTTAGAGATATTTTGATTTTCTTGGTATTTAAAGTAACCAAAATATATTGGTATTGAGAGAAGGATTACTGTTACCAAACTAATGAATAAAATTGAAATGTTTTTTTTAGAAAATAGTGTCATGGTAAAGTCTTTTCCTTATAAATTTTGTTTATGATATTCTTCTAGATCACTTAATAATTCATTAATATAGTCATTGGATTCTAATATAAGACTAGGAAATGTACTTTCTTCTCTAATGGGTATAAAATATTTTTGAGTACGCCAAATATTTTTGATTTTGAGGAATTTTTCTTTTAATTCAGGGTTGTAATCATATGTTTCAATTTTTTTAAGATCATTATCAATTTTTTTTAAAATATCTTTCATGGCTTGATTATATATGTCATCTCTAAGCCCAATTTCAAAGGCTAAATAATATTTACTGACACTTTCAATAAGATAAATTAACTCTTTATAACGCACAAGCATACTCTCTTCTTCTGAAAGTTTATATTGGTGTTGTTCAGTTATTGTTTTTGCTCCCTCAAGCATAGATTCACTATTTTCTAATAATTCTCTTATATTTTTGATCGTAATTTTTTGATTCAATAATTCGTTCATAAATTCTAAGCGAAAAGCATAAAAGTCTAAAATATCTTTAGTAGCTAAATTTTTTGTTGTCTTGTCAATATTGTTAATGTTCTTTTCTAGTTGTTTAATATTTTCTTTGAATTTATTTTTTAAGATAAAATCATTGGGTCTTTTATAGAGTAAGAGGTAGTTTCGTGTTACTCTTTGGACTAAATATTGAATATTTTCTGTAGATTCCATAATAATAACATTGGCTCTACTTAATGCAAAAGAATTTTGGATGAAAAGTATTGTTGTGAAAATAATGATATAAAAAATTTTTTTCATCTCCCCTCCTGTTTATTGATGTAATTTTTTATAAAGTGAATGGAGTGCATTTATTTCTTTAATGATATCACTCACATTTAGGTTAATCATACGTGATAGATTCGTCATGCGTGAATTATTTTTAATTTTGGCAAGTTTTAAGGAATTTTTCCAAAGCTGATCTATTTTTTTTAACTTCTGGTTGATACGTTTTGTATTGCTTCGATTCTTAATAAGCTTGAGATGATTGAGATTGAAATGCTGGATAGTCTCTTGCATCTGTTGCTTTTTTTTGGTATTTTTTTGATCTTTTTGTAAGGCAAGATACTCTTCTGCAACTTGTTGCACTAAAAATTGTTGTTGTTTTAAGATACCAATAAATTTTGAACTTTCTGCATGTGAAGCACTTGCATTTGCAAGTAGAGTAGAAGTTAAAAATACTATGATGATAGTAGAATATAATCTATGCATCTTGTTTCTCCTAAGCTCTCGTAATTATGAGCTTTAAATATAAATTATCTAGGATGAAGGATTGAAAACTATTTGAATAATAATTTCATCCTTCTCCAAGTATGAGTATAACATTATTTTTTGTATTTTTTAACAATTTTTGTTTAAAAATACAATTTTTAGTTATTATTAAAATTTAGAGTAAATTAAATTTTCTAATACTTAAATAAGTCATTTATTTATAATACTATGATTTTCTTATAAAAAACAGTTTTTATACTTGTATTTTTATTTAAAAAAGGATATAAAGCAAAAACTTATTGTGCTTTTGGAGGAATAATGAAGTATTCAAGTTTTTTATTTATGATAATAGCCTCACTAATGCTATTTATAACATCATGTGATGGCAGTAACACCAAGCCTGCAGATAAATGTTCTGCAGAATTTATACATGGCGTTTGTCCAAATGCTGATGAAGTTTGTAATAACGGAATTTGTGTTAAAGCTGAAAAAATATGTACACCTGAATGTGAAGATGACCAAGTTTGTAT